>CAZYPO010000033.1:27749-30431 GCA_964649225.1 uncultured Gemmatimonas sp. | reverse complement strand
CGAACTCACGAAGGAGTTTCCCCCTTGGCGGTTTTCAAGACCGCTGCCTTAAACCGCTCGGCCACCACGCCCGATCCCGGAATCTAAGACCGGGGCCGCGGGCGCGTCGAGCGCCGACCGGACCGTCGCCAGAAACTGGTCCGGCGTGAAAGGCTTTTGCAGGAACCAGTACTGTCCCTCGGGAAGCTCGGCCTCCTCGCCCACGCCGCTGTTCCCTGAGATGAAGAGCAGCCGGGCCTCGGGGTGCGCCAAGCGCAGCTCGGCCGCCACCTGCGGGCCGTGCTCGCCGGGCAGCAGCACATCCATGACGATAAGGTGCAGGCGGCTGGCGTTCAGGACGACGGTCCGCGCCTGGTCTCCGCTCTCAGCGATCAGCGCGGTATAACCCGCTTGGGTAAGCACCCGCTGCGCCAGGGCGCGGATGGCCGGCTGGTCTTCGACGACCAGGATGGTCTCGTCGCCCCAGGCGGCGCCGATGGGACGGTTGACGGTGACGCCGGTGGCCTCCGCCTGGGCGGCCGGGAAATACAGGTCGAAGCTGCTGCCCCGCCCCGAAGCGCTCTGCACCACGACGTGCCCGCCGGCTTGCTGCATGATGCCGTACACCGTGGACAGCCCGAGTCCGGCGCCCCGGGTGCCGCCCTTGGTGGTGAAAAATGGCTCGAAGATCCGGTCCAGGACTTCCGGCGGCATGCCGACGCCCTCGTCCGCGACGGTCAGCTGGATGTAGCGTCCCGGTGGGACCACGCCGCCGGCGTGCAACAGTCCCGCTCCGAGATCCGCGACGGCGGTTTGAATGCGTAGCCGTCCGCCACGCGGCATCGCGTCGCGAGCGTTGACGGCCAGATTGAGCAGGACCTGCTCGAGCTGGCCCGGGTCGGCGCTCACCAGGGCCGGCCGGGCGCGAGTCGACAGCTCGACCCTGATGTCCTCGCCCAGCAGCCGGCCCAGCATGCGGGAGGCCTCCTCGATCGCTCGGTTGAGATCGAGCACCTCAGGACGCATCGGCTGGCGGCGGCTGAAGGCCAGCAGCTTGCGCGTCAACAGGGCCGCCAGTTCACCGGCCCGGTAAATCTCCCTGGCGTCCTCCCGATGCGGGCTCTCCTCGGGGAGCTGGTCGATGAGGAACTGACTGAAACCCAGCACGCTGGTCAGGATGTTGTTGAAATCGTGGGCGATGCCTCCCGCCAGCTGGCCGACGGCTTCGAGCCGTTGCGCATGGAGGAATTGCCGCTCCACCTCGCGCTGGGCGGTCTGATCGCGCAGCGCGGTGAGCAGGACGCTGCGGCCTGCCACCACCGAGGCGCGCGTAAGGGCCTCGACCTCGAGCCGCCGGTGGTCCCGGGTTCGCGCGAAGAAGCTGTAGCTCTGCGGAGTACCGCTCTCCATCACGGATTGCACCGCCGCGCGAGAGGCCGGCTCGAGCAGATCCAGGAAGGGGGTGTGCAGCAGCTCGTCCGCTCCCGCGCCGAACATCGCGCCGAAGCCTTCGTTGGCCTCGACGATCACTCCGTTTTCGGTGCTGACCACGCCGTCGAAGGTGGCCTCGGTCAGGGCCCGGTAGCGCAGCTCGCTTTCCTTGAGCGCCCGCAGCGCCCCGGCATGCTCGGTGAAGTCGTTCGCGCTCCCGATCCACTCCAGCAGTGCGTCATCCGGCCCCTTGACCGGGACGGCCTTGAAGGCAAAGCGGCGGTACTCTCCGTCGGCGCGGCGGAGGCCCAGCTCCAGCTCGAACGGGCTGGCCGCCGCAATCGCGCGGTCGAGGGCGGCTCGCGCCGGGCCGCGATCGTCGGGATGCAGGGCCTCGAGCCAGCCAAAGCCGGCGATCTCGGCCTGGCTCTGGCCGGTGAAGCTCTGCCAGCGCGCCAGCCGCCCGCTCACGCGGCCGGCCCGATCGGCGATCCAGACGAGATCCGAGGTCGCGAGGGTCAGGGAGCGGAAACGCCGCTCGCTCTCAGCCAGCTGCCGGCGAGCCTGGCGGCTGTCCTCGCGCAGCTTGCGCTCAGTGAGGGCGTGGGTCACGGCCTGGGGCAGACGGCCGAGCTGATCCCTGAGCACGTAGTCGCAAGCCCCCTGCCGCACGCAGGCCATGGCGGCGTCGGTGTCGAGCGAACCGGTGACCAGAATGAAAGGCACATCGATGCCGCGCTCGTGCATGTGCGTCAGCGCATCCATGCCGGTCCACGCGGGGAGGGTGTACCCGGAGAGCACCAGGTCGAAGCCACCGGCGGTGAGCGCGGCCTCGAAACCGGCGCGATCGGTGACCAGCTCGGCGGTGAGCTGGAATCCGGCGCGGCGCAGCGCCGCAAGCGGCGGCTCTGCGTCCGCCTCAGTGTGCTCGAGGTAGAGGATGCGGATGAAGGACTGCTCCGATTCGTGTCCTTAACAATGAGAGAGCCGCTGAGATCGGACAAGCTGGACATAACTCCCGTCGCAACCCTGGAGGTAACTCCAGTCACCACCCTGGAGGTAACTCCAGTCATGATCCTGGAGGTAACTCCAGTCCGTCCGGACCCTCTTGTGCCGAGCGCTCGCATTGCCGAGCTTTGCGACGCATTTGCTCTCCTCGAAGCCCACTCAGATACAGGAGACCCGCCATGGCCCTCCCTGCCCGCGACCACCGGATTCCACTGCCAGCCGCTGCCGCGCTCACCCGGCGTTATCGCGAAGGAATCGGGAAAG
>CAZYPO010000033.1:0-27649 GCA_964649225.1 uncultured Gemmatimonas sp. | reverse complement strand
TCATTTCGCGAGGGATGCTTTGTCCGATACCGGTGTTGCCGTCTGGTGGGTTTTTATCGCGGGCGTCCTCGCGCTCGCCGTTGTCCTCGTCGGCTTCATCGTCGCGCTGGTGATTTCACAGCGCCGGGTGCTCAGGGTGGAGCGCGACCACGCCCGGCGTCTGCTGGAAGCGCAGGAAGCCGAGCGGGCCTGGGTCGCGCGTGAAGTGCACGACGATGCACTGCAGCGGGTGATGGTGGTGCGCGCCGAGCTCGAGCTCCTGTGGGCGGAGACCCAGGCCCAGGCACGCCCGGACGACGCCAAGAAGCTGGCGGCGGTCACCACCGAGCTGGACGACCTGTCCTACTTGCTCCGCACCGTGGCGCACCGGCTCCACCCCTCGATGCTGGAGCAGGCCGGTCTGGTAGCGGGGCTCCGCAGCCTCGTCAACGAAATGGGGCGCTCGCTGGGCCTGACCGTCACGCTCGATGCGCCCGAGGCGCCGCTGCCGCTCAAGCCGGACGTCGCGCTCGCCAGCTATCGCATCGCCCAGGAGGCGCTCCGCAACGTGTCGCGCCATGCGGGCGTCACCGCCGCTGAGCTCGTGGTGAGCGCGGCGGACGGCTGGATGAGCCTACGGGTGGTCGATCAGGGGCGTGGCTTCGCCTCCAGCGAGGACGCCGGCCGCAACGGGCTGGGGCTCATCGCCATGCAGGAGCGGGCCACGCTCGCCGGCGGCCGCTTCGAGGTGTCGTCGCAGCCGGGGCACGGCACGCTGATCGAAGTTGCTTTCCCACTGGTGGAGGGCTGAGTGGAGCCGGTGCGTCTGCTGATCGCCGACGATCACGCCATGGTGGTGGAAGGGCTGCGCAAGCTGCTGGAGCCACGCCACCGCGTGGTGGGTGTGGCCCACAGCGGGGCCGCCGCGCTCAAGCTCGTCGCCAGGCAGCCGGCCGACTGCCTGCTGCTCGACCTGTCGATGCCGCTGGGTAACGGGCTCGACCTGATCGCGCCGATCCGTGCCAAGGTGCCCGGCCTCAAGATTCTGATCGTCACCATGTTCGTCGACAAGGCGCTGGCGGAAGCGGCCCTCCAAGCCGGTGCGGACGGTTTCGTCCCGAAGGACGCCGGGATCGAGGAACTGCAGGCGGCGATCGTGGAGGTGATGGCGGGCCGCCGTTACGTGGCGCGCGCGGCGCTCAAGCGAGGCGCGCCGTCTCTCGATGAGCAGGGATTGGGACTTTCCCAGCTGACGCCCCGGCAGCGGGAGATCGTCAAGCTTCTGAGCGACGGCCGGACCAACGCGGAGATCGCGGAGGCGCTGGGCCTCACGGAAAAGACCATCACTTTTCACCGCACCAATATCCGGCGCGCGCTCGGCATCCCCAACGAGTGGGGGCTGGTCCGCTACGCGATGCTGGCCCGGCTCTCGGGGAGGTCGCGGGCCAACCTTACTTGAAGCCGCCTGCCTTCTTGATCTCGCTGTCCACCAGCTTGGCGATCGAATCGGCCCGCGCCGCGAGCGCGCTGTCGCCGTGCTCGCGGAAGGCCGCGGCCATCCCTCCGTACACGATGGCATAGAGACGCAGGATGCTGGCCGAAGGCGCATCCACCCAGCCGCGAGGCCGGTGGCGCGTGGCGCTCTGCCAGCGATAGCCCTTCTCGAGCAGCACGCGGGTCCGCTCGAGATCGGTGTAGCCCATGGCCGTGAGCGCGATGTTCCCCCCCGGCACCACCGGCTGGGGATAGAGCTTCCGCACCAGCCCCTGCGACACCAGATACGGCGTGAGCCCGAGACTCTCATCCGGGTACCCGCCATCGCTCCACGCGAAGTAGAGGGGTCGCTTGCCGAGATTGTCGCGAATGAGGTACAGCGCGGCGATGTCTTTGCGCTCCAGGAGGTCGCTGTTGAACACGACCTCCACCTGACCGAACTTGACCGCGCTGCCCTTGGGGATTCGGGAGTATTCCGGCAGGCTGTCGAGCTCCTTCTCGGTCTCGGCCAGCGCGGGCGTGGTGGGGCGGATCCAGCCTTCCGGTCCCGGAATCCCGAGCCGGACGCCGCTGGTATCCGAGCGCGGCTTCCAGAGCTCGATCGACTTCGCGGGGTCGAATTCGGGTGTCAGCCGCCGGCGGATCTGGCGCAGGTGCCAGTCGGTGTTCATCAGCGAAAGATTCGCCAGCGTGACATCGGGCCGGATGCCCTCGACTTCCTGCGCAAACCAGAGCGGGAACGTGTCGTTGTCTCCCGCCGTGATCAGGATGCCGTAGGGCTCCACCGATTCGAGCAGGTCGCGGGCAAAGTCATGCGCGATGCGCTCGTGGCTCCGGCTCGCGGTGACCCGGTTGCCGAGCAGCGGGATCAGCGCCAGCGCGAACACCGGCAGCGCCGCGGCGCGTGAGTGGAAGCGGGTGACCAGGTCGCGCACCGTCGCGCCCACACCCGCCGCCACCAGCGTGCCGAAGAACGCGTAGGAGCAGAGGAAGAAGTAATCCCGCTCGCGCACCTCCCGCATGGTGTTAGCGTCGATATCGGCGCGATCCGGATAGATCGAGAAGCCGTACTTGAAATTGAGGTACCACACCAGGCCCACGGTCAGGGTGCCGACCATGGCCAGCGCGGCGAGGCCAGCGCGGCGATCCTGCTTGAGGATGGCCCACAGCCCCGCCAGGCCGGTCACCGTGAAGAGTGCGGTTGCGAGGGCGCGCAGCACACCCGGCCAGTCCCGTGCGAACTGCCAGCTGAAGTACTGCCAGTAGTTGGCAAACTGGGAGAGGATGTCGGCCTGGCGATGAAACACCGACGGCTTGCCGTATTGTACCCGGTTGAGCACGTCGCTGAGCGGCTGGCAGCTGCCGTTCTGCACCACGCTCTGGATGGCGGCGAGAATGCTGCGGCACACCGGCTCCCCCTCATTGATCGGAGGGAACTGCGCTGCCCGAATCGGCAGGAAGAGGTAGTTCGGAGAGACCCCGACCACCACGGCGAACAGAATGCCCACCAGCACCTTGGGGCGGGTCAGCACGCGCCAGTCGGTCCAGAGGACGTATACGATCACTGCGGGCGCGGCCAGCACGCCCATCATGTGGTTGGTCGAGGTCAGGGCAAGCAGGTACGCAATGAGGATCAGCCAGCGGTCGCGGTGGGGGCCGGGCTCGTCATCTCCCCAGTGCACCGCGAGCCAGGTCACCAGCGCCATGAAGAAGAGCGAGACCGTGTAGACCTTCTCGTTCACGGTGGACTGATTCCACACGGTCCACGACAACGCACCCACCAGCACCCCCGTGGCGGCGGAACCCAGCCGCAGTGCGCGGTCGGCCACGAGGTTACGAAGCCAGCGCTCGGCCACCAGGAACCAAAGCCCGGCGGCGAGCGCGCTGGTCACGGCCGCAAACAGGTTGATGCGCATGGCGTAGGAGGCCGCGAGTGGCAGCAGCCCGAAGACGTGCGCCAGCATGACGAAGAGGGGATTGCCCGGCGGATGGGGAATCCCCACCGTCTTGGCCGCCGCGATGTACTCGGAGGTGTCCCAGAACGCGGTCGTGGGCGCGAGGGTCGCGACGTAAATCGCGAACACCACCAGCGCGACCAGCGCCGCCCATCCGTACGGAGGGCGCTGGGGGGTGGAATCCGGTGGGGCCGCTGTGCTCAATGTTTGAACATCCGCTTGCCGGTGAGCACCATCGCCATGCCGTAGCGGTTGGCCGCGGCGATAATCTCGGCGTCGCGCACCGAGCCGCCGGGCTGAATGATGGCGCGGATCCCGGCGCGGGCGGCTTCCTCCACTCCGTCGGGGAAGGGAAAGAAGCCGTCGGAGGCGAGGCTGGCTCCTTCGGTGACGTGGTGTTGCTGGCGGGCCTTGTGAATGGCAAGGAAGACCGCGTCCACGCGGCTCATCTGCCCGGCGCCGATTCCGATGGACTGCTCGTCGAGTCCGATCAGGATCGCGTTCGACTTGACCGAAGCCACCGCGGTCCAGGCAAAGCGCAGATCATTCCACTCCTCGGGCGTCGGGCCCCGGGTGGTCACCACTTTCCAGCCCTCCTCCGAGGGATCGAAGCTGAAGCGGTCCTGCACCAGGAAGCCGCCCCGCACGCTCTTCCAGTCGAGCGAGCCGGCGGGAATCCCGATCGGCAGCTCCACGACCCGCAGGTTCTTCTTCTCCTTGAACACCTCCAGCGCGTCCTCGGGGATCGAGGGCGCCACCACCACCTCGACGAAGAGGTCGCGCAGCGACTCGGCCATTTCGCGGTCGACCACCGTATTGCAGGCGATGACCGCTCCGAAGGAGGAGACCGGATCGGTGGCGCGGGCCTTATTGAGCGCCTCGAGCGCAGTGCGGCCCACCGCGATGCCGCAGGGCGTGGTGTGCTTGATGATGGCGCAGGCGGGCCGATTTTTCCACGCGCCCACCGCGGCGGTGGCGGCATCGATGTCGAGCAGATTGTTGAAGGAGATTTCCTTGCCCTGGCGCTGCTTCATGTCACGGATCCCGCGCGGCTCCTCGGTGGCGTAGAGCGCGGCGCGTTGCTGGGGATTCTCGCCGTAGCGCAGGTCCTGCATGCGCTCCACTGAGAGGTTGATCCGCGGCGGCAGGCCTTCCTCGTGGGCGGTGAGGTAGCCGGCCACCGCGGTATCGTATTCGGCGGTATGGCCGAACACTTTCGCGGCCAGCGCGCGGCGGCACTCGTCACCCACGGGTCCAAGGCGCAGCATGGCCAGCACTTTGTGGTAGTCGGTGGGATCGACCACCGGGATCACGTTCTCGTAATTCTTGGCCGCGGCGCGCAGAATCGCAGGCCCCCCCACGTCGATGTTCTCGATGGCATCGTCTTCGGTGGCCGAAGGCTGGGCGATGGTGGCGCGGAAGGGATAGAGGTTCACCGCGACGAGCTCGAAGGGCAGGATCTGGTGCGCCTCCAGCTCCCGGCGGTGCCCCTCGATTTTGGGACGCGCCAGCAGACCGGCGTGAATGGCGGGGTGGAGGGTTTTGACCCGGCCATCGAGGATCTCGGGGAAGTGGGTCACCTCTTCCACTGCGGTGACCGGCAGGCCCGCCTTGCGCAGCGCGGCCGCGGTGCCGCCCGTCGAGACGACCTCCCAGCCGAGCTCGACCAGGCCGCGGGCGAATTCAACGATGCCGCGCTTATCGCTGACCGAGATGAGGGCGCGGGGCATGGTTCAGCGGACCGGGAAGCGGGATTCGGGAATCGGGAGTCGAGGGCTCATGGTCTCCAGACTGAATGGGACTGGGTGGCCGGCTTCGGCCGCTGCGAGGATCGCCGCGGGCAACAAGCGGTGTTCGACTTCCAGCACGCGCTGGGCCAGCGAGTCCGGCGTATCGCCCGGGAACACGGGCACGCGCGCCTGGCCGAGGATCGGTCCGCCGTCGTATTCGTCGGTCACCAGGTGGACCGTGGCGCCGGACTCGGAGTCGCCCGCGGCCAGGACCGCCTCGTGCACCCGTCGCCCGTACATTCCGGACCCGCCGTGGCGCGGCAACAGCGCCGGATGGATGTTCAGCATCCTGCCGCAGTACGCCTCGACTGCCCTCGCCGGCACCCGCTTGAGATAACCCGCCAGGACCACCAGATCCGCCTGCGCCGCGCCGAGCACGCCGCACCACTCCGCGGGATCGGCGCTATCATTGAAGACATGGGTCGGTACGGCGTGCTGGCTTGCCACGCTGAGCCCGCCCGCGTCGGCCCGATTACTCATGACGAGAACGACCCGCGCGGGCGCCTTGCCGTCCAGCGCGTCGAGGAGCGCCGCCAGGTTGCTGCCCCTTCCTGATACGACCGTCGCGACCCGCAAGCGCATGATGCGGAAGTATAAACTATCCGAGTTCCCGGACCCGGTGCAGTTCCTCCACATCCGTTGCGGCGACGACATCCTCGACAAGCTGAATGAGGCAGGACTCGCCGGCGATAAGATCCGCTGGAGCGACGTCCTCTGTGAAGGTCCCCTCCGGCGCTATCCCGATGAGCGCCAGCGCCTCAAGGAGCGCGCAGCGTACCTTGCCGCCCGCTATGCCGCCCCCATGGCGGAGACCTACCGGGAGCTGCTGGGGCAGGACTGGCGGGTCACCCAATGCGTGCGCTATGACGAAACGGTCCTCTGGTTCGAGGCCGATCTGTTCGACCAGGTGATTCTGGTGTATCTGCTACAGCGACTGGCGCCCTTCCAGGAAGAGACCCGTATCTCCCTGGTCTGCATCGGGGAGTTTCCTGGGGTGGAGCGCTTCATCGGTCTCGGGCAGCTCACCCCGGAGCAGCTGGCCAGCCTGCTGCCCGGGCGGCAGCGGGTGACCCGACGCCAGTTCGCGCTGGCCCGGGAGGCCTGGGCCGCGCTCAACCATCATCATCCCCGGGAGCTCAATCGCCTGAGCCGGATGCGCTCGCGCGCGTTGCCCTTCCTGCGCGGCGCGCTGCAGCGCTACCTGGCCGAGTATCCGTCGACCCGGAATGGCCTGAGCCAGACCGAGCAGCTGGCCCTCGAAGCCATCGAGAACGGCGCCCGGGCCCCGGGGGCCGCGTTTGTCGCGGTGCAGCAGCGCGAGCCCCGGCCCTACCTGGGCGACTCGATGTTCTACGCGGTGCTCCGCGATCTCGCTTCGGGTGATTACCCGGCGCTGGCGGGCTCCCGGCGCAACCTGTCCCGGCTGCCCGATGCGGAGCTCAAGGAATGCGAGCTGTGGCTCACCCCACTCGGGAAGCGGGTGCTGGCCAATCAGGCCGACTGGTTCGAGCTCTCGGAGAGGGCGCGTTGGATGGGCGGGGTGCTGCTCAGGGGGCCCAAACCGCGCTGGCGCTGGCATCCGGAACGCGCGAGGCTGGTCGAGCAACGGGGGAAACGGCCGGTGGGGGAGCAGGAGGCAGGGAAGCGCGGGTCCCCGAAGCGCCGGAGGCGTTGAGGACTTCCGAGTCGGTTTGGACCCTATTCCTCACTCAGCGCCCGCACTACCGCGTTCCCAACCGCTTCAAGCGCCTCAAACGGCAGCGTCCGCGGATCAAGTACCACCCTGTCATCCTGGACCCGGGCAATGATCGGTGGGCTGCCAAGCCGCAGCCGCAGCGCAAGCCCGGCTGCGCCGAGGTCGCCGGCGTCGATCGAGACCAGCGTGGTGGGGAGCTCGGCGCCGGGGAAGGAGCCGCCGCCGGGTGTGGAGTAACCGGCGGACAGTGAGGCCGGTGAGGACAATGCGGACAGGATCCGTTGCGCCCGGGCGCGGAGCTCCTCGGCGGACATGATCAGCATCCGCAGCACCGGAATCTCCCGCAGCGCCACCGCCGGATCGTGATAAAGCGCGAGCGTCGCCTCGAGGGCGGCGAGCGTCATCTTGTCCGCCCTGAGCGCGCGCGCCAGCGGGTTTTTCTTTGCCCGCGCGATCAGCTCCGCCTTCCCGACCAGGCAGCCGGCCTGCGGCCCTCCCAGCAGTTTGTCACCGCTGAACAACACGAGATCGGCGCCCCAAGCCACCGCGTCGCCCACCTTCGGTTCGGTGCGGAGTCCCCACGGTGACAGATCCACCAGTAACCCGCTGCCCACGTCGTGCAGATAGGGCAGCCCCGCTTCGTGGGCCAGACCGGCCAGCTCCACGGGGTCCGGGGTCGCCACGAACCCGCTCTGCTCGAAGTTGGAGCGATGGACCGTGAGGATGGCGCCGGTGCGCGGCGAGAGCGCCCGCCGGTAGTCGTCGCGATGGGTCCGATTGGTGCTGCCCACCTCGCGGAGCGTCGCGCCGCTCTTCTCCAGGACATCCGGAATCCGGAACGACCCGCCGATCTCGATCAGCTCGCCGCGCGAGATCAGCACCTCCTTGCCCTGGGCCAGCGCGTTGAGCGCCAGCAGCAGCGCGCCCGCCGCGTTGTTGAGCACCAGTGCGTCCTCGGTGCCGGCGAGCCCGGCGAGCAGCGAGGCGCAATGGTCGCTGCGGCTGCCGCGCGCCCCGGTGGCGCTATCGAGCTCCAGCGTGCTGTAGCCCGCCGCCACGGCCCGCACCGCCGCGAGGGCGGAGGCGGCGAGCGGGGCGCGACCCAGATTGGTGTGCAGCACCACGCCGGTGGCATTGAGCACCGGGTGAAGCGAGGGCGCCGCGCGCCGGGCTACGCGCTCGCTGATCTCCGCGACCCAGTCGTCCGGGACCGCGGCACGACCGCTGCGCACCGCCGCGAGGGTCTCGCGGGTTGCGGCGACGACGAGATTCCTGGGCGCCCGGGCCAGCAGCGCGCGGACGCCGGCCTCCTCCAGCAGGCGGGCCACCGAGGGCAGCGTCCGGCGGGGATCGCTCATCCCGGCACCCGCTTGGCGGTGTCGGGCTTGGCCTTGGTGGTGTCGGCAGGCGGCTTCTCTTCCGGAATCTTGACCCCCTGCCGCGCGGTGCCCGCCACGCGGCTCAAGTTCTCGATGCCCCGCACGAGGACCACGTAGGTTGCCCCGGGACGCAGGCGCGCGCCCAAGCGCACATAGAGCTTGTCGAACAGGGCCGGCCGGGTGCGCAGCGGGCCGGTGCCGGTGGTGTCGGGTCCGACTTCGCGGCGACGCTGGGCGCCGGGGATGCGGATCTGCATGGCCTCGCGCGCGCGGGCCAGCGAGTCGATGCGCACGCTGTCGGCGCGCGCGCGCGCGATGGAATCCGCGCGGATGCTGTCCGCACGGGCACGTCCCGCCGCGGTCGTGTCCACCCGGGGCCGCAACGGGTAGGCGGAGTCGTACTCTTCCTTGGGCAGGATGCGGAGCACCGCGACGGGGACCGAATCGGGCAACAAGCGGACTTCCACGGAATCAGCGGGGAGGCGCTGATAGGGATTGAGCGGCTGCGAGAAGGTCAACACCAGCGAGAGCGAGTCGTTGGGCGTCACGCTGGACAACCGGTCCGCGGTGCTGTCGTGCCGGAACGCCCACAGTTCTCCCACGCTGTCGCGTCCGGCGGCCACCCGCAGGGAATCGAACGGCTCGCGGCGATCAACCCGGAAGTCGTGGTTCTGATCCAACCCGCCGTACACCAGATACTCGCCGGCGGGGATCGGGCCCAGCGCGAAATGACCGGTCGAATCGGCGCTGGTCCGGTAGGGCAGGCTGTCCGGGAGCAGGATCGCTTCGACCAGCCCGCGCGGCTGGGGCCGTTGGGTGTTCCAGTCGACCACCAGACCCCGCAGTGTGGTGGCCGGCAGCGGCGCGCCGGTCGTAAAGGTGACCACGCCTCCGTTCTTGCTCCGGTTGCCGGAGAGATCGGCCAGGCCGGGAAGCAGCTCGACGCGGTACACCGTGTTAGGCTGCCAGCCGTCGCGCGGCCGCACGGTCAAGCGGCTTCGCCTCCAGTGCACCGAAGGCACCGCCAGCGACGGCGAAAGAATCACCAGCTTCTCGAGATCCCCGCTGCCCAGGCCGAAGTTGGGGCTGCTGCCCTCCGAGACCACCTCGTCGAAGCGGAATTCGACTTCGCCCTTGAAGCCGGGCAGCACCGCGAGGCTGTCCGGCGAAGTGGAAATCAGCCGCGGCGGGCTCAAGTCGGTGGGGCCCCCGGGCGGTGCCTGGACCCGGGCGCAGGAGGCGAGAACCAGCAGGGACCAGCAACCGGCGACCGGGTACCGGTATCCGCTCGCCGCGGTCTTCACACCCCGCAGCCGAGCCGCTTGCGCTTCTCGGCGAGCACGCCGGCCTGCTCGCGCCAGGCGGCGAGCTTTTCGCGCTCCCGCGCGACCACGACTTCCGGCGCTTTGGCGACGAACTGTTCGTTGCCGAGCTTGCTCTCCTGCCCGGCGATCGCCCCCGCCAGCCGGTCGAACTCCGTCTGCAGCCGCGCGCATTCCTTCTTGAGGTCGATGAGGTCACCGAGCGGGACCGACACCAGCGAGCCGTCGGGAAGCACCGCGTTGGCGGTTGCCATCCCGGCCTGCCCGTTGACCGAGTCGTCCTCGCGCTCCTTGAGCTCCAGGCTCGAGACTTTGGCCAGGCGGCGGACGGTGGGACGCTCCTGCCGGAGCACCTCACGCGTCTCGGGGCCGGGGCGGGTGACCGTTGCCCGCACCGTGAGACCCGGGGGTACCCCGTACTCCGCGCGGATCGAGCGGAAGGCGCCTACCAGCTCCTGCAGCGAGGTGAAGCGGCGCAGGGCTTCCGCATCGAGGGCCCGGCGATCGCTGCCGGGCCAGGGCGCCAGCGAGATCGACTCGCGCTCCGCATTGCCGGGGAGCCGCTTCCACAGCGCCTCGGTGATGAAGGGCATGACCGGGTGCAGCAGCCGCAGCGCCACCTCGAAGGTCTGGGTCACCACCGCGCGGGCCACATCGCCGCCGGGCAAGGTCCCGTGGAGGCGCGGCTTGATCACCTCGACATACCAGTCCGCCAGGTCGCTCCAGAGGAAGTGGTGCACCGCGAGCGCCGCGTCATTGAGCCGGAAGCGCTCGTAGGCGGCGGTCGCCTCGCGGACCGTTTCCTCGCAGCGCGCGATGATCCAGCGGTCGGAGAGAGTCAGCTCGCCGCGGCGCACCACATTCTCATAGAGGCCGCCGAGCGGGCGCACCGGACCGTTCAGGTTGGAGAGAATGAACCGCCCCACGTTCCACAGCTTGTTGGCGAAATTGCGCCCCGGCGCGAAGGAAGTCTCCAGATCCTCGGGATCGAGGATCAGATCGGTGCCGACCGAAAGCCCTGAGACCACCGTGTAGCGGAGCGCGTCGGCGCCATAGCGGCGCACCACATCCAGGGGATCGATCCCGTTGCCGAGCGACTTGGACATCTTGCGATGCCGGGTGTCGCGCACGGTACCGTGGAGATACACCGTGGTGAAGGGCACCTCGCCCATGAACTCGAGACCGGCCATGATCATCCGCGCGACCCAGAAGAAGAGAATCTCCGGCGCGGTGACCAGGGTGTCGCCCGGATAGAAGCGCTCCAAGTCGGGCGTCTTGGCCGGCCAGCCGAGGCTGGAGAAGGGCACCAGCTGCGAGGAGAACCAGGTGTCGAGCACGTCCTCGTCCTGGCGCACCCGACCGCGGCACGCGGGGCACTTGGTGAGGTCGGTGCGGCTGGCGCTGACCTTCCGGCAGGAGAGGTTCTCGCAGTACCACACCGGAATCCGGTGTCCCCACCAGAGCTGGCGGGAAATACACCAGTCGCGGATGTTCTCCATCCACAAGGCGTACTCGGGCCCCCGATGCTCCGGGATGAAGCGGAGTTTGTCGTTCTGGTAGGCGCGCAAGGCCGGCTCGGCCAGCGGGCGCATCTTCACGTACCACTGGTCCGAGAGGCGCGGCTCCACCACGGTCTCGCAGCGGTAGCAGTGCCCCACCGCGTGGCGGTGGGGCTCGACTTTTTCGAGCAATCCGAGCTGCTCGAGCTCGGCCACCACGCGCGTGCGCGCCTCGTAGCGATCCAGGCCGCGGAAGCGTTCCGGCACCGCGTCGTTCATGCGGGCGTCGTCGGTCATCACATCGAGCCGCTGCAGCTGGTGCCGCTTGGCGAGCTCGAAGTCGGCCGGATCGTGCGCGGGAGTGAGCTTGACCGCGCCGGTGCCGAAACCCTGATCCACGGCGTCGTCGGAGACGATGGGAATCGGCCGGTTCACCAGCGGCAGGATGGCCGCGCGGCCCCAGAACGCCGTGTAGCGCGGGTCGGCGGGATGCACCGCGACGCCGGTATCCCCCAGCATCGTTTCGGGCCGGGTGGTCGCCACCACGATGTGCCGGTGGTCGTCGCCCTCCAACGGATAGCGGATATGCCAGAGCTTCCCGTCGACCTCCTCCTTGTCGACTTCCTCGTTGGAGAGGGCCGTCAGGCAGCGTGGGCACCAGTTGATGATGTATTTGCCGCGATAGATGAGGCCCTTGTCGTAGAGCGAGACGAACACCTCGCGTACGGCGCGGGACAGCTCTTCATCGAGGGTGAAGTAGGTGCGCTCCCAGTCGCAGCTGGCGCCGATGGCGCGGAGCTGCCGGAGGATCGCGGGACCGGTCTCCTTGACGTGGGCCCAGACCCGCCGTTCGAACCCCTCGCGGCCCAGGTCAAAGCGCGTCTTGCCCTCGGCGGCCAGCTCGCGCTCGAGCATGTTCTGGGTCGCGATGCCGGCGTGATCGGTGCCTGGCAGCCACAGCGTGTCGCGCCCGCGCATCCGCTCGAAGCGGATCAGGACGTCTTGGATCGCGTTGTTGAGGCCGTGGCCCATGTGCAGCTGGGCCGTGACGTTGGGAGGCGGCATCATGATGACGTACGCGCGGTCGGTCGGGCGGTCGGGAAGTCCGGCGGGCGGTCGATCCGAAGCCGGGCGGAACAGGCCCTGGCGCTCCCATTCGTCGTAGAGCGCGGTCTCGAGTCCTGCGGGGTCGTACTGCGGTGGCAGCGCCGCGTCCTGGCTCATGCGGAGCGGGGAGACTCTTCGCGGGCCTCGGCGCGGTCGTCCTCGCCGAGCACGAGGAGGTGATTGGTGATCTCACCGGTCCCCGCGGCCGCGCGCGCAATGCGATAGGCCAGTGCGCGGGCGGCGCGGCTCGCGACCCAGCCGCGCAGCTCCAGCCCGCCCCCCCGGGGACGCACCTCGAGCGGCTCGGCGGCGAGCAGCGGATCGGCCTGCAGCGCCGCGCGCACCGTGGCGAGCAACGCAGGGCGGCCGGCTGGCATGCTACGCGCCCGCTGGCCCCGCCCCAGCAACCGGCCCACGCGACGGTGGCCCCCGGCGCCGAAGACCTCGCTCAGCAGGAAGCCGGCCGCGATCCCGGTCCCGAAACCGAGCAGCGCCCAGGCGCCCAGTTCGCCCCCGGAGCCGCGCTCAACCCGTCGTGCGACAGACACTTGCATCCAGTTAACTTAATACCCTCGAGTACGCTCTCACACCTTCGAGAAAGCCTGATGCGCCGCCTTCCTGTAGCCCGCCTCGTGCTGCTGGCCACGCTGGTCCTGACCGGACTGGGCCTGTTTCTGGCGCTCTCCCGCCGCACACCCATCCCGACCCAACCCGCGGGGCTGGAGGCGCGGCCGTGAGCGACCTGCGGATCACGCTCCCCGATGGCAGCGTCAAGGAGGTGCCGAGCGGCACCAGCGGGCTCGAGCTGGCCCGGATGATCGGGCCCGGGCTGGCGCGTGCGGCGCTCGCCATCCGGGTGAACGGGCAGCTGCGCGATCTGGCTCGCCCGCTCGAAGAGGATGCGACGGTCGCCATCCTCACCGAGCGTGATGAGGCCGCGCTCGAGCTGCTGCGCCACTCGGCGGCGCACGTGCTGGCCACCGCCGTTCGGGAGATTTTTCCGCAGGCGGGCATCGGCTTCGGTCCGCCGATCGAGGACGGCTTCTACTACGACTTCGAGGTGCCACGCCCTTTCACTCCCGAGGATCTGGAGAAGATCGAGGGCGTGATGCGCCAGGTCACCGAGAAGGATTATCCGTTCCAGCGGGAAGTGGTGGACCGGGAGGCCGCCACGCGGCGGTTTGCCGACGATCCGCTCAAGTTGGAACGCATCTCCGAGTTGGGCCAGGACGAAACCATCACCGTGTACGCCGACGGCCCTTTCACCGACCTCTGCCGCGGGCCGCACCTTCCCAGCACGGGGTGGCTCAAGCACTTCAAGCTGTTGCACGGAGCCGGCGCGTATTGGCGCGGCGACGAGCGCCGGCAGATGCTGCAGCGCATCTACGGCACCGCCTGGTTCAAGCAGGAGGATCTGGAGCGCTACCTCCACCGGCTCGAAGAGGCCCGCAAGCGAGATCACCGCAAGGTGGGCCGCGAGCTGGACCTGTTCATGTTCCACCCCTGGGCGCCGGGGGCCGCGTTCTGGACCGAGCGTGGCACCATCATGATCAACGTGCTGAACGAGTATCTCCGGGAGCTGCAGCGCGACGACTACCAGGAAATCCGTACTCCGCTGCTCTACAACAAGGCGTTGTGGGAGCTCTCCGGGCACTGGGGCAAGTACCGGGAGAACATGTTCCTGGTGCTCGAC
Organism: uncultured Gemmatimonas sp.; assembly: GCA_964649225.1. Classification (GTDB taxonomy): domain Bacteria; phylum Gemmatimonadota; class Gemmatimonadetes; order Gemmatimonadales; family GWC2-71-9; genus JABFSM01. The sequence goes on along the minus strand of CAZYPO010000033.1, from coordinate 13,735 downwards.
AAGGAGACCGGAGAGCCCGACTTCTCGCTCAAGCCGATGAATTGCCCCTCGCATTACCTGCTGTACTCGGCGAAAAAACATTCGTACCGCGAGCTGCCGCTGCGCTATAGCACCTATGACGTCTTGCATCGCAACGAGGTGTCCGGGGCCCTCAGCGGCTTGACGCGGGTGCGGCAGTTTCAGCAGGACGACTGTCACATCTTCCTGATGGAACGGCAGATCGCGGAGGAGGTACAGCGCCTCGCCGATTTCATCCTGCACTTCTACGCCACCTTCGGGCTCACCGCGACGCTCAAGTTCGCGACGCGGCCGCCGGTGCGCATCGGGAGTGATGCGACCTGGGACCGGGCCGAGTCCGCGCTGCGCGCCGCGCTCGACGCCACCGGGCTGCCCTACGAGCTCAAGCCGGGCGATGGCGCCTTCTACGGGCCCAAGATCGACTTCGACGTCGCCGATTCCATCGGGCGCAAGTGGCAGCTCGGCACCATCCAGCTCGACTACGAGGCACCAGAGCGGTTCAACCTCCACTACGTGGGCGAGGACAACCACGAGCACCGGCCGGTGGTGATCCATCGCGCCGTCAGCGGGTCTTTTGAACGGTTCATGGCCATCCTGATCGAGCACTTCGCCGGCGTGTTTCCGGTGTGGCTGTCGCCCGAGCAGGTGCGGGTGCTTCCGATCGGCGAGGCGCAGGTGGAGGTGGCGGCGGTGGTAACCCGGCGGATGCGGGACGCGGGGATCCGGGCTCACCTCGAGGCGGGGAGCCAGACGCTCAACTACCGCATCCGCGAGGGTGAGGTGCACAAGGTTCCCTACATGGTGGTGATTGGGCAGCGGGAGGTCGAGGGCGACAGCGTCGCCATCCGGGTGCGGGGAGCGGGGAACAAGCAGGAGGTCGTGAAGGTCGAGGAGTTTGTGGCGCTGGTGCGGGAGCAGATCAGGACGCGGACGTTGTCGGTAGGACGGTAGGGCAGCGCGCGAACCGTCTTACCGTCTTACCGCCTACCGACTAGTTTTCTTCGCGCGAATCTCAACCGAGCCCCCTGTGTCCGACGCCACCACCCCTGTCATCCTCTCCGCCTGCCGCACGCCCATCGGCAAGTTTCTTGGCGCCCTCTCGTCCTTCACGGCCCCGCAGCTCGGCGCGAAGGTCATCCGCGAGGCCGTCAATCGCGCCGGCGTTGCTGCCGAAGCGATCGACGAGGTGATCATGGGCCACGTGCTGCAGGGTGGGACGGGGCAGGCGCCCGCTCGCCAGGCGGCGATTCAGGCCGGGCTGCCCGGAACGATTGCGTCCCTGACGGTCAACAAAGTGTGCGGCTCCGGGCTTAAGGCCGTGATGCTCGCCGCGCAGGCCATCAAGGCGGGCGACGCCCAGTGCGTCGTGGCCGGCGGCATGGAGGCGATGTCGGCCTCGCCGCACTACCTCTTCGGCATGCGCACCGGCATCAAGGCCGGGAACCAGACCCTGATTGACGGGATGATCCACGACGGGCTCTGGGACTCCTTCGGTGGCGTGCACATGGGTGGCTACGCGGAGTACACCGCGCAGAAGGCCGGCATCACCCGCCAGGAGCAGGACGAATTTGCCTATCAGAGCCACCAGAAGGCCTTGGCGGCGATGGAGAACTGCAAGTTCCGGGAGGAAATCGTTCCCGTCGAGGTCCAGGGCAAGAGCGGGCCGAGTCTAATCGAAAAGGACGAAGGGCCGCGCAAGGACTCCACCCTGGAGGCCCTGGCGCGCCTCAAACCCGCGTTCCAGAAGGACGGTACCGTCACCGCGGGCAATGCGCCCGGGCTCAACGACGGGGCCAGCGCCCTGGTGGTAACGTCCCTCGCGTTTGCGAAGACCCATGGATTGAAGCCGCTCGGGCGGATCACCGCCTACGCCACCGGAGGTGGCGAGCCGCGCGACCTCTTCTTCGCGCCGATCGTCGCGGTGCAGAATCTGCTGCGGCAGACGGGGGGAAGCATCGCGGACTACGATCTCATCGAGGCCAACGAGGCCTTCGCGGTGCAGGCCCTGGCGGATGGCCGGGCGCTTGGCTGGGACTGGGATCGGGTCAACGTGCATGGCGGGGCCATCGCGCTCGGGCATCCGATCGGGGCGAGCGGGGCGCGGGTCCTCACGACGCTGCTGTACGCGCTCAAGGACCGCCGCGCGAAGACCGGGCTCGCGACGCTCTGTCTGGGCGGCGGCAACGCGGTGGCGCTTGCGGTCGAGGCGCTTTGAGGGAGCGCCTCAAGGCGGTTGGCTGGTCGCTGCTGTTCCTGCTCGGCGGTTACATCCTCGCCATTCTGCTCCTCCTCCTCGCCGGCAAGCTCATCCCCAGTCCGGCCCCGGAGCCCCTGCTCGGCGCGGCGGTCGAGACCTCAGCGCTCGTGCTGGCGTACGGCTCGTTCACCTGGCTCATCGGCAGCAAGGCCTTGCGGCTTTCGGCGGCGGACTTCGGATTCGCTCCGCTTCGCCGGGGCGTTCGCGGGCTCGGCTGGGGGCTTCTGGTGGGCGCCCTGCTCGCCGGCCTCGCGATGCTGGTGGCGGTGCCGCTCGGCCACGCGGCATGGCGGGATGACGGTGGCAGCGTGGCCCAGTGGATCAAGGCGCTGCTGCTGACCGGCGCGGTGATGCTGCCGGCCGCATTCGCGGAGGAGCTGGCCTTTCGCGGAGTGCCGCTCATTGCCTTGTCCAAAACCTTCGGCCGGATTCCCGCCCTGGTCGCGCTCGCGGCGCTCTTCAGCTTCGGTCACTCCGACAATCCCGGCGTCACGGGACTTGCGCTGGTCAACATCGGTCTGGCGGGGATTTTCCTCGGTCTGGCCTTCTTCACGCCCGGCGGCCTTTGGACTTCGACCGGGGCGCACCTGGGCTGGAATCTCATCCTGGCCGGCCTGGCCGCGCCGGTGAGCGGGATTCCGCTGCCGATGCCGTGGCTCGACTACTCGCCGGGCGGTCCAGGCTGGTTGACCGGCGGGCCGTTCGGGCCCGAGGGTGGCGCGCTCGCGACGCTCTGCATTCTGGGCGGGGCGCTGCTGGCCTCGCGGAGACGCAAGGAGAGCACGGCATGAGCAACGCGGCGGTGATCGGCGCGGGCACCATGGGCAACGGCATCGCCCACGTCTTCGCGCAGTACGGCTGGGAGGTGACGCTGATCGATGTCTCGCGCGCAGCGCTCGACCAAAGCCTCGGTACCATTCGCGGCAATCTGGAGCGGCAGGTCAAGAAGGGCACGCTCGCTTCCGACGCGCCGGCGCAGGTGCTCCTGCGCATCCATCCGGAGAGCGCGCTCGACGCCGCTGCCGGCGCCGAATTCGTGGTTGAAGCGGCCAGCGAGGACCCCAAGCTTAAGTTCGGAATCTTCAAGGCCCTGGATGGATTCTGCGGGTCCGGGACGATCCTGGCCAGCAACACCAGCTCCATTTCCATCACGACCATAGGGGCGAAGACCCGCCGCCCTGAGCAGGTGATCGGAATGCACTTCATGAATCCGGTGCCAGTGATGCAGCTGGTCGAGGTGATTCGCGGCCAGGCCACCAGCGACGCGACGACGGCGCGCACGCTCGAGATCGCCCGGGGGCTGGGGAAGACGCCGGTCGAGGTCAACGACTATCCGGGCTTCGTCGCCAACCGCATCCTGCTGCCGATGATCAACGAAGCCATTTTCGCGGTGATGGAAGGAGTGGCCACTCCCGAGGCAGTGGACACCGTCATGAAGCTGGGCATGGCGCATCCGATGGGCCCGCTCGCGCTCGCGGACTTCATCGGGCTGGATGTGTGCCTCGCGATTCTGGAGGTCATGCACCAGGGCCTGGGTGACCCGAAGTACCGGCCCTGCCCGCTGCTCAAGCGCATGGTGGCCGCGGGGCAACTCGGGCGGAAGTCGGGCCGAGGCTTTTACGCGTACTAGGAAAAGACATGGACGTCTTCGCTGAGCTCAAATCGGAAGGCTACGAACAGCTGGTGTTCTGCCACGAGCCTTCCTGCGGGTATTTCGGCATCATCGCCATTCACGATACCACGCTGGGGCCGGCGCTCGGGGGGACGCGGTTCTGGCAGTATGCCAGCACCGATGAGGCCGTCACCGACGCGCTGCGGCTGGCGCGCGGGATGACCTACAAGGCCGCGGCGGCCGGGCTCAATCTGGGGGGCGGCAAGTCCGTGATCATCGGCGACAACCGCCGAGCCGACCGGGAGGCGCTCTTCCGCGCGCACGGACGCTTCGTGGATTCCCTGGGCGGACGCTACATCACCGCCGAAGACGTGGGGACTTCGCAGGCGGACATGGAGTTCGTCCGCCGCGAGACCGATTACGTCGCCGGACTGCAGAACCTCTCGGGCGATCCTTCTCCCGTCACCGGCTACGGCGTGTACATGGGCATGAAGGCCGCGGCGAAACAGCGCTGGGGCAACGACAGCCTGGCCGGGAAGACGGTGCTGGTACAGGGGGCGGGCAAAGTCGCCGTCGCCCTCTGCCGCTACCTGCACCGGGAAGGCGCCCGGCTCGTGATCAGCGACATCGACGCCGCCAAGCTCAGGGCGGCGGTCGCTGAGTTCGCCGCGCGCGCCGTGGGAATCGACGCGATCTACGACCAGCCCGGCGACATCTACGCGCCCTGCGCGCTAGGCGCCACCATCAACGACGAAACCCTCAAGCGGCTCAAGGTCGAAATCATCGCCGGAGCGGCCAACAACCAACTGGCGGAGGAGCGCCACGGTATCGCGCTGGAAAAGCAGGGGCTGCTCTACGCACCCGATTTCGTAATCAATTCGGGGGGCCTGATCAACGTGTACGGCGAGCTTGAGCGCTGGCCCCAGGAGCGCGCCCAGCGAAAGGCGCAGGAGATCTACGACGCCATCCTGAAGGTGTTCGCCATCGCCGCGCGCGACGGGATCCCGTCGTTCCAGGCGGCGGACCGGCTCGCCGAGGAGCGGATCGCGGCGGTAGTGGGTTTGAGCAAAATGTGGCGCGGGGGACGGCGCTGATCAGCGCGAGGGGTCGGATTCGGACAGCGAGGCCCCCTCAGATTCGAGACCGGAGAGCAGCGACCGCAGGCTCAGGTGTTCCTTCAGCTCGTCACAGTACCAGACAATGGCTTTACCATCCCCGCTGATCCGCCACTGATCGCGGGCGTGCATCGGCGCGGCCGCGAGAGCGGGAGATGCGCCGATGGGAACACAAAGCAGCTTTCCGTCCGACAAGACACAATGGAGCAGATCTTCCCGGAAGTTGACGCGCAGGATGCGCAGCGACTGGATTTGCTCCGAGCTGTAGGCCGGCTGGTAGCGCGGCCCTCCCGAAGTACCGGGATCACCGACCGCCGCATGGTTGGAAGAATCTGCATCCGGCACGAGTTCGCTCACAGTTACGGGGAGACGAACCGCCATGCCCGACCGCCACAGTCGCGATTCCTGCCACCGCCGCTATTGCCGCATTCTCATCCCCTGCATTCCCTCCATGTCGTGGGACATTGGGATGCGCGCGGGCCTGATCCGCAGGAACACCGTGCCGCCCACCGGGTGGCGTGAGCCGTACGACGATTCGATCGCGCTCGGCGCAAATCCGACCGAGCCCCGAACGCCCAGCCCCAGCGTCATGCCCCTGCCTCGCGCGAAATCGCGAATGTAGCCGAGCGACGCGTCGATGTACTGCAGAAAGATCAGCCCGTGCCCGGTAAAGTCCCAGCGACCGAGCTGGCCATGCAGCGACGCGATTGGCGCCGCATCGGGGACCCAGGTGGTGCCGGATCTCATCCGATCCATCGGAATGTCGAGCGGCGTCGTCATCACGTGCGCCTGGGCGGCCAGCCGGCCGTGGTGCATCGGCAGCAGGGCGCCCACCATCGCCATAGTGCCCAGCGTCAAAGCTCTCGAACGGTGCATGTTTCACAGGAAGTCGAAGTCGCGCCGTTGCGGGGTCGCGCGTTCGCGCCCCGACGTAACCCCGGCGAAGTGTGGCTGGCGGACTAGGACTTTGGCGGGGGAACTTCCGGAAGCTGTGAGCGGGAGTTGAAGGCGCTGAACGCCGCCTCGGCCGGGAGGGATGGCAAGACCGGGACCCCGGTCGGGATGAGACGAGCCGTAAGCGAGAAATCCACCGCGCACGAGTGGTAGACCGGGCAATGCCCACCCTGCGGCCCGCCACCGTGATGCCTGGTGGGAGCGTCGGGCCGGCTCGAGTGCTGCTGGCCGCGGCCGTGGTGGCAATCCGGCTCGGCCGCCGCCGGAGCGGCTCCTACCGGCAGCGCCCCGGTGTCCGTCGTGCCGCAGTCGACCCGGGCCCCCGCCAGGAGCGGAATGAGCAAAGCAACCCTGATGAGCAGGCCGGCGAGACGGGGCATGCGGGAAGCAAAGCGGGCGGCCGTCAACAGTCAACGTCAACGCCCGCGGGCTGTTCACCCTTTTCTTTCGGGGCGCTAGATTGGAGCCAATGCCTGAAGTCATCCCGATCGGCGCCGATCATGCAGGTTTTGAGCTCAAACAGCGCCTGGTGAAGGAGCTGGAGAAGCTGGGCTATACGCCACTCGATCTCGGCACCAACTCGGCGGAATCCGTGGACTACCCCGAGTTTGCCCACCAGGTCGCGGAGCGGGTGGCTCGGGGAGAGAATGCACGCGGGATTCTGCTTTGCGGCACGGGGCTCGGCATGAGCTACGCCGCCAACCGGTATCATGGAGTGCGCGCGGCGGTGGCCTGGTCGCCCGAAATCGCGCAGCTCGCCCGCGAGCACGGCAACGCCAATGTGCTGGTGCTCCCGGCACGTTTTCTGAATGAAGAGCAGGGTGTGGCAATCCTCAAGGAATGGTTGAACACCCCCTTTGCCGGCGGACGGCACGCGCGCCGTCTCGCCCAGATCGAGGAGACCGGACCGGATGCTTGATCACGCGGCGCCGCTCAACATCGCCGATCCCGCCGTCGCCCGGCTGGTCGACCGTGAGCTGGCACGGCAGCGCGACGGGTTGGAGCTGATCGCGAGCGAGAACTTCGCCTCCCGCGCGGTGATCGATGCGATGGGCACGCCGCTCACCAACAAGTACGCCGAGGGGTATCCCGGGAAGCGCTACTACGGCGGCTGCGAGGTGGTGGACGAGGTGGAGCGGCTGGCGATCGAGCGCGCCGAGCACCTCTTCGGCGCGGAGCACGCCAACGTGCAGCCCCATGCGGGCGCCCAGGCCAACTTCGCGGCCTTCATGGCGCTGGTTGCGCCCGGCGGGATGATCCTCGCTATGTCCCTGCCGCACGGCGGCCACCTGTCGCACGGACATTCGGTCAACCACAGCGGCATCATTTGGCGCGCGACGCACTATGGTGTGAATCCCGCCACCGGCCTGATCGACTACGACAAAGTGCGAGAGCTGGCGCGGGAGCACCGACCCAAGCTGATCGTGGCGGGGGGCAGTGCCTACTCGCGCGTGATCGATTTCGCGGCGTTCAGAAGCATCGCCGATGAAGTAGGGGCTGCCTTCCTGGTGGACATGGCGCATTTCGCTGGACTGGTCGCCGGTGGGGTATACCCCTCACCGGTGCCCCATGCACACGTGGTCACCTCAACAACCCATAAGACGCTTCGGGGACCGCGGGGCGGGATCATTCTCTGCGGCAATGCGCTGGCCAAGGTCGTCGACAAATCGGTCTTCCCCGGCACCCAGGGTGGCCCGCTGATGCACATCATCGCCGCCAAGGCCGTCGCCCTCGGCGAAGCAGAGACCAGCGAGTTCAAGACCTACTCACACCAGACCATCGCCAACGCGCAGCGCCTCGCGGCGGCGTTGATGGAGCGCGGCTTCGACATCGTGTCCGGTGGCACTGACAGCCACCTCATGCTGGTCGATCTGCGTCCCAGGGGATTGACGGGCAAAGTGGCCGAGGGATTGCTGGTTCGCTCCGGTCTCACCGTCAACAAGAACACCATTCCCGACGATCCCCAGTCACCCTTCGTCACCAGCGGCATCCGCCTGGGCACGCCGGCGCTCACCACGCGCGGCATGGGGCTCGAGGAGATGACCCGGATCGCCGACCTGATCGATCAGGTGCTGACCCAGCGCGACGAGGTCACCGTTGAGCGGATTCGCGGCGAAGTCGAGGACCTCGCCGCGGGGTTCCCGCTCTACGGGCGCGCGCCGCTGCCCGTCATGGCGGAGGCGCAATGAGCGGGCTCCGGGTGGCGGGCGACGTACTGGCCAAGCTGCGCGAGCGGGGCAACAGCTACGACGACCGCGCCTACCTCTTCGTGCTGGCGAGTATCGAGTACCTGCAGGGCAAGCTGCCGGAACGGCGCCATGTCTCGGGACCGGAGGTCACGCACGCCTGCCGTGAATTCGCCCTGGAGCAGTACGGCCTGATGGCACGTTCGGTCCTCGAGCACTGGGGCATTCACGGTACCGATGACTTCGGCCGGATCGTTTATTCTCTGGTGGGGGTCGGCGTGCTGGTCACCCAGCCGGGGGACAAAGTCGAGGACTTCCACGGGGTGTACGGGTTTGCGCAGGCGTTCGACGAGGGATACGTGTGGCAGGGCGCGCGAGAGCTGAACAACTAGGGATCAGAGGTCAGGGGTTACGGGGCAAGGGGCAGGAGGCATGACGAGTTCAACTCCCATCGAGTGGCCCCGCTGCCAGAAATGCGCCAACGGGACCCTGATTCCACTGTCCGATTATGGCCGCGAGGGGGCGCCGATCACCTACAAGGCGTGGGTCTGCACCAATCCCGACTGCGGTTTCAATCTCCGGATCGATAACGGGGAGATCAGTTTCGGGCGGGTTATTCAGCAGTCGCACAAATGAGACGACCGTCAGCTGGTCCCTGATCTCGCTGTGCCTCACATCCCCGTGCTTACTCCCGAACAGGCCAAGAGCTGGGACGCTCGGGCCGCGGCATGCGGCATCCCGCTTCACACCCTCATGGAAAGTGCCGGTCGAGGCGCGACCGCCGTGCTCGCCGCCCGGTTCCCGGAACGTTTGCGGCTCGGAGTGCTGGTCGCTTGCGGGCCCGGTGGCAATGGAGGCGACGGGTGGGTCGTCGCGCGAACTCTCCACACCGCGGGCGTCGCGGTGTGGGTCGCGGCGTCGGGGGAGCCCGGCGGCGAGCTCCCCGGCCTGGTCCGCACGCTGGCGCGGGAGTGCGGTGTGCGCGAGGTAGCCCCGGACGGACCCTGGCCGGGCGCCGGCCTCGTGGTGGACGCGCTGCTCGGCACGGGCGCCCGGGGCGAGCCTCGCGGGGCGGTCGCCGCCCTGCTCAGCCGGATCAGCGATCTCGAAGTGCCTGTGGTCGCGATCGACGGCCCCAGCGGACTCGATCTCGCCGACGGGGTACAGCATGGCGCGCTCCGCGCGGCGCTCACCGTGACCTTCGGCGGCTACCGCCGCGGGCAGCTGCTGGCGCGCGATGAAGTCGGGGACCTGGTCGTGCTCGACATCGGGTTGCCCCCGCCCGATCCCGCCTGGCCCGCGCTGCTTACCGCAAGCGGCGCGGCCGAAGCGGTGCTCCCCTTCGCGGCGCAGGCCCACAAGGGCAGCCGTGGCAGGATCGTCATCGTGGGCGGCGACGAGGGAATGCTGGGTGCCGCCCGGCTGGCGGCACGGGCCGCGTTCGCCGCGGGCGCCGGCCTGGTGCACCTGGTCGCGCCCGCCGGATCGGCCGCGGTGGTGGCCACCGCGGAACCCGACCTGCAGACCTGCGTGCAACCGCTCGAAGCGCGGCCCTCGGCGCGCACGGTGGCCCTGCTCGGCAGCGCCGACGCGGCGGTGATCGGCCCCGGGTTAGGCCGGGGGGTCGCGCGCGCCGAGTTCGTGCTGGACGTCATTGCGGCGCTGGGCCCGGCGGCCACCGTCCTGCTCGACGCCGACGGGCTCATGGCCTTTGCCGGCCAGGTGGAGCGGCTGCGCGAGCCGCTCGCGTCCCGCCGCGCCATCCTGACGCCGCACGCCGGAGAGTTCCGCGCGCTGTTTCCCGATCTCGCGCCCCGACTGGACGTGGACCCCTGGGGAGCGGCGGAAGCGGCGGCGGCGCGCTTGGGCGCGACGCTGCTCCTCAAAGGCGTGCCCACCGTGGTGGCGAGCCCGGGGCGGGCAACCCTGACGGTGGCGGCCGGTAACCCGGGCCTGGCGAGCGGTGGCAGCGGAGACACCCTGAGCGGGCTCACCGCGACGCTGGCGGCGCAGGAGCTCGAGCCGCAGCGCGCCGCCGGCGTGGCCGCGTTCGCGCTCGGCGAAGCCGCCGACCTCGCCGCCCGGCGGGTCAGCGCGCGCTCGATGCGCCCGATGGATGTGCTCGCGGCGCTGCCGGATGTGTGGCGCCACTGGGATCTGCTGCGCCGGCTGCCGCCCCCGCCGCGCCCGCCGGTGCTGCACGAGCTTCCCGCACCCGCCCGGGTGTGAGGGGATGACGGAGACACCGCTCGGCGGCGGCGGCGAGTTCGACCGCATCCGGGCGATTGCCGCTGCGCTGGGCAGCCGGGCGCGCGGGCTCGGCAACGACACCGCGCTGCTCAGACTGGGCGACACCACTGTTGCGCTCTCCGCCGATGTGAGCGTAGAGGGCGTGCATTTCCGCCGCGAATGGCTCACGCTCGAGGAAATCGGCTGGCGCGCAGCGGCTGCGGCCCTTTCCGATCTCGCGGCGTCGGGAGCGGAGGCCATTGGCGTGCTTGCGGCGCTTACCATTCCCGCCGCCGAGCCCGTGAGCACCTTTGTCTCGCTGATGCAGGGTGTCGGGGCCGCGGCGGATGCGGTGGGTGGCAAGGTGCTGGGCGGCGATCTCTCGCGCGGCGACGCGATCGCGCTGGCTCTCACGGTCATCGGCACGGCCGAGACCCCGGTCAAGCGCTCCGGTGCAGTTCCCGGAGACGGTGTCTGGGTGACCGGGGAGCTGGGCGGAGCGCGCGCCGCGCTCCGCGCCTTCCTCGCGGCGCGCGATCCCGATCCCGGTGCACGCGCACGCTTCGCTCGGCCCGAGCCCCGGATCGCATGGGGTCGCTGGCTCGCGGCGCACGGCGCCAGGGCCATGCTCGATGTAAGCGACGGGCTCGCGGGCGATGCCGGCCACCTGGCCGCCGCGTCGTGCCTGGCGGTCAGGATCGAGCTGGAGCGGGTGCCCTGCCATCCCGCGGTGAGGGCGGAGGCCCTTCTCGCGGGCGAGCCGGGAAGCGTCTTTGCCGCGAAGGGCGGCGAGGACTACGAGCTGCTGGTCGTTCTGCCGCCGGCGTTTCCCGGCGAAGCCGAATTTCCCCTGACGCGAATTGGCGAGGTTCAAGCGGGTGTCGGGCTGAGCCTCGAGCTCGCCGGCCGGCCCGTGGCGCTGGCCGGGTACGAGCATTTCGCATGATCCAGACCCTGCGCTATTTCGGCTCCTTCATCATCTACATGGGATACTGGGGCTCGCGGGTGCTGCTCAGCGCCAGCTTCCGCGTCAAGCAGCGCAGCGGCGGGATCTACGACCGGGCAGCGCGGGAATGGGGCCGCGGCATGCTGAGAGGCACGGGAATCAAGGTCGAGGTGCAAGGACGGGAGCGGCTGGAGCCCTCGGTGTCCAAGGTGTATATCGCGAATCACGCCTCGCAGCTCGACATCTGGGCCCTGCTGGCGGAATTGCCGGGCACCGTGCGTTTCGTCTACAAGAAAGGGATGGACTGGATCCCCCTCATGGGCATGGCCATGCGCGCCGCGCGGCACATCCCCATCAAGCGACAGCTGAAGTCCGCCGCGTTCGCGGCATACGATGACTCCGCCAAGTACATCCGCGACGGAAGCTCGGCCGTCGTCTTTGCGGAGGGCACCCGCTCGCGTGACGGCAAACTGATGCCGTTCAAAAAAGGCCCGTTTGTGCTCGCGATCGCCGCGCAGGCCCCGGTGGTGCCGGTGCTGTGTCAGGGGACCTACGAGCTCATGCCGCGCGGCAGTTGGAGCCCGAAGCAGGGGACGGTGCGATTGAAGCTTGGTGACGCCATCCCGACGAAGGGTCTGGGATATGAGGATCGCGCCCAACTAGCGGAGCGGACCCGGGCGGCATTGGTGGCGATGGGGGCGCGGGAGTGAGGAGTCAGGAGTCAGGGAGTTACCTTTGACTGCTATGTCCACCATCATCGAGGTTCACGGACGAGAGATTCTCGACAGTCGCGGCAACCCCACGGTCGAGGCGGACGTGGTGCTCGCGAGCGGCGCGCGGGGTCGCGCGGCGGTGCCGAGCGGCGCTTCCACCGGAGAGCACGAGGCAGCCGAGTTGCGGGACGGCGATCCCAAGCGCTACCTGGGCAAGGGCGTTCAAGAAGCAGTGCGCAACGTCAACGAGGTGCTGGGCCCGCGGCTCGAGGGCATCGAGGCCTCGGACCAGATCGGCGTCGATGCGGAGCTGATGGATGCCGACGGGACGCCCAACAAGGCCAAGCTGGGTGCCAACGCGGTCCTGGCCGTCTCGCTCGCGGTCGCGCGGGCCGCCGCGGAGGACGTGGGCATCCCGCTCTATCGCTATCTGGGCGGGCCGATGGCGCGGGTGCTGCCGGTGCCCATGATGAACATCCTCAACGGCGGCGCGCACGCGAACAACAACGTGGACGCCCAGGAATTCATGGTGGTGCCGATCGGCGCCGACCGGTTCGAAGATGCCTTGCGCATGGGCGTGGAGGTCTTCCACCACCTGAAAAAGGTGCTGAGCGGCATGGGGCTGTCCACCTCGGTGGGCGATGAGGGTGGCTTCGCGCCGATGCTGCCGTCCAACGAGGCGGCGTTGGATGTGATCATGCAGGCTATTCACACCGCCGGCTTCGAGCCGGGACGGGACATCGCGATCGCGCTCGACGTCGCGGCGTCGGAACTCTACGAGAACGGCGCCTATGTTTTCAAGAAGGGTGATCAGAGCCGGCGCAGCGCCGCCGAGCTGATTGAGCTCTACGCACAGTGGGTGGATCGCTATCCGATCGTCTCGATCGAGGATGGGCTCGCCGAAGACGACTGGGAGGGATGGGCCCAGCTCACCCAGCGCCTGCAGAGCCGGATTCAGCTCGTGGGGGACGACCTGTTCGTGACCAACGTCGACCGCCTGGGGCGGGGCATCGAGCAGGGCGTCGCGAACGCGGTGCTTATCAAGGTGAACCAGATCGGCACGCTCACCGAGACGCTGCAGTGCATCGAGCTCGCCAAGGGGAGCTCCTACGGCGTGGTGATCTCGCATCGCTCCGGCGAGACCGAGGACGCCTTCATCGCGGATCTCGCGGTGGCGGTGGGCGCCGGTCAGATCAAGACCGGCAGCGCCTCGCGCAGCGATCGCGTCGCCAAGTACAACCAGCTGCTGCGGATCGCGGAGGAGCTGGGCGAGGTGGCCCACTACCCCGGCCGCGACATGTATTCGCTATGACACGGAGCGGCTGGGTGATGCTGGTGCTGGTGGCCGGCGTGGTGGTGTTCGCGCTTCAGGCCGGTGAATACAGCACGCCGCAATGGCTCGAGCTCCGCCGCAAGGAAAAGGCCGAGCGAGCCCAGCTCGATTCGCTCACCCGGGAAGTCGACAGCCTGGCGCGGATCCGCCGGCTGGTGGAGAACGATCCCGCCTGGCAGGAGCGGATCGCCCGCGAGCAGTATGGGATGCTGCGGAAGGGGGAGACGGAGTTTACGGTGGTGCGGCCCGAGCGGGAGCGGTGACGGGCGGCCCTGGACGCATTATTCTTGCTGGCTCGGCAGGGTAGCTCAGGTGGTTAGAGCACGGCACTCATAATGCCGGGGTCGCGGGTTCGAGTCCCGCCCCTGCTAT
>CAZYPO010000032.1:17594-32906 GCA_964649225.1 uncultured Gemmatimonas sp. | reverse complement strand
TGGATCTGGGAGATCCTACTCTACAGGACGATCTGGCGTTCTTGACAGAGATGGGGGGCGGAGCTTCTCACCACCACCATTAGTTCACCCCCAGAAAAACTCATCCACAGATTCGCAGATCACACCGATTACCTCGGATCGGTCGTAATCTGTGTCATCTGTGCAATCTGTGGATCTGCTGTCGCAGTTATTGCTCGAGAACCCGCCGGGCCCCGACCCACCGCGCAAACCACCACTGACCCGCGGCGTCGTCCGGGCTCAGCAGGCTCGTCTGCACCCCACCGTTCGCGCTGTGAATGAAGCGCCCTTCGCCCAAGTAGAGCCCGACGTGCGCGACGTTGCCACCAGGCTCCGCGGCGAAGGTGAGAATATCCCCCGGCAACAACTGCTCGAGCTGCCGCCCCACTTCACTGCCCGCCCCCGCCTGCTCCACGCTCCGTCGCGGCAGCGTGACGCCGTGCTGCGCGTAGGCATACTGAATCAGCCCCGAACAATCGAAGCCATCCAGCCCCACGCCGCCCCAGCGGTACGGCGTCCCCATCGCCGAGAGCGCGGTGCTCACGATATCCCCAGCGGCCGTATTGCTGCGCCGCGCGGCGGTCGCGAGCCGGATAGTTGCCTCGTCGCTCGGCGCCGCGCTGGGAACTTCGCCGCTCGCGGGAGCCAGCCGCTCCTCGACCGTCCGCCGTCCGATCCGGCTGCCGATCCGGAACCCAATGGAGATGCTCTCCACCCGCATGCGGCTGCGCCAGGTGTACAGCGCCTCTACTTGCAACCCGAGCGGTCCGAGCGCAACCAGTTCCGCCCCCGCTCCGCCCCACGCCCCGAGGCCGGGACCGATCCCGCCGCCGAGCTCGGGCCGGCCCACGCCCAGCGCGGCTCCGCCGATCAGATAGGGTTGTGCGGCCGCGGTGGTGCGCAGAATGAGATCGCCGCCGGCGCCGGCCCAGTATGCCTTGCTCTCTCCGCCCTGTCGCAGATACTGCACGGTGGGACGGAAGCTGAACGGCCCCTGGCTGAAGCCGTCCAGGCCGACGCGGTACTCCGAGACGTGGGGCGCGGTGAGCCAGCGCGCCGCGCTCACGCCGACGCCCTGCGCCGGTAGCGCCGCGGGAACCAGTGCCAGACCTAAGAGGAGTGCCGCGGTTCGTCTCATTTGCCCTCGTCAGGAATCCGGGTCGGACGCCCGCTGCGGAGATCCACGCGATACGCCTCCGCGGGGCGGCAGAAGTGCGCCAGCTCGGCGCGCATGGTGCTGTCGTTGAGCAGCGTGGGAACGCTGACGGTATAAAGCAGCGGGACCTTGATCCGGTTGCTGTCGCGGCGGATTTCGAGCGTGCGCTCGAGGCAGCTCGCCCCGCTGGATTCAGGGCCCGGCCGGCCTTCGGTGAGCCAGACGGTGATCCCTCCCGGGGCGCTCAGCACCAGCGAATCCGTTACGCTGGCAGCCGCGGCCGGCTCGGCGGAGGGAGGCATCCCGGGCGCCGGCTCGCCGCGCGCGCAGCCCTGCGCGAGAACGATTGATCCCAGCAGAAGGGTGACTTGATCCAGGCGGGTCATTGCTGCTCCGGGGGCGGCTGCTCCGCAACGGCAGCAAGCGGTGTGCCGTCTGGCGCGACGGCGAGGGTTCGCTGCAGCTTGGGGTGACCGCGCAGGTATCGCAGCCAGGCCCAGGCGGCGACCAATCCGAACACCGCGCCGAACGCCACCACCATCCACGCCGCTGCCGTGGAGCTCTTGAAGCGCGGGGACAGCGATGCGCCCAGCCATGCCCCCGCAAACGAAGCCGCCCACGCTACCAGCGGCGTGAGCAGCCAACCAACGAGACGAACCAACCCGCGCGCAAGCGACACCGCTAGCGACGCCGCGCTCCCAGCGAGGTGATGAGGGTGAGCAGCGCGAGCGCCGGCAGCGTCGCGACGGCAAAGCCACCAAGGCCCCAGCGGGCGTTGGGCACCCCGAGCAATACGCCGATCGCGAGGCAAACTGCCGCGAGGACCACGGTCCCCAGGATCAGCGCGACCGGGCTCGGCTGCCCGTTCTTGGCGGTCTGATTGGCCTGAATCCAGGCCCCCATCCACGGCAGGTAGGTGCCCACCATCCACCAGACTGGATGGTACCACCAGTTGCTCCCCCCGCCGATTTCAAGCCAGCGGTTGGTGTAGAGGTGGATGGGCTGAAAGAGGGCGACGTCGACGATGAGGAACACGATCGCCGCGGCGAACCCGATCCCTGCCGCGCCAGCGATCCCCTCGATGGTGCGGGCGCGGGTCCACTGCCCGGGGAGCACGATGGTCGCCGCGATCCCGACGAACAGGATGGCGCCGCAGACCACCAATTCCAGTGCGCCTGCAATCCGCGGCTGCAGCAGCCCGAAGGCGGCGATCAGCACGCATTGCAGCGAGCCGAGCTTGACCCCGGCCCGGATGATGGAGGGCAAATCGGTCTGGTCGTGCGCGGTATCAACGGCCACGGCCGATGTCATGCGGGCTCCGAAGCGTACGGTGAAGTGGAAAGGTAGTGACCAGCCGAGGAAGCGGCCAAGGTCGCGTGCGGTCTACCGCGCCCAGGCAAACAACACGGCGGCGTCGGTGAGCGCCCAGGCGCCCAGCGCGCGATGCATCCCGGCCTGATGCTCCCCCGGCTCCATGGTGGCGCGCCGTCCCCACCAGGGCAGCAGCACCGCGAGCCAGGCCGCGGCGGCCAGTGCGAGCGCACCCCAGCGGAGCCATCCGCCGGTGCCATCGGGCCAGGTGGACCTTGCCGCCGCGAGCGCAAAGCCGCCGAATGCCAGCGTCGCCATGACGAACGCCAGCGCCAGGCTCCGCTCGATCCCCAGCACGACGGCCAGGGTGCGATCGCCCCGGCGGCAATCCTCTTCGAGCTGATAGAGCTGGGTCAGCGGATACAGCGCGCTGAAGAGCATTGCGAACGCGATCAGCACGATCCGCCCCGCGTCCGTCAGCTCCCTGCCCGTGAGGGCCCAGCCGGCGTAGGGAGTCAGGAATCCGAAGCCCAGCAGGTTGATTACCCAGTCGGCGCCCGCGCGTGCCTTGAGGCGAACGGGAGGCACCGAGTACAGCACCGAGAGCACGAGACAGAGCGCGTAGGCCGCCTGGAACGAGCGCGGCAGTCCGAGCGAGAGCAGCGCGCCCAGCAGCATCAGGCTCAGCCCGAACGCACCAAGTCCCGGCGGCGGCGCTGGAGGCCGGCGCAGATAGGCCACGTCGCCCTCGTCGCGATCGAACGCCGAGTTGAGCGCCAGTGTCCCGCCATTCAAACCGATCACGAACGCCAGCCCGCCCCGGAGCAGCGCGCTCCGCTGCTCTGCAGCGAGCAGCCCGCTCAGCGCTAAGCTCAGCGCGCTTCCGGTCAGGAAATGCACCGTGAGGATCGGCCATTCCGCGGGGCGCAGGTGCAGCAGGTAGTCGAAGCCCCGGCCCAGCAGCCGGTAGCCCAGCGCGCGCGGCGCGCTCATCCGACCTTGCCGAAAACTTCAACCACGCTGCCGTCGGGCTGGCGGATGCGCAGTAACCCGCCAGCGCTGATCCCTTCGGCCGTGCCGACCGCGGGGGCTTCCAGCCGACGGCCGCGCAGCCAGTCGCGCAGGGCGAACTCCGCCAGCTCCTCCGGGGAGAGCGGCTCCGCGCTTTGCGTGGCCCGGGCAACGACCGCGGCTACCGGCTCCGCGAGATCCACGGCGGCGAGGGCAACGCCGACGTCCAGCAGCCGGGCGGGCGGCGGCGTGATGCCCGCCGGCAGCTCGTTGCGCACGTTGAGCCCCACGCCCACGACGATCCAGGCCAGACTCTCGCCCTGCCAACGGGCCTCGGCGATGATGCCGCCCAGCTTGCCGGTGCCCAGGATGAGATCGTTGGGCCACTTGAGCGCGATGCGCGCGGGAGGACGCACGATGCCATCGAGGAAGCGTGCCAGGGCGAGGCCGGTGCGGACTGCCACGACCTCGACCGCGGAGCCGGCCGCCGGACGGCACACCACGCTCAGCCAGAGGCCGCCCTCCTCGGAAATCCAGACCCGGCCCCGGGTGCCGCGACCCGCGGTCTGCACCGGAACGGCGATCGCGCTGCCGTGCGGCGCGCCCGTCGCGGCGAGCTGGTGCGCCTCATCCTGGGTGGAGGCCGCGCTCTCGAGCCAGCGGATCCGGACGTCGCTCATTTCCCCAGCCAGCCGAACCAGACCACGCAGACCAGCCCAAGCGCGGCGCAGTAGGGCGCGAAGAGATGGAAGCGCTGCCGCCGCAGCAGCAGAATCAGGAAGCGGATCGCCAGGATGCCGGAAACCATCGCGGCGAGGAACGCGCCGAGCAGCCCCAGCGTGAAAGGCTGCGAGCCGGGCGGGATGTGCCGCGCCTCGAGCAGGCCGCTCCCGGCAATCACGATGATGGACATCAGGAAGGAGAACTCGGCCGCCTCCGCGGCGGCCAGCCCGCACCAGAGCGCCACGGCGATGGTGGCGCCCGAGCGCGAGATGGCCGGCACGATCGCGATGGCCTGCGCGATGCCGATCAGGAGCGCCTGCGCCGGGGTGAGCTTGACGCCCGTGGCTCGCGGCAGCGCAAAGCGCGTGCTCCATAGCAGGACCGCGGTGAGCAGGAACTGCCAGCCCAGCGCGGGCAGCGAATGGAAGGAGCGCTCGAAGTAGTCACGCAGCAGCACGCCGGCGAGGCCCGCCGGTACGGAAGCCAGCAGCAGCAAGCCGAGGTAGCGTAAGGTTTCGCCGCCGCCCGCGAGTAACCCGCGCAGCAGCTCCGCGATGCGCTTGCGATAGGCCACGAAGACCGAGAGCAGCGTGGCCACGTGCACCGATACTTCGAAGAACACGCCCTGCGGGACGTAGCCCACCAGGCGCTCCGCCAGCACCAGATGGCCCGAGCTGGAAACCGGCAGGAACTCGGTGAGTCCCTGCACCAGGCCCAGCAGCACGCCTTGCCACCAGGCGAGCGTCAATCCATCACCGAGCGATACAGGCTCTCGTACATGGGCACGATGCGGTCCGCGTCGTAGTGGCGCGCCCGCTCCGCGGCACTCGCCGCCATTGCGTGGTGGCGGGCCGGATCGCGCAGCAGCTCGAGGGCGCGGCGGCCCATCGCTTCCACCGAGCCCGGCGGCTCGAGAATCCCGCTCACCCCGTCCTCGATCACCTCGGGCAAGCCGCCGGCCCGGCTACCCACCACAGGCACGCCGCAGGCCATCGCTTCCAGCGCGGCCAGCCCGAACGATTCGCTCTGGGTCGGCAGCACGAAGAGATCGCTCTGCTGCAGCAGCGGCGCGACCGCGTCGATGCGGCCCAGGAAGCGCACGTCTGCGGCCACGCCGAGCTCGCGGGCCTCGCGCTCCGCGTCATCGCGCTCGGGGCCGTCGCCGATCATCAGCAGCGTCGCCGGCATCCCGCGGCGGATCCGGGCAAAGACGCGGATCACGTCCTTGACCCGTTTCACTTCGCGGAAATTGGAAACGTGGGTGATCAGCTTGTGGCCGGCCGGACACAGCCCGTCGCGCTGCTTGACCTCGAGGGGGTGATACTCCTGCAGATTCACGAAATTCGGGATCACCGCGATGCGGCACTGGGTGCAGCCGAAGGTGCGGACGGTCTCTTCCTTGAGGAATTCGGAAACCGCGGTCACCGCGTCGGAGCGCTCGATGGAGAACTTGGTGATCGCGTGGAAGCTCTCCTCCTGCCCGACCAGGGTGATGTCGGTGCCGTGCAGGGTGGTGATGACTTTGAGGGGATGCGCCGCGCCCAGCATCTCGCGCGCCAGCCAGGCGGTGGTGGCGTGGGGAATCGCGTAGTGCACGTGCAGCACGTCGAGCTGCTCCCGCAGCGCGACCTCGTGCTGCTTCGACGCGAGAGCGAGGGTGTAGGGGAAGTGCTCAAACAACGGGTAGCGCCCCGAGACCGTGTCGACCTCATGGAAGTAGACCCGCTCGGAGTATTGGCGCAGCCGGAATGGCATGGCATAGGTGATGAAGTGCACCTCGTGCCCCCGGCGGGCCAGATCGAGCCCCAGCTCCGTCGCGAGCGCGCCGGATCCACCGTAGGTGGGGTAGCAGGTGATTCCGAGCTTCATTGCGGCTCCTTGGGTCGACGCCACGCCGCTGCAATTTCCCCCGCGATCTCCTCCGCGGGTCGCGTCGCGTCCAGCGTCAGCACCGGTCCCCGCGGCTGGTGCCGGAACCAGGTCTCCTGCCGCTTGGCGTACTGCCGGGTGCTGACCACGATCGCGTCGGCCACGCTTTCCCGGCTGCGCCGTCCGTGCAGGTAATCCACCGCTTCGCGCACCCCGACGCCGTCGAGCCCCGGCGCGTTGGCCGCGTGCCCCTCGCTCAAGACGGCGGCCACCTCTTCGATTAACCCGCGGCGCAGCATTTCCTCCGCGCGGACCCGGATGCGCTGGTGCAGCACCGGGCGCGGCGCCGTGAGCCGCACGTACCACGGCGCCAGCCGGCCCGCGCCGCGAGCGCGCACATGCCACGCGGTGAGCGGCTGCCCGGTGAGCAGCGCGATCTCGATGGCGCGGGTGGCGCGCTGGCGCCCTCCCCCGGCAAATCCCGGGTCGAGCCGCCCGGCCCAGCGCACCAGCTCGGGCCCGCTGAGTCCTCCGATCCAGTGCTCCAGGGAGCGCCGCCGCTCGGCGTCCAGCGGCGGCTCCACGAACAACCCTTCGGCCAGCGCGCGAACATACAACCCCGTGCCGCCCACCACGACCGGCAGTCCGCCATGCGCGCGGACCTCCTTCAGCCACCCCGAGGCTTCCCGCGCGAAGCGGCCCGCGCTGTAGCGCTCGCCGGGGTCCACGACGTCCACGCCGTGGTGGGGCACCCGCTGGCGCTCCCGCCGAGTGGGCTTGGCGGTCCCGATGTCGAGCCGCCGGTAAATCTGCCGCGAATCGGCGGAGATCACCTCGACGGGCAGGTGCGCGGCAAGTGCCAGGGCGACCGCGGTCTTGCCGATCGCCGTGGGCCCGACCAGCACGGGCAGTCTAGCGCCGTCCAAACCGGCGCTCCAGCTCTTCCCGCGGCAGCTGGACGATGGTACTGCGACCGTGCACGTCGTGGGGAGGGAGCTTGGTCTCGAAGAGCCGCAGCAGCAGCGCGCGCATCTCGGCCTCGGAGAGCGGGGTGCCGGCCTTTACCGCGGCTCGGCAGGCAAAGGTCGCCGCAAAGCGCTCCAGCCGGTTGGCCCAGCCGCCAAAGCGACCGCGGGCCAGATCGGCCACCAGCTCGCGCAAGCAGGCGATCGCCTCGAAGCGCGGATGCGGCGCCGGCACCGCGTGCACCACGATCGAGCGCCCGCCGAAGGGCTCGAGCTGAAAACCCACCGCCTCCACCGCTTCGCGCTGCGCCTCGAGCGCCTCCAATTCTTCGTCGGTAAGCTCGAGCGTTTCCGGAAACAACAATCGCTGGCTCGCCGCCCCTCCGTTGGTCAGCTGCCGCATCACGTCCTCGAACAGCACCCGCTCGTGCGCGGAATGCTGGTCGACGATCACCAGCCCTTCGGGACCCTCGAAACACAGATAGCTCGCGAACAACTGGGTGACCGGTGCCTCGAAGCGCCGCGGGGCTTCACTCACATCGGCGGCGGGCGCGCCGTCCTCCTCGAGCGGCGCGAAGAGCGAGGCGGGCATCTCGCCCGGCGCTGCGGGCACCGGCCGCCACGTCCCCACCGGCGCCGCCGCTTCCAGGGTTCCCAGCGCGTGGCGAATGGCCTCCTCGATCACGCGCTCCACCGCGATCCGGTCGCGGAAGCGCACTTCCAGCTTGGCGGGGTGCACGTTGACGTCGACGTCGGCCGGGGCCACCTCGAGGCGGAGCAGCACGCTGGGCCGGTCGCCGGGAT
Organism: uncultured Gemmatimonas sp.; assembly: GCA_964649225.1. Lineage (GTDB taxonomy): Bacteria > Gemmatimonadota > Gemmatimonadetes > Gemmatimonadales > GWC2-71-9 > JABFSM01. Next base: position 25,049 of record CAZYPO010000032.1, on the reverse strand, counting down.
GAATCGCGGAGCGATACCCCGCTTCGGCCGCGCGCACCAGGAAGGAATCGCGAAAGGGCCGCCCATTGACGAAGAGCTGGGCCCGGCGCCCGGTGGGGGCCGCGTCACCCGGGCGCTGCGCGTAGCCGCTTACCCGCACCGAGCCCATCGCATAGCTCACCGGGATCAGCGTGCCGGCCAGGTGCACGCCCCACACCCCGGCCAGCCGCGCCGATTCGTCCTGCTCCGGCGGCACCAGCAGGCGGGTGCTCCCGTCGATCACCAGCTCGAAACCCACCGGCGGATGCGCCAGCGCGAGCGTCGCCACCGCCTCGCTGGCCACCCGGCTCTCCGAGGACACCGAGCGCAGGAACTTCCGCCGCGCTGGGGTGTTGAAGAAAAGTCCCCGCACCGTGACGGTGGTGCCGCGCTGCCGCCCAGCGGGGGCGACGTTCTCCAGCCGTCCGCCGGTCACGCTGACCTCGGTGGCTTCGCCGCCATCCGAGCTCAACAGCGAAAAGCGCGACACCGAGGCGATGGCGGGCAGCGCTTCGCCGCGAAACCCGAAGCTGGTGACGCCGATCAGCTCGGCCGCGCTGGTAATCTTGCTGGTGGCGTGGCGGTCGAGCGCGAGCACCGCATCTTCCCGGTTCATGCCGGAGCCGTCGTCGCTCACCACGATGAGCGTCTTGCCGCCCTGCTCCAGCTCGACGCGCACGTGGCGCGCGCCGGCGTCAATCGCGTTCTCGACCAGCTCCTTGACCACCGAGGCGGGACGCTCGACCACTTCGCCCGCGGCGATCTGGTTCGCGACGGCATCCGGCAGAATGGCGATATGGCGGGTTGCGGCGGGGGGGGAGGGGGGAGCCATCGCCTCAATCTAACGCCGGGCTTCGGGCCAGGATTTCCCCGGGAACCCACCCCTCGGCTCCCGCTTCGGTGCGAATCAGCCACCAGGATCCGAACTGCCGCTCGAGCCGCACGATGCTGAACCCGGGCACCGCGCCCCGCTCGGGGGCGAGCCCGTGCGGTGAGGTCCGCAGGCTGGCGCCGGCCGCGAGCACCGCGCGCGCTCCAGCGCGATCGCTCCGCAGCAGCAGCCCGGCGGCGCACGCCAGCGCGGCCAGTCCGAGCACCGTCCCCCAGACCACGCAATAACGTCTCAGCACGCCGAACAAGAGCGCGCCGAGCCAGAGGCCCAGCAGCGCCAGGGCGAGGCACTCCTCCGCCGACAGCGGCCATTGGCGTCCCGCGCGGCGGAGCTGCTCATGCTCTCGTGCCAGCGCGTTCCACAGCGCCTGCAGGTACGGATCGCGCGGTGCGTGGGCGCGGGCCGGCAACAGCGCTGCCACCGCGTCGGCGTCCTGGTGCGAGAGATACTCGGCCGCGGCGAGATCGTACCAGCGCGCCGCGCTCGGCGCGGCAGTTTCGGCTTCCTCCCGGAAGGCGCGCGCGGCAGCCGCGTATTCTCCCTCCGCGTACAGCTCGATGCCCGTCTGCGCCTCCACCCGCACCGGCAGCAGCGTGGCGCAACCGATGACGAGCAGCCAAATCGCGGCCAGCCCCGACGCGCGCCGCAGCGTGCGCGGGAGTTGCTCCAGCGCCGTCTCGATCTCCGGTGTGAGGACCGCCGGGCTTGGCTGGCCGCTTCCGCCGCCGAAGCGCTCCGCTTCCAGCGCGAGATGCAACCCGACCAGTCGTTCGGCCGCCTTACGCTCCACACCCGCCCGCCGCAAGGCGCCGATCAACGCGCGTGGCGCGGCCGGCGTGCCGGGCGGCACCAGGGATTGCACCAGCGCTTCCAGTCGCCCGGCGGGGGAACCGGCGCGAACCGGCCGAGCGGTGCGCGGGCGCCGGCGCCGCCAGAGGACCAGCGCAGCCATGAAAAGCAGAGGCAGCGCCACCAGCAGGGCCAGTACCGCCGTGGGGAGCTCGAGCAGCCGCTCCGCGGGCGATTGCGACCCCGGAGTCTCGATCGGCAGCGGATTGCGGCGGTCGGTGACCGGCGCCGCCTCGAGCACCGGCACCACGATGGCGGCCGCGTGCGCCGAGCGATAGTTGCCCGTCGCGGGATCGAAGAACGCGTAGTCCAGCGGGGGGAGCGCCAGGCTGCCGGCCGAATCAGGCACGATGCCGAAGCGGAACTTCTTGCTCCCTCCGATCCGAGCGCCCAACAGCGGAGTGCCTTCGGTGCCTTCCTGGTAGACTCGCACCGTGGCCGGCCAGGCGACATCGGGCGGCGGCCAGAGCGGCAGATTCCCCGCGCCCGTCACCACGATCGCCACCGGCAGCGCCGCGCCGGCCCGCGCGCTGCTCGCGCCGAGCTCGTATTCGAGGTTGAGCTCGCGCGCGACGGGTCCGCCGAACCCCGCGGGACGGCCGGCATCGGGCAGCGGCCGGATGCTGAGTGTGAGCGGCGCGCTCTCGGCCGATTCACGTCGCTCCACGCCGGAGAACTGCCGTCCGCTGGGCTGGACCCACGCGAGCCGTGCGGAGGGGATGGTGAGCGGCCCCGGATTCAGCGGGTACGCGGTCTGGAAGCTCACGTACAGATCGTAGGTTTCTCCCTCCACCGTGCGGCTCGCGACCGCGCCGGGGACTCCGCGGCGCGGCGTGGACCAGACCCCGGCGAGCGCGGGTGGCGTGAGCGTCGGCGCCTGGCGCAGCCGCAGGCGTAACCCGCGCGGCAGCCAGGCCGCGGTCAGGATGTTGAGCTGATCGCCCAGGAAGACGCGCTGGTCGGACGCCACGAGATAGACCGAGGGCTGGTCCAGCCGGGGCGGCGGAACCCGCGGAATCAAGGCCAGCAGGTCGGCGTCCAGGCCCGAGGACGCCCCGCTGCTCGCGCTCGTCACGCTCACCGTTTCCACCGCCGAAAACGCGGAAGCCACTCCGTGCTCCACCCGGATCGGCCCGATCGGCCAGGTGCCCACCTGTTCCGCCCGCAGCTTGAGCTCGAGCGTATAGGCCCGCGTGGTCTGCCCGCTCCCCACCACGACATCGGTGCGCTCGGTCCGCTCCAGCAGCCCCAGGCCGTCGAGCGCGGGAAGCTCCACCCGGAACGGCGCGGTGGAGTGGCCCACGGCATGGAGTACGAAGACGAACTCCTCTCCGACCGCGAGCCGCGACCGGTCGAGCGTCGTGGTGACCGTCAACGGCGGGGCTTGGGTCAGGAGCAGCAGAAGCTCGAACATCACCAGTCCTTGCCCGCGGCGCTCGGCGCCACCCGACGGCGGCGCGCCTGCTCCGCGCGCACGTCGCGCTCGGTGCGCTCCACGGAATTGAGGATCTGCTCGGCTTCCGACTGCGAGATCGCGCTGCCGCTCGGACTCGGCGTCGGCGGGGCGCGGCGCGGCGGAGTCGGTGGCGGCGTTCCCCCGCCAGCGCCACTCGGTGGCGGCGTGGGCGACTGGGCCAGCTCCAGATTCCACTTGGCGTCGCGCGAGTCGGGTCGCAGCAGCAGCGCTTCGCGGAAACGTCTCGCCGCCTCGTCCAGCAGCTCGGCGCGCTTGGCCGAGTCGCGCGGGGCCTGGACCAGCGCAGTGAGTCCCAGATTGTAGAGGGCCCGGAAGCGCAGCTCGGGATCCAGCGAGCGCCCCCCGGCGGCGAGCCATTGTGCCGCGGCCGCGTATTGCCGCCGGGCCAGCGCGGCGGTGCCCGCGTTGAACAGCGCGGTGTCCGCCGATCCGCGGCGCGCCGCTTCCCGCGCGAACGCCACCGCCGCGCCGCTGGTATCGCCGCGGCGGAGCAGCCGGTCGCCAGCGGAGGGACGTTGGGCCCGCGCCGCGGCGGCGGGAAGCAGCGTCAATACGAGAAGCGCAAGCGTGGGCCCGCGCCGCAGCACCCCCTGCAACCCCAGCAGCGCCAGCGCCCCCAGGCCGAAGAGCCAGCCGCGCGGGGTCAGGTCTTCCCGCCGCCGTTCCCGCGTGGCCGTGCGCTCGAGGCCCGCCACCACCCGGTGCACCGCGCCCGCCTGATCGGAAGCACTCCCCGACACCAGCAGCCCGCCCGCCGCATCGGTCACGGCACGCAGCACGTCGTCGCGCCGCCAGGTGCGCACCATTCGTCCTTCCAGGTCGGTCTTGTAGCCCAGCAGCACACCGCTGTCGTCGCGCAAAGGAATCCGCGCGGGCAGCGTGTCGCCCTCGCCCACCAGGATCAGGGTGACATCGGCGGACTTGAGCGCGCGCGCCGCGTTGACGGCGGCAGCCACCGAATCGTGGGTTTCCCCGTCGGTGAATACCACCAGGACCTTGGCGCCGCCCTCCGCGGCCGCGCTCAGCAGCTCCCTGCCCTGCACCAGCACATCCGCGAGCTCGGTGCCGCCCTCGCTGGCAATCTCGGGATCCAGCGCGTCGAGCTGCAGCGAGACCGCCGCGTCGTCCAGCGTGAGCGGCGTGAGGATGTAGCTGCGGCCCGCGAAAGCCAGCAGCGCCAGCCGGTCGCCGCGGGCATCCTGCACCAGCCGCTGGGCTTCCCGAGTGGCCCGCTGCAACCGGCTCGGCGCGACGTCTTCCGCCAGCATGGATTTGCTGATGTCGATTCCGATCCCGAGGTTGAGCGCGCGTCCCTGCATTTCGGAGACGGTCTGGCCCCAGCGTGGTCCGGCCGCGCCCACGGTGGCCAGCAGCGCCGCGCTCCCGATCAGCAGCGGCGCCAGCCGCCCGGTGCGCCCCGCGGCGGCGGTGATCGCGGGGACCCAGAGCGCAGTCGCGCGCAGCCGCGCCCGCCGCACCAGCCAGGCCAGCAGTCCCACCGCAAGGGCCTCCAGCGGGGCGAGCACCAGCAGCGGGATCGAATCGAAGCTCACGGCGAGCGCACCGCCACCGTGGCGCCGAGCAGCAGCGCCACGGCCAGAAGGCCTAACCCGGCGAACAGGAACGGACCCGGGGTCTCGTCCGCCGCACGATACTGCCGCGCCTCGACCCGGGTGCGCTCCAGCGAATTGATCTGCTGAAAGATCCGGGTGAGCGACTCACTGTCGGTGGCCCGGAAGTACCGCCCGCCGGTTTGGGCGGCGATGTCGCGCAGCAGCGCCTCGTCGATTTCCACCGGCAGCATCTCGTACCGGAATCCGCTCAAACCCCGGCCGGTCGGGATGCGCGCTTCGCCCTGGGTGCCCACGCCCACGGTGTAGACCTTGATCCCGAACGTCGCGGCCGCATCCGCGGCGGTGCGGGGATCGATCGCGCCGCGGTTGTTCACGCCGTCGGTGAGCAGCAGGATCACCTTCGATTTCGCCGGCACCCGCCGCAGCCGGTTCACCGCGGTGGCCAGCCCGCTGCCGATCGCGGTGCCGTCCTCCAGCACGCCCACCCGCAGGGCGCTGACCGCAGCCTCCAGCACCGCGTAATCGAGCGTCACGGGGATTTGCGTGAGCGCATCGCCCGCGAAGGCCACCAGCCCGATCCGGTCGGCGTCGCGTCCGCGGATGAAGCTGATGGCTTGTCGCTTGGCCACTTCCAGCCGGTTGGAGGGAGCAAAGTCCTCGGCCAGCATGCTGCTCGAGACATCGATCGCGATCACGATGCCGATCCCGTCGCGCCGGATGGTGGTGGGCCCGCCCGGCAGCCTGGGGCCCGCGGCCGCGACGATCCAGGCCGCCAGCGCGAGCGCACGCAGGCCCGGCGGAATCCAGGGCAGCCAGGACCGCCGAGAGGCCGCCGCGGGAAGCGCCCCGTCACCCACCGTGATGGCTTTGCCGCGACGCCCCCGCAGCAGCAGCCAGAGCGGGAGCAGCAGCAGGAGCAGCAGCAGCGGCCGGGAGAAGCTCATACCGGCTCCAGCTCGGCGGCTCGCTCGCAGAGGCGGGCCAGCTGCTCGGAAGCATTGGGAACGAAGATGCTATCGGAAATCTCGTCCAGCACCCGCTGCAGCGCGGCGGTCTCCTCGAGATCTCTGCTCCACACCAGGCGCTTGGCCAGCCGCCAGCTCCAGCCATCGAGCGCGGCGCGGTGTTCGCCGGCCTCACCCCAGCGCCGCAGCACCTCCGGTCCGGGAAAGACTTCCAGCGCGCGGCGCACCGGTGTGGGACGGCCCCGCCGGCGCCGCAGCAGCGCCGCCACGCCACTGCCGAGCAGCACTGCGGTAACCAGCACGGCGAGGGGAAGCACGCTGCGGGAGACGATCGGCACCGGGTCGCGCGCCGGTCGCGGCGCCAGGGCCGAGCGTTTTTGTCCCGCCGGCAGGACGCTCAGCACCCTGACCCGGTAGGCGGACACCGCCAGCGTGTCCGAGCTGCCGTCCCGCCGCACCAGGACCGGACCCGGCATGTTGAGGACCTGGTCCCCCGGATACCAGAGCACCAGCGCGTAACGCACCACACCGCCGCGAGCTCCCTGCACCACCTCGGCGGGGCCGAGCTGCTCACCCAGGCTCCCGAGGGCCCAGGGCTGAGGCCGCAGGATCGCGGTGCCCAGGTCTCCCACCACCCGCTCAATCCACACGGTGTCCCCGACCGTCACCTCGCGCTCCAGGTTCGTGGGGCGGCCGGCGGTGCCCGCCTGCAGCAACAGGAGGAGCAGCGCGCTCATCGCCGGCGGTTTCCCTGTCGCCGGCGCCGGCGCGGGGCGAAGGCGCGCCGCAGCACCATGCCGTAGTCGGTGTCCAGATCGAGCTGGATGTGCTCCACGCTCGCGGCGCGCAGCCGCTCCGCCCGCCGCGCGCGTCGCGCCTGCACCGCGGCCTGCCAGCGCGCCCGGGCTTTGGCGCTGCTGGTGTTGACCAGGGCGCGCCGGCCGTTCTCGGCGTCTTCCATCTCCACCCAGCCCGCCACGGGCGGCGCGGCCTCCCGCGGATCGTCAACCGTGATCGCGATGACCTGGTGGCGGCTGCCCAGCTCGCGCAACGCCTTGTCATACCCTTCCGCCAGAAAATCGGAGAGGATGATCACCACGCTCCGGTGGCCGAGCACTTTGGAGGCGTAGTGAATCGCCTGGACCAGATTGGTCCCGCGCCGGGCGCTGGCAAAGGCCAGCAGGTCGCGGATCAGTCGCAGCGCGTGGCGGCGTCCCTTGGCGGGCGGCACCACGTGCTCGACTTGATCGCTGAAGAGCAGCGCGCCCACCCGGTCCTGCTCCCGCGCGCCGGCCAGCGCCAGCACCGCCGCCACCTCGACCGAGCGCGCGGCCTTGGTGACCGGCATTCCCACCCGGGTCGAGGCGGACTGGTCCACCACCAACAGCAGGGTGAGCTCACGCTCTTCGGTGAAAGTCTTGACGTACGGCGCGCCCAGCCGAGCGGACACATTCCAGTCGATGGAGCGGAAATCATCGCCCGCTTCGTAACCGCGCACTTCCGCGAACTCCATCCCCTGGCCACGGAAGACCGAGCGAAATTCTCCCGAGAACAGCGAATCCACCACCCCGCGAGTCCGCAGCGCGATGCCTTTGACCTGCTTGAGAAGTTCGGGGGGAACGCTCGTCACGGAGCTTTCATGGCAGTCAAGAGCTGACTCACAATGTCATCCGCCGTGAC
>CAZYPO010000032.1:8606-17494 GCA_964649225.1 uncultured Gemmatimonas sp. | reverse complement strand
GTCACGGAGCTTTCATGGCAGTCAAGAGCTGACTCACAATGTCATCCGCCGTGACATCCTCGGCCTCGGCTTCGAAGGTCAGCACCAGGCGGTGGCGCAGCACATCGGGGGCCAGCGAGCGCACATCCTCCGGCACCACGAAGTCGCGCCCCTGCAGGAATGCATAGGCGCGCGAGGACTGCGCCAGCGCGATCGAGGCGCGCGGGGAGGCGCCAAACGCGATCAGCGGGCCGAGCCCGCTCAAGCCCACCGCGGCGGGCTCCCGCGTCGCGCGCACCAGATCGATGATGTAGTCGACCAGCCGCTGGTCCAGATGTACGGCGGCGATGCTCTTGCGCGCCGCGAGAATTGCCTTGGGATCCAGCACCCGTTCCACCGGGATCGGCTCACCACTGCTCATCCGCAGCAGCACCTCGCGCTCCTCGAGCCGCGAGGGATAGTCCACCTTCACCTTGAGCAGGAAGCGGTCGAGCTGCGCCTCCGGCAGCGGATAGGTGCCTTCCTGTTCGATCGGGTTCTGCGTGGCCAGCACCAGAAACGGCTCGGGCAGCGGATAGGTCGTCCCCCCGATCGTCACCTGGCGCTCCTGCATGGCCTCGAGCAGCGCCGATTGCACCTTGGCCGGAGCGCGATTGATCTCGTCGGCCAGCACGATGTGCGCGAAGAGCGGGCCCTTCTTGGGATGGAACTCCTGGGTCTTCTGGTCGAAGATCATCGTCCCGATCACGTCCGCGGGCAGCAGATCCGGGGTGAACTGGATTCGCGAGAAGCTCGCGTGCAGGATCTCCGCCAGCGTGCGCACCGCGAGCGTCTTGGCCAGTCCCGGCACGCCTTCCAGCAGGATGTGGCCGCCGGTGAGCAGCCCGATCAGCAGGCGCTCCACCATCGCCGTCTGGCCGACGAGCCGTCGTGCGACTTCGACCTCGACGTGGCGGAGGGGGGCCGATGCGGGAACGGGTTGGGTCATGCGGGCTCAGTCTTTGGAAGGGACCAGGTGGATCGCGCGATACAGGGCGCGCTGCTCCGCCGGCGAAAGAGGGCGCCACTTTCCCACCGGCAGTTCGCCCAGCCGGATCGGTCCATAGGCCAGCCGGGCCAGCCGCTCCACTTTGAGACCGAGCTCTTCCGCCCAGCGCCTGACGATATGCTTGCGACCTTCTGCGAGGGTGAGGTCGAGAATGCTGCGGCCGGCCACGCCGGGGCGGACCCGCACCGCGAGCGGCACCACCGGGCGTCCTTCGAGCACCACGGGCCGCAGCACTGCCTCGGCGATCTCCGCCGTAGGCCGCCCGTGCACCAGCGCCGTGTAGCGCCGGGGGACCTTGTATTTCGGATGGGTGAGCCGCTGCACCGCGTCGCCGTCCGTGGTGAGCAGCAGCAGGCCCGTGGTCATGACGTCGAGCCGGCCCACGTAGCTCAGGCCCTCGGCGCGGGGCACGAAGTCGAAGACCGTGCGCCGGCCCTCTTCATCCTGCGCCGTGGTGACGACGCCCAGCGGCTTGTGGAACGCGATCCAGCGCCGCGGCTTCTCGGCCACGCGCCGCCCGCGCACCGTGATGCTCTGGCGCGCCGGGTCCACCTTGGAGCCCAGCGTCGCCACCACGCCATCGACGCGCACCACGCCTTGCTCGATCAGGAGCTCCGCCGCGCGGCGTGACGCGACGCCCGCGCGTGCCAGCGCCCGCTGCAGCCGCATCACGCTCATGCGTCGGCGGCTACGTAGGCGGCGGCGTCGTCGGGCCCGACGCTCTCGGGCTTGGGCGGCTGGAGTGCGATGGAGAGCTCCTCGGCCCGCGGCAGGTTCTGCAGGTCGGGCATGCCGAGCAGCTCGAGGAAGAGCGGCGTGGTGCCGTAGAGCAGCGGCCGGCCCAGTCCCTCGCTCCGGCCGGTCACTTCGATGAGGCCGCGCTCCTGCAGCGAGCGCAGCACGCCGCTCGCCGACACCCCGCGGATCTCCTCGATCTCCGCGCGGCCCACCGGCTGCCGATAGGCGATGACCGCCAGCGTCTCCAGCATCGCCGCGGTGAGCCGCGGCTGCCGGGTGTTGAGCTGGGCCCGCTCGATCGCCGCGGCGAACGCGGGACGCGAGAGGATCTGGTAGCCGCCGGCGAGCTCCACCAGCTCGACGCCGTGGCCGTCGAAGTCGTAGTGCTCGCGCAGCTGTTCCAGCGCGGAGTGGATCTCGTCGAGCGAAGCGTCGGAATCGAGGACGACGAGCTCCTCGGCCGTCACCGGGCGCGCCGCGGCGAACAGCGCGGCCTCAAGCAGCTGGCAGAGCGGATTCACGGCGGACCACGAGCGGCGAAAACACCGCGGGTTGAGTGAGGGAGCAGGCGCCCCATCGAGCCAACTCGAGCAGGGCCAGGAGCACTGAGAGAACCTCCGAGATGCTGGGCCGTGCGCCCAGGGCCTCGGTCCAGAGAAACTCCGCGTGCGTGGCCAGCAGGTCGAGCAGCTTTCGGGTGGCCCCCTCGACGTCCAGCGGCCGCGCGACGACGCTGTGCAGCACCGGGTGCAGGATCCCGCTGACCACCCGCTCCACCGCGGAGAGCAGCTCGAGCAGGTCGAGGGTGAGCGGCAGCGGCGGGAGCTCCGGCGGTGGCGGCAGGTAGCCGCGCGCAAAGCGCAGGGCTCGCCGCGCGGCCGCGCCCGCCATCCAGTGCGCGATCTCCTTGATCTGCTGGTATTCCAGCAGCCGGCGCACCAGCTCGGCGCGCGGATCTTCCCAGGCTTCTCCCTCGGTGCGCGGCAGCAGCATCTGCGCCTTGAGCCGCACCAGCCGGCTGGCCATCTCCAGGTATTCGGCCGCCTGATTCAGCCCGAGTTCATGGATGACCCCCAGGAATTGGTCGGCGATCCGGGCGATGGGAATGTCCGCGATCTCGAGCTGCTCTTCTCGCAGCAGGTGCAGCAGCAGGTCGAGCGGACCCGAGAAGGCCTCCAGCTCCACCACGAAGCCACCCGACCGCGCCGAATCGATCGGCGGCCCCGCCGAGAGCACCACCGGTGCCAGTGCGTTCGGAAGGGAGACCGCCGAGGTGGTCATGAGGGAAAGATGTTCCAGTGGGTGCCCACGGCGAAGGGGGTGGCCAGCCGGAGAAAGAGCGCCACCCCGGCATAGGCCGGTGTCAGCAGCACCCGCGTAGCGCCCGGAGGCAGCAGCAGCAACAGGGCCAGCAACGGCAGGAAGCCGAGCCGCTGAATGGCCCGGTAGCCCCGCCGGATGCCGGTGGGGAGCAGGTGGTAGAGAATGTGCGAGCCGTCCAGCGGCGGGATCGGGAGCAGGTTGAAGAAGGCCAGCAGCAGGTTGAGCACGACTCCATAGTAGAGCATGCGCTGGGCGATGCTGATTGCCACGGTGCCCGACGGGAGCACGCGGGCCAAGGCGCCGATCGCGACGAAGAGCACCGTGCAGATAACCGTGATGGCCAGATTGGTCAGAATCCCCGCAGCCGACACGATAATGTCCCCGCGACGATAGTCGCGATAGCGGTCGGGACGCACCTCGACCGGCTTGGCCCCCCCAAAGACGAAGGCTCCTTTGGAGAAATACCAGAGCATCGCCGGCATGATTATCGTCAGCCAGGGGTCGATGTGCGGGATGGGATTGAGCGTGAGCCGGCCCTGCTGCAGCGCGGTATCATCCCCTTGTTTCAAGGCCGCGAAGCCATGCGCGTACTCGTGCGCCACGAGCGAGAAGACGAGTACGGGAAGCGCGAGGAGAATGAAATCGAGCAGGACCCGGTCCGATTCGGAGATCGCGGAAGATTACCCCCTTGTTCTCTTGCGTCAAGATATTGCGGCGGCTATACTTAGCCCCCCGGACGGCACCCCGTCGTCCCGGAAGCCCGCGCCATGAGCCCAAGGGGAACGCGCTAAGTGCCGAGAACCAAGTCCGCCAAGAAGCAGATGCGCCAGGCCGTCAGCCGGACGGCCCGCAACCGCCGTCATCGCAGTGCGCTCCGCACCGCCATCAAGAAGCTGCGCAGCCTGGTCGATTCGAAGGAAGGGAAAGCCGCGTTTCTCGAGGCGGAGAAGCAGCTCGATCGCGCGGGCCGCAAGGGAATCATTCACCGCAACACCGCCGCGCGGCAGAAGAGCCGGCTGGCAAAGCGGGTGAAGAAGTAGGGAGGAGGGAGGAGGGAGGAGGGAGGAGGGAGGAGGGGGAAACAATTGGGGCCCGGCGAGCAGTGCCGGGCCCTCATGTTTTTCCCCTCCTCCCTCCTCCCTCCTCCCCCTACAACGCCGCCAGCTCCGCCCCGCACCGCTCACAATACCACTCCGTCGGCCGATTCAGCGAGCCGCATTCGGCGCACTTCAGGGTCTTAACGGAGGCCGCCTGGAGGGACCGTTCTTCTCGCTCGACCACGTTGGGAGCCGGCTGCGGCGCGGTGCGTGGGGTGGGCGCCTCGATGGTCACCGAGCGCAGAAATGCCAGCTCGTCCTGGGGCGCGGCCGCGGCAGACGGGGCGTGCGCCGGGCTGACCGGGATGCTGCGCGTCGGGCCCGACTCCCGTGGCCGCGTTGACCCGGCCCGCGGAACAAACCGGGGTGCCTCCGGCCGCGGCTGCGGGGGAGGCGGCGGCTCCGGCTCCCGTACCAGGGTCAGCGCGGGCAGCTCCTCCAGCACCGACGGATTCTGGATTTCAAAGTGCTCCGGAATCATTTCGGTTTCCGGCGGCGGAGTCCGCGCCGGCTCGGGGGGACTCAGGGCCTCGGGAGCGATCAGCCCCTGCACCTCTTCGAGCCGCCGAATCTCCCCGCTTAGCCGCCCCAGCTCATGGTCGAACTCATCGATCTTCCCCGAGCTCTCGAGCTCCACCAGCTGCCATTCGTCGTCGCTGTATTCACCCACGGTGTGGCGCAGCTCGGCTTCGGCCCGAATTTCCTCTTCCTCTCCCCTGATCTGGCGCAGCTCCCGTGCCTGTGCCCGCAGCCCGTCCAGCGTGGAGGCGATCAGATCGCCGTGGGTGGACAGCTGGGCGATTACCTGTGCGAGCCGGGAGCGATAATCGGCCTGCACTTTGGCACGCACCTGCGCCGGGGCCCGCGCGCCGGTCTGGACCAGCCGCTCCAGCCAGCCGAGCAGTTGCTGCCGCGAGGCAAGCAGATCTTCGATTTCGGCGAGATTGTGAGACTTCGGCTCGCTCATGCCCACCTCAGGAGAAACGCCGCAGAATCCCGCAACTCGTCCCAATCTAATAAATTGGCGCAAGAGCGAAACGTGTTCGCTTAATGTGCTGTCAAGAAGTCGTACGGGGGCTCCGCTGGAAGACCACCCGCCCGGCCACGATGGTCACCTCCGCCTGCCCCTGGAGTGTCTCGCCCAAAAAGGGCGAGTTCAGGCTCTTGGAGTGCAGCTCCTCACGGCGGACTTCCCATTGCCGCTCCGCGTCCAGCACCACCACGTCCGCCGGCGCCCCCACCCCCAGCGTCCCACCCGGCAAGTGAAAGACCCTGGCGGGTATGGTGCTCATTCTGGCGAGCAGAGTCGGCAGGCTCAACAGGCCGGGCCCCACCAGCTCCCTGATGCCGAGCCCGAGGGACGTCTCCAGCCCCACGATGCCGTTGGGCGCTTCATCGAATTCCCGCTCCTTGGCATCGTAATGATGCGGCGCGTGGTCCGAGGCGATGCAATCGATGGTCCCGTCGGCCAGGCCTTGTCGGATCGCGTCACGATCGGCGGCCTCGCGCAGCGGCGGGTTCATCTTCGCGTTGGTGTCGTACCCCTCGCAGCGCTCGTGGGTGAGGGTGAAGTGATGCGGCGTGGCCTCGGCGGTAACCCGCAGTCCCTTGGCTTTGGCCCAACGGATCAATTCGACCGAGCCGCGGGTGGACATGTGACAGAGATGGACGTGCCCTCCGGTGAGCTCCGCCAGCAGGATGTTGCGCGCGACCATGATTTCTTCCGCCGCCGCCGGGATCCCCTTGAGTCCCAGCCGGGCCGAGATGATTCCCTCGTGCATCGCTCCGCCCTGCGCCAGCGAGTGATCTTCGCAATGGTCCGCGACCGGAATCCCGAACGTCTTGGCGTATTCCAGCGCGGTGCGCATCAGGTGGCTGGAGCGGACCGGCCTGCCGTCGTCGCTCACCGCGACGGCGCCCGCCTGGATCAGCTCGCCGAACTCGGTGAGCTGTTCGCCCCGTTGCCCCATCGAAACGGCGCCGATCGGATAGACGCGCGCCTGGCCCGCGCGAATGGCCTGGCGCACCACGAAGCCGACGGTGGCCTGGCTGTCGGTAACCGGGTCGGTGTTGGGCATCGCACACACCGCGGTGAATCCCCCGGCCGCCGCAGCGGCGGCGCCGGACGCGATAGTCTCCGCGTGCTCGAACCCGGGCTCCCGCAGGTGCACGTGCAGATCGATCAGCCCGGGAGCCACCACTTTGCCCGTCGCGTCGATCAGCGTGACGCCCGGCTCGGCCGGGATGTTGCGCCCCACCGCTTCGATCTTGCCGTCCCGGACCAGGACATCGGCCGGGCCGTCGGTCCCGCGCGAGGGATCGATCACCCGGCCGCCGCGAATCAGCAGAGCGCTCATCGGTCCTCCCCGCTGCCCTGGGTCGAGCGCCAGTCGGGCGCGCCCCCCGCCAGCAGGTAGAGCACCGCCATCCGGACCGCCACACCGTTGGTGACCTGCGGCAGGATGACGCTGTGAGGCCCGTCGGCGACGTCGCTGTCGATCTCGACGCCGCGATTCATGGGGCCCGGATGCAGGATCACCAGCTCTTTCGGGGCGCGCTCCAGCCGCTCGCGGGTGACCCCGAAGACCCGGTTGTATTCGCGCAGCGAAGGAATGAAGCCCGCTTCCATCCGCTCGAGCTGCAGGCGCAGCACGTTGAGCGCGTCGGCCCAGGCGATTGCCTCATCGATTCGCGGGATCAGCTTGATCCCCAGGCTTTCGAATTCGCGCGGGATGAGCGTCGCGGGGCCGCAGAGCGCCACCTCGGCGCCCACCTTGAGCAGTCCCCAGATGTTGCTCCGGGCCACCCGGCTGTGCAGCACGTCGCCGCAGATGGCCACCTTGAGCCCGGCGAGCGTGCCGAAGCGGTCGCGCAAGGTGAGCAGATCGAGCAGCCCCTGGGTGGGGTGCTCGTGCTTGCCGTCGCCCGCGTTGATCACGTTGGAGCGGATGCGCGACGCCAGGAATTGCGCCGCGCCGCTCGCGGGATGCCGGATCACCACCATGTCGATCCGCATCGCTTCGAGGTTCCGTGCCGTGTCCACCAGCGTCTCTCCCTTGGACACGGATGATCCGCTGGCGGCCACGTTCACGGTATCGGCGCTGAGCCGCTTCTCCGCGAATTCGAACGAGATGCGGGTCCGGGTGGAGGCTTCGAAGAAGAGGTTGACGATGGTCTTGCCGCGCAGCGCCGGCACTTTCTTGATGGCGCGTTCGCTCACTTCCTTGAACGGTTCCGCGGTATCGAGGATGAGCAGGATCTGCTCCGCCGAGAGGAACTCCAGTCCAACGAGGTCCTTGCCCAGAGATGAGGTCACACGGGCGCCCCCTGCACCAGCTCCACCATGTCTTTGCCATCCAGTTCCCGGACCGCCACGTCGACCCGATCGTCGAGCGTGGTCTCGACCTGGAGCCCGACGATATCGGCCTGGATGGGGAGCTCCCGGCCGCCGCGGTCAACCAGGACACAGAGCAGGATGCGGCGGGGCCGGCCGAAATCGGCCAGCTCGTCGAGCGCGGCGCGGATGGTTCGGCCGGTATAGAGGACGTCGTCCACCAGCACGACAGTGCAACCCGCGATTTCGACGGGGAGACTGGTCTCTCCGACCCGGGGACGCGGACCGATGGTGGAGAGATCGTCGCGGTAGAGGGTGATGTCGAGCTTGCCGAGCGGAACTCGCGCCCCCGAGGCCTGTTCCAGCAGCAGCCCGAGCCGCTGGGCCAGCTCGACGCCGCGGCGCTGGATCCCTAGCAGCACGAGGCCCTCGGTGCCCCCGCATCGCTCAACGATCTCGCCGGCCATGCGCGCAAGGGCGCGCGCCATGGCGGGGGCATCGAGGAGCCGGGTCACCGAGGGCATCTCGGGCGCGGAAGCTAGTCCGCCGCCCTGTGACCCGCAACCAGCCGCCATCGCCCCAGCGGCAACAGCCGGGATCCGAGGATGGCGGCTAGGACCGCCGCGTAGATCAGTGGCAGCCGGATGTCCTTTTTCTGGGCCCAGGTGAAATGCAGCACTCCCCCGGCCGCCGCGAGGTAGATCAGCCGATGCAGGGCCCTCCAGCGCTTCCCGCCGAGCTTGCGCACCATGAACTGCGGCGAGGTGATGGCCAGCGCGCTGAGCATCAGGAACACCGTGAAGCCCACGGTGATGTACGGCCGCTTGATGACCTCGCGGGTAAGGTCGCCGAAGGACAGCTCGAGATCGAAGACCAGGAAAACGCTGAAATGAATGACCGCGTAGCAGAAGGCAAAGAGCCCGATGAGTCGCCGCACCTTGATCAGCCCGTTCCAGCCGGTGAGCCGGCGCAGCGGAGTGACGCAGAGCGTGATGAACAGGATGATCAGCGCGGTCCGCCCGGTGAAGTGCTGCATCCCCTTCACGGGCTCGGCTTCCAGGTGGTCGGTCAGGAACGCCCAGATCTGCCAGCCGAGTGGAGCGAGCCCGGCGACCCAGATTGCCGGCTTGACCACCCGCCGGATCAGCTGCGCCTCGGTCACGCGAGGCTCAGAAGTTGGCGCGCAGATCCATCCCGGTGTAGAGCGAAGCCACCTGGTCCCCGTAGCCGTTGAACATGAGGGTGGACTTCTTGAAGAGCTGGCCGAGCGGGCGCTCCTTGGCCTGGCTCCAGCGCGGGTGGTCGACGTTGGGGTTGACGTTTGCATAGAAGCCGTACTCGTTGGGCGCCGCGATGTTCCAGGTGTTGA
>CAZYPO010000032.1:3553-8506 GCA_964649225.1 uncultured Gemmatimonas sp. | reverse complement strand
GTCACGAACTCGACGTATTTGGCCTTGCTGCCCGGCTCGAGCCGCTTGATCACGTCGCGCAGCGGATAGCCGAACCAGGGCGCCACCATCGACCAGGCCTCGACGCAGCGGTGCCGGTAAATCCGCTCCTGCGGCGTCATCCCCTTGAAGAAATCGTCGAAGCCGTACACCGCGGGCCGCTTGACGTCGCCCTCCACCGCGATGCTCCATGGCCTCGGCTTCAGCGTATGGGCGTTGGCCTTGGGATCGTCCTTTTCGCTGCCGAATTCGTAGAAATTATTGTAGCTGGTGATGATGTCCCAGGAATCCGGCTTGAGCTGCTCCTGCGCGCCCAGCAGCCGCGGCAGCGCCAGGCTGCCGGCCAGGCTACCGGCCACGCCGAGCCCGATCGACGCCAGCCACTCGCGGCGGGACCAGTACAGCGCTTCGTCGGTGATCTCACTACTCGGGATGTCCGGCGGTCGGCGGATCAGCATGGGCTCGCTCTCGAGGCTTCTCCTGCAAACTAATACCGGACAGAGAGGGATTCGAACCCTCGATACGCTTG
Organism: uncultured Gemmatimonas sp.; assembly: GCA_964649225.1. Classification (GTDB taxonomy): domain Bacteria; phylum Gemmatimonadota; class Gemmatimonadetes; order Gemmatimonadales; family GWC2-71-9; genus JABFSM01. The sequence continues at coordinate 7,959 of CAZYPO010000032.1, read as the reverse complement.
TGACGTATACACGCTTTCCAGGCGTGCGCCTTAAGCCACTCGGCCATCTGTCCCGGGGCATCCGAGGCGGCAACTTATCCGTGCTCGCCGCGAGCCGTCAACGCGATGGGGCTGACCCGGCACCCTCATCGATGTAGCTTGCGCGCGAGCCGCACTTCTCGCCCTTCGCCAGGACGACGCCATGACGCCGACCCTCGACGAAACGATCCAGCCCACTCCCGAGCTGCTCTACCTCCTCTGCGGCGATCCCGTCGAGCTCTCTGCCGTGCTCGCGGGCATGCAGCCCGCGGACGTGGCGGGAGCGCTGCGCCAGCTGGAGCCCGCCGCCGCGGCCAAGGTGCTCGCCGCGCTGCCCTTCGATCTCGCGGTCCGGATTTTTGATGAGCCGGAGCTGGTGCACGACCGCGCGGCCATCGTCGCCCACATGGCCGACAAGGACGTGGCCGATCTGGTCGAGGCCATGTCCTCCGACCAGCAGGCCGATCTCTTTCGCGAGCTCGAGCCCGCCAATCGCAATCGCCTGCTGGCCGCGCTGAGCCGAGAAACCCGGGAGGCGATCCGGCTCCTGCTGCAGTATCCGCCGGAGACCGCCGGCGGCATCATGACCACCGAGTTCGTCAGCGTGCCGGCCGACTGGAACGTCGAACGCACCCTGGCGTACGTCCGCCAGGTCGGCGGCAGGAAGGAAACGGTCTACGCCATCTACGTGACCGATCCCCAGAGCCATGCGGTGGTCCACGTCGTCTCGCTGCGCGAGCTGGTCATGGCCGATCCCGGCGCTACCGTGCGCGAGGTCGGGGCGGCGCGCCACACCCTGAGCGTGGGGCCTGAGGTCGACCGCGAGGAAGTGGCGCGACTGATCAGCAAGTACAACCTGCTGGCCATGCCGGTGGTGGACGAGCAGCAGCGCCTGCTCGGGATCGTCACGGTGGACGACGTCATCGACGCGCTGGTCAAGGAAGAGACCGAGGACGTCCAGAAGCTCGGCGGGATGGCGGCGCTGGGCGAGCCGTATACCGAGATCGGTCTGCTCGGCATGGTGAAGAAGCGCGCCGGGTGGCTTTGCGCGCTCTTCCTCGGAGAGATGCTCACCGCCACCGCGATGGCGCGCTTCGAGCACGAGATCGCCCGGGCAGTGGTGCTGGCGCTGTTCATCCCGTTGATCATCAGCTCCGGCGGCAATTCCGGCTCGCAGGCCACCTCGCTCATCATCCGGGCCATCGCGCTCCGCGAGGTGGAGCTCAAGGACTGGTGGCGGGTCGCGCTGCGGGAGCTGCCGGCCGGGCTCAGCCTCGGCCTGATTCTCGGCGTGATCGGGGTGCTGCGGGTCATACTCTCCCAGCTCTTCGGCTGGCAGGACTTCGGGCCCCACTATGCGCTGGTCGCGGCCACGGTCGGCATCGCCTTGCTCGGCGTGGTGACCTTCGGCTCCCTCACCGGTTCGATGCTGCCCTTCCTGCTGCGCAAGCTCGGCGCCGATCCGGCCAGCGCCTCGGCCCCCTTCGTCGCGACGCTGGTGGATGTGAGCGGGATCGTGATCTACTTCAGCGTGGCGGCGGTCTTACTGCGAGGGACCCTGCTCTAGGGCCTCCCGCACCTTGCTCCGCAAATCCGCCAGGGAAGCGAGTCGTTGATCCAGCGCGCCAGTCCGTTCATGGGTCAAATCCCTAGCCGCGCTTCGTGGTCTTGGCGCGACGCCGCGCGGGCGCTGGACGGCCGCGCTTCGCGGCCAGGAGCTCCACCGCCTCCGTCAGGGTGACCGCGGCGGGATCGCCGCCCTTGGGAATGGATGCGCTCACGCTGCCGTGCTTGACGTACGGCCCGTACTGCCCGTCGTACACCGCCACCGGCTGCTGATCCGCGGGGTGGGGGCCCAGCTCCTTGAGCGCCGCGGGCGCGGCCCGGCGCCCGCGCGCCTGTTTGGGTTGCGCCAGCAGCTCGAGCCCGCGCGCCAGTGAGACGGTCAGCACCTGATCCTCTCCCTTGAGCGAACGATAGTCCTTGCCGCCCTTGCCCTGGTCGTGGACGATGTACGGGCCGAAACGTCCCTGCCCCGCGTAGATCTTACCGCCGGTTTCGGGATGGCTGCCGAGCAGGCGCGGAAGAGCGAGCAACCCGACCGCCAGATCGAGCGTGACGTCCTCGGGCTTGACGCCCTTGGGAAGACTGGCGCGCTTGGGTTTGGGATTGTCGTCGTTTACCGGGCCGAGCTGCACGTAGGGACCGTACTGCCCGCTCAGCACCAGAATGGGCTCGCCGGTCTCGGGATGATGGCCCAGCACGTCGGGTCCCTCGCGCTTCTGGCGCAACAGCTCCTCGATTTTCTCCATGGTGAGATCGGCCGGCGCCGCGTCCTTGGGCAAAGAAGCCCGCAATATCTCGCCCCCGCGCTCCACTTCGATGTAGGGGCCGAAGCGGCCGATCCGGATGGTGGCGGCTTCGAGCCCGCTTACCTCGAGCGTGCGGGCCGCGGCCGGATCGATCTTCTTTTCGCGTGCTTCCACTTGTTTGCGCAGTCCTTCCTTTCCCAGGTAAAACTGCCGCAGGTACGGCAGCCACTCCGCGTGCCCCTCGGCGATGTCGTCGAGGCTCTGCTCCATCCGCGCGGTGAATTTGAGATCCACCAGCTTGGGAAAATGGTGCTCCAGCAGCCCGATCACCGCGAACGCGGTGAACGTCGGCACCAAGGCCTGCGCCTGCTTCTGGACGTAGCCCCGCTCGATGATCGTGCCGATGATGCTCGCATAGGTGCTGGGGCGACCGATCCCGTCGGCCTCGAGCTCGCGCACCAGGCTCGCTTCGGTAAAGCGGGGCGGCGGCTGCGTCTCGTGGGAGAGCGCTTCGATGCCGAGGCAAGCGGGCTGGTCGCCCACCTCGAGGTGCGGCAGCAGGACTTCCTGATCTTCGAGCGCGGCCTCCGGATCGTCGCTGCCTTCCACATAGGCCCGCAGGAACCCCGGAAAATCGATCCGCTTGCCGCTGGCCCGGAAGCTGGCGTCCGCCACGTCGAGCGTGACCACCAGGCTGGTGACCTTCGCATCCGGCATCTGGCAGGCCACCGTCCGCTTCCAGATCAGGTCGTAGAGCGCGAGCTCGCGGCCATGCAGTTTGCTCTCTTCCGGGGTGCGAAAATGGGAGCCGGCCGGGCGGATGGCCTCGTGGGCTTCCTGGACGTGGACATGCTTGGCGCTGTAGTGCCGGGGCTTGGGCGGCAGGTAGCTCTTGCCGTAGAGCCGCTGCACGCATTCGCGCGCCGCGGTGACCGCCTGGGTCGAGAGATTGACCGAGTCGGTACGCATGTAAGTGATGTACCCGTGTTCGTACAGGCTCTGCGCCACCCGCATCGTGTCGCGCGCGGAAAGCCGCAGCTTCCGGTTGGCTTCCTGTTGCAGCGTGGACGTCGTGAAGGGCGCCGCGGGTCGGCGCACACCCGGCTTCTCTTCGCTGCCGCTCACCGTCCAGGGCTGTTTGAGCAATCGCTCGCGCAGCTTCGCGGCGGCCGCCGCGTCGAGCAGCACGACCTGCTTGCCCTCGGCCAGCTTACCGGTCCGCTCGTCGAAGTCCTTCCCGCTCGCGATCCGGACGCCCTTGAGGGCCACCAGCTCGGCGTCGAACTCCTGCTTGGCGTGCGCGAGGCGCGCCTTCAGGTCCCAGTAGACCGCCGCGCGGAACGCCCGGCGCTCGCGCTCGCGCAGCACCAGCAGCCGCACCGCGACCGACTGCACCCGCCCCGCGGAGAGCCCGTAGGCGATCTTTTTCCAGAGCAGCGGCGAGAGCGTGTAGCCGTAGAGCCGGTCGAGGATCCGGCGGGTTTCCTGGGCGCGCACCAGCTTGCCGTCGACATCGCGGGTGGTCGCCAGCGCCTCGCGGATGGCTTCGCGGGTGATCTCGTGGAAGACCATGCGGCGCACTTTCATTTTCGGCGCCAGCACCTGGGCCAGGTGCCACGAGATGCTCTCGCCCTCACGGTCTTCGTCGGTGGCGAGGATCAGCTCATCGGCGCCCTTCAAGGCCGCTTTGAGCTCCTTGACCACTTTCTTCTTGTCCGCGGGCACCACGTACAACGGCTCGAAGTCGTGGTCTACGTTGACGCCGAGCCGGGCCCATTCCTCTCCTTTGTATTTGGGCGGAATGTCCGCCGCCTTGTCGGGGAGGTCGCGGATGTGCCCCATCGACGCGGCGACCGTATAACCGCGCGGGAGAAAATCCCGGATGGTGCGTGCCTTGGTCGGCGATTCGACGATGACCAGCGAGCCCATGCCACTCCTTGAAAACTGAAACGCAACGCGAAGGATTTCCGGTACGGGAAACCCTTCGCGGCCGGGCCAACTACTAGCATTGTGACTGCCCCGCTGTCAACAGCAATCGTGCGCCGGCGCCAGCATCCCAGCGCAGACCGGCTCACG
>CAZYPO010000032.1:0-3453 GCA_964649225.1 uncultured Gemmatimonas sp. | reverse complement strand
CTGGCCCAGAACGCGGTTATCCGCGGCACCGTGACGTCGCAAGATCGGAAAGAGGCGATCACCGGGGCCAACGTCCTGATCACCGGGCTCAACCTTTCGGTGTTCACCTCCGATCGCGGCGTCTACGTCCTCACGGTGCCCGCCGCCCGGATGCCCTCCACGCCGGTTACCGTCACCGCCAGGGGCATCGGCTTCAAGTCCATGTCCCGGACCTTGACCCTCCAGGCCGGCGAGCAGACCGCCGACTTCGTCCTGGGGACCGACATCAACCGGCTGGAGGAAATAATCGTGACCGGCGCCCTCGAGGGGGTGGAACGGGCCAAGGTGCCCTTCGCGGTCGCGCGGCTCACCGCCGAAGACCTGCCGGTAGTGTCGAACGATCCGCTCCGTACCCTCATGGGCAAGGTGGCCGGGGTCCGAATCGCCCAGACCACCGGCCGGGCCGGCACCGCACCGGAGATCCTGATCCGGGGGCCCCGGTCCATCAATGCGCTGAACCGCGGCCAGGAGCCGCTGATCATCGTGGACGGGGTGATCGCCTCGCACGTTGGCTCCATCCAGGAGCTGGGCGGTCTCGACATCGAAACGGTCGAGGTGGTAAAGGGCGCCGCCGGCTCCTCGCTCTACGGCGCCCAGGCGGCCAACGGGGTCATCACCATCACCACCAAGCGGGGTGGCAAGAACCAGGAGGGGGTCATCTTTACCGCCCGAACCGAGGTGGGCTTCTCCGACTGGAACAGCATCGATTTCGGGATCCCGGTCAACCACAACCTTCAACTGGACGAGACCGGCAAGCGGTGGTGCATCATCGCGAGTTCCGGCTCTTCGGGTTGCTCCCGGACGTTCGACCTGAATAGGGAGATGCTCCGGATCCACAATGTGAACGCCGATACCCTCCGGACCGGGCACAATCCCCTGCTCGCCTCGCTCGGTACCGACGATCTCAAGAACATCACCCAGTCCCAGATCTATCCCGGCCGCTATTACAATGGGCTGGCGCAGATTGCGGCGCGGCCTCTGACCTCGCTCAGCTCGGTGGACGCGACCGGCAAGATCGGCAGTGTCGGCTTCTACGTCAGCGGCCAGTACACCGACGACCCCGGGGTTCTGAAGCTCTACGGGGGATCCACCCAGCGGCGGGGCCGGGTCAACCTCGACTACAACGCCCGCTCCGACCTGCGGATCCAGGTCAGCACCATGTTCGACAACTTCTACCGGGACAGCCGTAACGCGGGCATCTTCGGCACCTTGCTCAGAGGCCAGCTACCGGGCCTCGATCTGCTCGCCCGCGACACCCTGGGCCGGCTCCTGCTTCAGAGGCAGAACTTCCGCGCCACCGACAACGGAAACGGCTTCCCGATGTACCAGTCCGAAAACGAGGTCTCGGACCGCACCGTCAACCGGTTCCTCGGTTCCATCGGGGTCAAGTACTACCCGGCCAGCTGGATCACCGTCGAGGGCAACTTCGGCTACGATAACCGGGCCTTGAACGACAACTTTCTCCGCAAGAAGGGCTACCGGTCGGTCGGCATCTCGACCGCCAACAATAACGGCCGCCAAGAAATCGAAACTAGCCGGGACGAGGCCGTGAATACCGGCCTCTCCGCCACCCTCCGGCACCAGCTGGCCAGCCGGCTCACCGCGAAGCTCCGGCTCGCCACCCATTACGACCAGGAAAAGTTTATCACCAGCAGAGGCACCGGCCAGGTATACCAGGTGAAGAACGTCTACCAGCTCAGCAATACCTCCACCAACTTCACCAGCGGCTCTTCCAGCCAGGTCATCAAACAGGCGGGATTCTCCGCCGCGGGGACCCTCGATTACAAGGACCGCTACGTCCTCGACGGGTCCTATCGCTATGACGGCAGCTCGCTGTTCGGCCCGGGCAATCGCTGGGCCCCCTTCGACCGGCTCGCCGGAGTCTGGATCGTGTCCAACGAGCCGTTCTGGAATGTCCCGTTCCTGAACGAGCTCCGCTTCCGGGTCTCCCGCGGGACCGCCGGATCCACCCCGAACTTCAGCGCGCAGTACGAGGTGTTCAACGTGAGCCAGACCGGGATTTCCACCGGCCAGGCCGGCAACGCGGCGCTGCGGCCCGAAACCACCAAGGAGTACGAGCTCGGCACCGATTTCACCCTGTTCAAGCGGCTCGGCTTCGAGGTGACCTACGCCCAGAGCAACACCTACGACCAGATCATTCCGGCGGATATCCCGGCGTCGGTCGGCTACTCGAGCCAGTGGCTGAACGCCGGCACCCTGCAGAACAAGACCTGGGAAGTAGGAGTCACCGTCCCGATCGTGAACAGCAGGAGCCTCTACTGGCAGGCCCGGGCCACCTGGGACCGGACCCGCACCATGATCACCAAGCTCAACGTGCCCGCGTTTACCTCCGGCGGAGGCACGGCCCAGGGCACCGGCACCTTCTTCTATATGACCGATGACAAGCGCCGGACCTGTCTCCCCGGAGAGGTCGGCCACCTGCCCGGCGAGGCCGGGTACGGCCCCGGAGAGGCGCGTCCCAACTGCACCGGCCTCCCGCTCAACCGCTACGGCAACATGTACGGCCGGGTCTTCTTCCAGAGCTGCAACCAGCTCCAGGTTGACCTCCGCTCGCGTTGCGGTGAAGGCAAGGACTTCCAGCTCAACGACAAGGGCTGGCTGGTCTGGGTCGGGGCCGGGAATAGCTGGCGGGATGGCGTGACCAAGAACCTCTGGCAGACCAGGCTTCCGGCCTCCGAGTCGCCCTGGGGCACCGAGCTCAACTGGGGTCACCCGATCGTGGACCGTCCTCTAAGGGGCCAGCCGGGCGAGGGGGTCGGGATCAATCAGGTCATCGGGAACGTGTTCCCGCTGTACCGTTTCAGTATCTCCAACGATTTCTCCTATAAGAAGCTGACCCTCTACGCCCTGCTCGACGCCAGCATCGGGAACTCCATCTACAACCAGGGCGAGGGCTGGGCTCTGCTGTCGATAGGCTCCGGAGAATTCGACCAGGCCAAGAACACCGTCGAGACCGCCAAGCCGGTGGGGTATAGCTGGCGGGCGGGCAGTCCCGAGAACATCGGCACCGGCGGGTTCTACGACGTGCTCGGCCCCAACAACTACGTGGTCGAGAAGGGGTCCTACGCCAAGCTCCGGGAAATAAGTCTCAGTTACAAGCTGGGCCCCATTGGCCGGGTTGGAGACTGGACCGTGGGCATTGTCGGCCGGAATATTCACACGTTTACCAATTACAGCGGATACGACCCTGAGATCGGCTGCGGCGGCCGGGATGGCAGCGGCTGCGGTGGCGCCGGCGCCGGAAACTCGGGCTCCGGACTCATCAACCAGACCGACGCGTTCAGCACCCCGACGCTGCGGACCTGGACCTTCTCCCTGTCCACCCGCTTCTAGGAGCCGGCCTCCATGATTCGATCCCTGATCCGTTACGGCGCCCTCGCGGGAGCGATCGGC
>CAZYPO010000031.1:23412-34262 GCA_964649225.1 uncultured Gemmatimonas sp. | reverse complement strand
CGAGGAACGCGAGTCGCCGCGCACTCCCCCAGTCCTGGCGTTCGCCGGGCGCGGTCAGCTTGTCCACGGAGCCTCGATTCAGCCGGCGAGCGCCTCCGCAACGATGCGTGCCTGCTCCGCCGCGTGGGCGTTGCCATAGCCTTCCGCCGGACTGGCGCGGTCAGGGCGGCCGACGTAGCGCAGCAGCGCGCCGCTCGGCAGCAACTCGGCGAGCCGAGGAGCAACGAAGCTCCAGCCCCCCATGTTCCGTGGCTCTTCTTGGACCCAGATGATTTGCTTGGCGCCCGGATAGCGGGCGAGCAGGCTCTTGATCGCGCCGTCGGGGAAGGTGTAGAGCCCTTCGACCCGCACAATCGCGGGACGCTGCTGGCCCAGCCGCTCGGCTTCGGGCAGGAGGTCGTAGTAAAGCTTCCCGCTACACAGCACCACGCGCGTCACCGCCGCGGGATTGGCGTGAATGATCGGGTTGGGATCGTCGAGCACCGCCTGGAACACGCCGGTGGTCAGGTCCTCGATGCGCGAGCTGGCCTGCGGCAGCCGGAGCAGGCTCTTGGGGGTGAAGATCACCAGCGGACGCACCCGGTTGCGGCGCGCCTGCCGGCGCAACAGATGGAAGTACTGCGCCGGCGTGGTGCAGTTGGCCACCCGGAGATTCCCCTCGGCGGCGAGCTGCAGAAAGCGCTCGACCCGCGCGCTCGAGTGCTCGGGACCCGCGCCCTCGTAGCCGTGGGGAAGCAGCAGCGTCAGCCGGTTGCTCACGCCCCACTTGGAGAGGCCCGCCGCGATGAACTGGTCGATGATGACCTGCGCGCCGTTGATGAAGTCGCCGTACTGCGCTTCCCAAAGCACCAGCGACTCGGGCGCGGCGGTCGCGTAGCCGTATTCGAAGCCCAGGGTCGCGAGCTCGGAGAGCGGGCTGTTGTAGACCTCGCACGCCGCCAGCGCACCGGGGAGGTGCTGGATCGGGGCGAAGGTGTCGCCGTTCTTCGCGTCGTGCAGCACCAGATGCCGGTGACTGAAGGTCCCCCGCTCGGTGTCCTGTCCGGTGAGACGGATCGGCACACCCTCGGTGAGCAGGGAGGCGAGCGCGAGCGCCTCCGCATGGCTCCAGTCAATGCCGCCCTCGGCGCCGAGCGCGGAGCGCCGCCGCTCGAGCTGGCGCTTGAGCTTGGGATTGACCGTGAATCCCTCGGGGACCGTCAACAGCTGCTCGTTGAGCGCGACGAGCTGCTCGGCGGGGAGCGCCGTGGCCACCACTTCGCCCGGCACCAGCTTGGCGGGCGCGGGCTGCACGGGCGGCGCCTTGGTGGCGGTGGCCCGGAAGCCCTGCTGCAGCTCCACCAGACGCTGATAGGCCGCCTCATAGCGCGCCCCGGCCGCTTCGGTGGGGATCACGCCCTCGGCCATCAGCGCGGCGGTGTAGAGCTCCCGCGCGGAGGGCTGCGCCTTGATCCGCTCGTACATGAGTGGCTGGGTGTAGGCGGGCTCGTCGCCTTCGTTGTGGCCCCAGCGCCGGTATCCCACCAGATCGATGAGCACGTCGCGGCGGAATTCCTGACGGAACTGCATCGCGAGCCGCACTGCGGCAAGACAGGCTTCGGCATCGTCCGCGTTGACGTGGATGATGGGGATGTCGAAGCCCTTGGCCAGGTCGCTGGCGTGCCGGGTGGAGCGCGCATCGTACATGTCGGTGGTGAAGCCCACCTGATTGTTGGTGATCAGGTGTACGGTGCCGCCCACCCGATAGCCACGCAGCGCATTGAGGTTGAGCGTCTCGGCCACGACACCCTGGCCCGCGAAGGCGGCGTCGCCGTGGATGACGACGGGCACCGCGCAGGACGGATCGTGATGGGCTTCGCGGCCGCGCCGCTGAGTTTGCCGCGCGCGGGTGTTGCCGTCCACCACCGGCCCGACGAATTCCAGGTGGCTGGGATTGTGGGCCAGCGCGACGGTGATGGCCTTGCCGGAGTGCGTGAGGTAGGCGCCCTCGGCACCGTGGTGATACTTCACGTCGCCGGTGCCGTCTTCGGATTCGGGGAAGTCGCCCTCCAGTTTTTTCCCGCCCTCGAACTCCGCGAAGATGGTGCTGTAGGGCCGGCCCACGTTGTGGGCCAGGACGTTGAGCCGGCCCCGGTGCGCCATGCCCACCACCACTTCGCGCGCACCGTCGTTGGCAGCCAGCTCGAACACGAGATCGAGCATCGGCACCAACAGGTCCACGCCCTCGATCGAGAAGCGCTTCTGTCCCAGATACGCCTTGTGGAGGAAGCGCTCGAACGCTTCGACCGCGATGAGGCGGTCGAGCAGCGCAAGCTTTTCCTCCTTGGACAACGGGCGACGGTGCTCCCCCGACTCGATCATCTGGCGGAGCCACATCCGCTGCCGGTGATCGCTCACGTGCTCGACTTCGTAGGCGATCGTGCCGCAATAGGTTGCCTGCAGCTTGGGAAGCGCTTCGGCGAGCGTGGTACCCGGGACCGTGATGCGCAGGACGCTCGCCGGAATGGCGGCCATGGCGTCGGGCGTCAGGCCGAGCGAGGCCGGATCGAGCGACGGATCGCCCGAGGGCTCGGTGCCCAGCGGATCCAGTCGCGCGGCGAGATGGCCGTGGGTCCGGAAGGCTTTGACGAGGGCCATCGCGGCGGCGACGGACTCTAAGTCGGACGGGCGGGCGGGCGGACGGACGGACGGGGGTGGGATGAAGGGTTGGTCCGCCGACCGGCTGAGTCCAAACGCCCCGAAGATCCCCTCGTAGAACCCCTCGTCTCCCGCCAGCAGCCGCTCCACGGTGCGGAGGAATTCGCCCGACTCGGCGCCCTGGATGACGCGGTGATCGTAGGTGCTGGTGATGGTCATCACCTTGCTCACGCCGAGCTGGGAGATGGTGTCGGGCGAGCTGCTGGCGAATTCGGGCGGAAAGCCGATCGCGCCGACGGCGATGATGCTCCCCTGACCCGCCATCAGCCGGGGCACCGATGCCACCGTGCCGAGTCCGCCGGGATTGGTGAGGGTCATGCTGCCACCGGCGTAATCGTCCGGCATCAGCTTGCTAGCGCGCGCCTGCTCCACCAGCCGGTCGTACGCCGCCTGGAATTCGGCGTAGTTCAACCGCTCGGCGTGCTTGAGTACGGGAACGACAAGGCCGCGGGAGCCGTCCTTGCGCTCCACGTCCACCGCCAGCCCCAGGTTGGTGCCGTCGGGGGTGACGCGATGCGGCGTCCCATCGATCAGCGCGAAGCTCTGGGTCATGACCGGGTGGTGCTTCACTGCCTGCACCAGCGCCCAGGCGATAAAGTGGGTGAAGGATGCCTTCTCTCCGCGGCCGGCATCCTTCAGGCCGAGGTTGAACTGGGCGCGGGCCTGCTCCAGCGCGCGCACCGCGATTTCGCGGAAGGTGGTGGCGGTGGGGACCGAGAGGCTCTCGGTCATGTTCTGGACCAGCCGCGCAGCGGGACCTCGCAGCGGGACGGCGAGGACGGTGGGGACAGTGGAGGCGATAGGGGTGGGGTCGGGGGCCGGAGCAGCACCCCCGTTCCCTGCCACTGCCACTAGCGCTGAGACCGGCTTCACCCCCACGCGGCCGCTCTCGAACAGGCGGCGCCATTCCGGCGTCACCGCACTTGGGTCACGCAGGAATTCTTCGTAGAGCGCCTGGGCAAAGCCGGCGTTGGCCGTCTCGAAAACGTTGGGATCCACGCCAGTCAAGATAATCTCCGCTCGGCTGCGAGCAGCCGCTCGACCCCGGCGCGCGCGGCGTCGCCGTGATCGCGGGTTTCGAGAGCCAGGCGGGTGCGCCGCTCAAGCACGTCCTGTGCGGTGCAGGCGAATTCCCGCTGCGCGGCGAAGACCACCTGGGCCCCGATCGCGGGGTGGTCCGGATGCAGGGGATCCTTGAGCTCGGGCCGCGGTCGGCAGAGCGCGTACAGCGCCGGGATCTCCGCGCCGTACTGGCGGAGCAGGTAGTCCACCGTGGCCTCCGCGAGGCCCAGCTCCAGGCCGGGACTCCGGAAGCCGTCCAGCACGCGCGCCTCCCCGCCGGGCAACGGGACGCTCTCGCTCAAGGAACGCCCCTCGGCCGGGTGGCGGCCCAGGAGCTTGGCGGCCTGATCAACGACCTCCCGCGCCATCGGCCGGAAGGTGGTGAGCTTGCCCCCCGCTATCGTGAGCATGCCGGAGGGTCCCGCGATGATGCGGTGCTCGCGGGAGAGCTGTGAGGCGGGGGCATTCGGATCGGCGGCAAGCAGGGGACGCAGTCCCGCCCAGGTGGCCACGACGTCGTCCTCAGAGAGCCGGGCGGCGGGGAAGATCGCGTTGGCGGAGCGCAGCAGGTAGACGAGGTCGGTCGCGTCAGCGACGGCGGTCTCGGGCTCCGGCGGCGAATCCGTGTCCGTGGTGCCGATGTAGGTCCACTCGCCCCAGGGCAGGATGAACATCACCCGGCCGTCGAGCGGGCTGGTAAAGATGACCGCGTGGCGGTTTCCGATCCTGACCCGCGGCACGACAAGATGGCTGCCCTTGGTGGGCCGGAGGATAGGGGCTGCGGCGCTGTCTTCGAGTCGCCGGATGGCATCGCACCAGGGTCCCGCGGCATTGATGACCACCTGGGCCTGGATCTCGGTTTCCTCGCCGGTCCGCTCATCACGCAGGCGGGCTCCGGCCACCCGGCCACCCTCAAATTGCAGCGAGAGCACACGGGTGTAGTTGGCGAGCAGGGCACCGGCGCTGCCGGCCGCTCGCGCCACCGCGAGGGTCAGCCGGGCATCGTCGCACTGGGCGTCATGGTAGAGGGCGCCGCCAGTCAATCCCCTGTCGCGAAGCAAGGGCTCGATTTCCAGCAGGCCTCGCTTGCCGAGCGTCTGATGGCGGCGCACATTACCCCTCCCGGCGAGCAGGTCGTACAGGGCGAGTCCGAGCCGGGCCTTCCATCCGGGCACCCGGTCGCTGCGAAAGAACGGGAGCACGAAGGGAAGCGGCCGCACCAGGTGGGGAGCGAGGCGGAGCAGGATGGCGCGCTCGCGCAAGGATTCCAGCACCAGGCGCAGGCGACCCTGTTCGAGGTAGCGGAGCCCGCCGTGAATCAGGCGGCTCGAGCGCGAGCTCGTGCCCGACCCGAAATCGCGCGCCTCCACCAGAGCGACACGGATCCCGCGCAGCGCAGCGTCCCGCGCAATCCCGGCGCCGGTGATTCCGCCACCGATGACCAGCAGATCGGAGCGTACGGTGTCCAGGTCCCGGAGCGAGGCGCGAACCCAAGGAGTCATGTGCTAGGAGTTTACTCCGACTCGTCCGACGCGACCGAAATAGAGCGGCCGAGCAGCTGGTTTGCCTGGCACGCCTACCGCCTCAAGGCGGGGAGCCGAGTGCTCGATCTGGCCTGCGGGTCGGGCCGGCACGCGCTGGCGGCCGCGGCCCTGGGCGCCAAGGTCACCGCCATAGATAAGGACGCGGCCGCGCTCGAGCTTGGCCGCAAGGAGGCCAAGGCCCGGCAACTGGAGGTCACCTGGAAGCAGCACGACCTCGAGGCCGAGTGGCCCGCGCTCGAGGGCTTCGATGCGATTCTGGTGTTCAACTTTCTCGATCGCGAGCGGATGCCCACGCTCCTCAGCGCCCTGGCGCCGGGGGGGTTACTGATGATGGAGACCTTCCTCGAGTCGCAGAAGGCGTTTGGCTGGGGCCCCTCCAGCGCCAAGCACCTGCTGCGCTCGGGGGAGCTCAACCAGCTGGTGGTGCCGCTGGTGGTGATCCACGGACGCGAGGTGGTGGAGGCGGTGGACAACGCACGCTGGAGTGCGATCGCGAGCGTGGTGGCGGAGAAGAAATGAGCAGTGACCGGGCGCGCCGCCCCGTGGTCGTGGCGGGGCTGCGGACGCCGTTTGCGCGCAGCGGCACCGTGTTCCGCGACGTCCCCGCCGTCCAACTGGCCCGTCACGCCGCGCGCGAGCTCCTGTACCGCGCCAATCTCGCCGGCGAGGAAGTCGACGAGGTCGTCTTCGGGCAGGTGATCCCGTCGGTGCTGGTGCCCAACGTGGCGCGGGAGGTCGCGCTGCTGCCGCAGTTTCCCCGGACGATCCCCGCGTACAGCCTGAACCGCGCCTGCGCCTCGGCGGGCCAGGCCATCACCAACGCGCATGATCAGATTCTGCTGGGCCACGCCGAGGTGATCCTGGCGGGCGGGGTGGAATCGCTCTCCGATATTCCCATCCTGCATTCCAAGCGGATGACTCAGATCCTGATTGCCGCGGGGAAGGCCAAATCGCTCGGCGAGCGGCTCCGCCTGTTCGCCTCGATCCGGCCGAAGGACCTGATTCCGGTTTCGCCCGCCATTGCGGAGCCGTCCACCGGCGAATCGATGGGCCAGTCGGCCGAGAAAATGGCCAAGGAAAACGGCATCTCCCGCGACGCGCAGGACCGGCTTGCCCTGCTGAGCCATCAGCGCGCCGCGGCGGCCACCGCGGACGGACGGCTCACCGCAGAGATCGCCCCGTGGTTCGGTGGCCCCGAGATGGACCAGGTCACCAGCAGCGACAACGGGATTCGCACCGACACCAGTCTGGACGCGCTGGCGCAGCTCAAGCCGGTCTTCGACCGCCGCTACGGCTCGGTGACCGCCGGGAACGCGTCGCCGCTGACCGACGGAGCTGCCGCGGTGCTGTTGATGGCCGAAGCGAAGGCGCGCGCGCTGGGATACCGGCCGCTCGCTGCGATCCGGAGTTACGCGGTGGCCGCGGTGGATCCGGGCTGGCAGCTGCTGATGGGCCCCGCCTACGCCGTGCCCACCGCGCTGGAGCGCGCGGGGATCGGCTGGAGGGAGCTCGGCCTGGTCGAAATTCACGAAGCGTTCGCGGCGCAGGTGCTCTCCAACGCGCAGGCATGGGCCTCCAAGGCCTGGGCCGAGCGGATGGGGCGCGCGGAACCGGTGGGAGAAGTCGACTGGGAGCGCACCAACGTCTCGGGAGGCTCGCTCGCGATCGGGCATCCGTTCGGCGCCACCGGCGCCCGGCTGGTGACGACGCTGGCCAACGAGATGGTGCGGCGCGGCGTGCAATTCGGGCTGCTCTCGATCTGCGCGCAGGGGGGGATGGGCCTGGCGATGGTGCTGGAGAATGTGAACTGAATGCCAGCTTTCACGCTGAACACGACCGACGGCATCGCCCTGCTCACCCTCGACGTCCCGGGCGAGCCGGTGAATGCGCTCGGCAGCTCGGTCATCGGCGAGCTCGAGGCGCTGCTCGCGCGGATCGAGGCCGACGCGGCTCTGCGCGCCGTCGTGCTCCTGTCCGGCAAGCCCGACAATTTCATTGCCGGCGCGGACATCCAGCAATTCGTCAGGATCACCACGGCTGCCGAGGGAGAAGCGTTGGCGCGGGCCGGGCAGGAAATGATCAACCGGATCGCGCGGTTCCCCAAACCGATCGTCATCGCGATCCACGGCGCCTGCGTGGGCCTGGGTTGCGAGCTGGCGCTGGCTTGCGCCTGGCGCATCGCGACCGATGCGCCCAAGACGGTAATCGGGCTTCCCGAAGTGCAAATCGGAATCCTCCCCGGTGCGGGCGGCTGCCAGCGGCTGCCGCGGCTGATCGGAGTTCGCGCCGCGCTCGACATCATTCTCGCGGGGAAGACCGAGCGCGCGGCCAAGGCCTTCAAGCTCGGGCTGGTGGACGAGCTGGTGCCGCCCAGCATCCTGCGCGGCACCGCGCTCGTGGCGGCCGACCGCCTGGCGCGGCACGGCGGAGCCGATCGCCCCAAGCGCGGCAGCCTGCTGCTCGAGCGCAATCCCCTCGGCCGCCGCATCGTCTATTCCCAAGCCCGCAAGCAGGTGCTCAAGAAGACCGGCGGGAATTATCCCGCGCCGCTCGCCGCGCTCGAGGCGGTGCAGGCGGGGATGGAGCAGGGGATGGAGGCGGGCCTCCGGCGCGAGGCGCAGCTCTTTGGCGAGCTGGCGGTGGGCGAAGTCTCCCGCAACCTGGTGCGGATCTTCTTCGCGGCCAACGCGCTCAAGAAAGACTTCGGGGTACCGCAGGG
This sequence comes from uncultured Gemmatimonas sp., assembly GCA_964649225.1. Lineage (GTDB taxonomy): Bacteria > Gemmatimonadota > Gemmatimonadetes > Gemmatimonadales > GWC2-71-9 > JABFSM01. Next base: position 26,240 of record CAZYPO010000031.1, on the reverse strand, counting down.
GAGCGCGGTGTCGAGTCCGGTGCGACGACTGGGCATCATCGGCTCGGGGTTCATGGGGTCGGGCATCGCCGGCACCGCGGTGACGCAGGCCGGGGTCGAGGCCCGGCTCAAGGACGCCGAGCTGCCGCGGGTCGGCAAGGGGCTCAAGGCCGCCACGGATATCGTGCGCGGCCAGCTCACTCGGCGGCGGATTTCCCGGCACGAGTACGAGCGCAAGGCTGCGTTGCTCACCGGCTCGGCGGACTGGAACGGGTTCGAGCGGGCGGACCTCGTGATCGAGGCGGTGTTCGAGGATCTCACCGTCAAGCGCAAGGTGATGGCGGAGGCGGAAGCGGTTTTGCGGCCCGATGTCGTGCTGGCGAGCAACACCTCGACCATCCCGATCGCGAGCATCGCGGAGGGAGCGCGGCATCCCGAGCGCATCCTGGGGATGCACTTCTTCTCTCCGGTCGATCGCATGCCGCTGCTCGAGGTGATCCCGGCGGCACACACGACGCCGCACGCTATCGCCACCGCGGTGCAGTTCGGGCGCCGGATGGGCAAGACCGCCATCGTGGTGGCCGACCGCCCCGGGTTCTGGGTCAACCGCATCCTGTCGCCCTACCTCAACGAGGCCGGCTTGTTGCTTTCGGAGGGCGCGCCGATCGAAGTGATCGACCGGGCCATGACGCGGTTCGGATTTCCGGTGGGGCCGATCGCGCTGCTGGATGAGGTGGGACTCGACGTGGCCCACAAGGCCAGCGGCGTGATGCACGCGGCATTTGGAGAACGGATGACGCCGGGCCCCGGGGTCGCGGTGATGGTGGAGGCCGGCCGGCTGGGGCGGAAGTCGGGCAAGGGATTCTATCTGTATCACGCCGGACACAAGACCGATCCCGATCCGTCGGTGTACAAGCTGCTGGGAGTCACCCCGCTCGCGACGTTGGAATGGGAGGGGATCGAGCGCCGGCTGGTGTACATCCTCCTCAACGAGGCAGCGCTGGCCATGGCGGAGGGCGTGGTGCGCTCCCCGCGCGATGGCGATCTGGGTGCCATCTACGGGATCGGGTATCCCCCTTTCCGGGGCGGCCCGCTCCGCTACATCGACTTTCTCGGGGCCGGGGAATCTGTCCGCACACTTGAGGCGCTGGCCCTGGCGCATGGTCCGCGCTTTACTCCCGCACCCACGCTGGTGGAGATGGCGCGGAGCGGGGGGAGGTTTTATCGGGATTAGGGTCTCTGTTCGCTTGTGGGACGAGGTAATCCCATCGCCGAACAAAAGCGCAGATACTACGCTTCGCTCCATTCGCTATCTCATTGTAATAAAATACGTTAACAAGCCTGCCTGGTGGCACGGGACTTCCCTTACCCTTCCCTGTTCCCTGATCTCTGACCTCTGATTCCAGTGCAATGGACATAAAGCGCGATCCGCAAAAGAACTACAAGAAATGGGTGATCATCGGCACCTCGGTGGTGGCGCTGGTCGGGATCACCGTGGCCTTGATGAGCCTCAAGCCCGCCGCGCCGACCGTGGATAGCGGCGTGATCTACACTGATACCGTAGAGAAGGGGGAGATGGTGCTCGAGGTGCGCGGACCGGGTACCCTGGTTCCGGAAGACACCCGCTTCATCACCGCGGTGACCACGGGACGAGTCGAGAAGATCCACCTGCTTCCCGGCACCACGCCCGTCGAGCCGGAGACAATCATCCTCGAGCTGAGCAATCCCGACGTCGAGATTCAAACCCTCAATGCCGACCGGCAGCTTACCGATGCCCAGTCGCAACTGGTGCAGCTGCGGACGAATCTCAATACCAATCGGCTGACCCAGGCTTCGGCGGTCGCGGATCTCCGGTCCCAGTATCAGGACGCGAAGCGGCGCGCCGAGGCTGGAGCGGAGCTGCTCAAGCAGGGACTCATCATCCCGCTGGATCAGAAGCAGGCGCAGGACCGGGCCGACGCGCTCGCGGAGCGGCTCAACATCGAGGAGGAGCGCCTCAAGCTCCTCACCCAGACCATCGACGAGCAGATCAAGGTGCAGGTAGAGCAGGTCGCGAGGATCGGGTCGATCGCGGCATTCCAGCACGGGCTCAAGGCTTCCATGGTGGTGCGGGCCGGCATCCACGGCGTGCTGCGGGAGGTGCCGCTGCAAAGCGGCCAATACGCGACGGCCGGGACCACCCTGGCCCGGGTGGATCCGCTTCCGCTCCGGCTCAAGGCGGTGCTCCGGGTTCCGGAAAACCAGGCCAAGGACATCGCGATCGGGCAGAAGGCAGCCATCGATACACGCAACGGAATCGCACCGGGCCATGTCAGTCGTATTGACCCGGCCTCTTCCGCCGGGACCGTGACCGTGGACGTGGCGCTGGAGGGTATTCCGCCGGCCGGCGCGCGCTCGGACTTGAGCGTGGACGGCGTGATCGAGATCGCCCGGCTCAAGAACGTGCTCTTCACCGGCCGGCCCGCGTATGGGCAGGCCGATGCGACGATCGGGGTGTTCAAGCTGGTCGAGGGCGGCCGTTACGCGCAGCGGGTGACGGTGCGACTCGGCAGAACTTCGGTGACCAGCGTCGAAATCAAAGATGGTCTCTCCCCCGGCGACATCGTGATTCTGTCGGACATGTCGCGCTGGGACAATGTCGACCGTGTACGTATCAAATAGTCGTCAGGGTCTAGGGAGCTGGGGGCTAGGGACTAGAGAACTCCCACCCTCACGGCAGTTCCCTAGCTCCCTAGCTCCTAGCCCCTAGCTCCCTTAACGAGGAACCCAACATGAGCACGGCACCTGGCGAAACCCTGATCAAGCTCGAAGGCATCAAGAAGATTTTCTACACCGACGAGCTCGAGACC
>CAZYPO010000031.1:4238-23312 GCA_964649225.1 uncultured Gemmatimonas sp. | reverse complement strand
CCTGATCAAGCTCGAAGGCATCAAGAAGATTTTCTACACCGACGAGCTCGAGACCCACGCGCTCTCGGATGTTCACCTGCAGCTCACCAAGGGTGAATACGTCTCGATCTCCGGCCCCTCGGGCTGCGGCAAGACGACGCTGCTGTCCATCCTGGGGCTGCTCGACACGCCGAGCGGCGGGACGTACACGCTCGCGGGGCATTCGGTGGAGAGCCTGACGCCGTCCGAACGGGCCCGGGTCAGGAATCGCCAGATCGGGTTCATCTTCCAGGCCTTCAACCTGATCGGCGACCTCACCGTGTATGAGAATGTCGAGCTCCCGCTCACCTACCGCGGCATGCCCTCCTCGGAGCGGCAGCAGCGGGTGACCGGTGCGCTGGAGCGGGTCGGCATGGCGCACCGCATGAAGCATTACCCCTCGCAGCTTTCCGGCGGCCAGCAGCAGCGCGTCGCGGTGGCGCGTGCCGTCGCGGGCGAGCCGGCGATCCTGCTCGCGGACGAGCCGACCGGAAACCTCGACTCGCAGAACGGCGAAGCGGTGATGGAGCTGCTCCGCGAGCTGCACCGCGGCGGCGCCACCATCTGCATGGTGACCCACGATCCCCGCTATGCGCGCTGGGCCGATCGCGAAGTGAAGCTGTTCGACGGCAAGGTGGTGGAAGAGGAAGCGGCGGCGCGGTAGTCCCGCGTTCTCCATGCGACTCTTCGCGGAGCTCCACCTCGCCGCGCGCTCGCTGGCGCGCTCGCCCATGCTCGCCGCGGTGGCGGTGCTCTCGCTCGCGCTCGGCATCGGCGCGAACGCCACGATCTTCAGCTTTGTGAACGGGATTCTGTTCCGGCCCCTGCCGTTTCCGGAGCCCCGGCAGCTCGTGGATGTCAGCGAGGACAATCCGGAAGAGCTCTGTACCGGCTGCGCGGTGGGGACGTCGTGGCCCACCTTTGAGATCTGGCGCGCTAGCGCCACCAGCTTCAGCGCGCTCGGCGCCTATCGCGAGAGCGCCTACTCGCTGGCCGGCGAGCAGGAGGCCGAGCGCGTGGGCGGCGCGATCGTCACCGCGAATCTCTTTCCGCTGCTCGGCGTGCGCCCCATCCTGGGCCGGTCTTTCTCGGATGAGGATGATCGGCCGGGCGCCCCGCCCGTCGTGCTGCTCGGCCACGGGCTCTGGACGCGGCGCTTCGGAGCGGACAGCGCGGTGATCGGCAGGACGGTGCGGGTGAACGGCGTGCTGCGCAGCGTCGTCGGCATCATGCCCCCGCGGTTCCGCTTTCCCGAGTTTGCTGCACTCTGGCTTCCGATGGCGCCCCAGGTCCAGACCATGCCTGTCACCGATCGCTCGCTGGGGACGGTGGGCCGGCTCAAGCCCGGCATCACGCTCGCGGCTGCGAATGGCGCGATGAGCGGCATCGCGGGCCGCCTGGCCGCCGAGCGGCCAGCGGAGTACAAGGGCTGGATCGATCGGGTCACTCCACTGCGGCAGGACTTGGCCGACGACACCAGCACCCAGGGCTTTTTGCTTGCGCTGGCCGCCTCTGGCTTTGTCCTGCTGATTGCCTGCGCCAACCTGGCCAATCTCTTCCTCGCGCGGGCCACCGCGCGCGCCCGCGAGCTCGCGGTGCGCGTGGCGCTCGGCGCCAGCCGGGCTCGTATCGCGGCCCACATCCTGACCGAATCGGTGTTGCTGGGCCTGGTGGGGGGAGTGTTCGGTCTGCTGCTCTCCCTCTGGGGCGTGCGCATCCTGACCGGCCTCATCGACGCCGAGATTCCCTTCTGGATTCTGGTCGGCACCGACTGGCGGCTGCTGCTCTATACCTTCGGGCTCTCACTCGCGGTCGGAGTGGCGTTCGGGCTGGTGCCGGCGCTGCGGGCTTCGCGGACCGATCTCAACGAGACGCTGAAGACCGGCAGCGCGAGCGCCACCGCGGGCCGCCGCGACAGCCGGATCCGCGGGGCGCTCACGGTGGCCCAGGTGGCGCTCGCCATCGTGCTGCTGGCCGGTGCGGGAGCAATGGTGAAATCCTTTCTGATCGTCCGCCGCACCGACAACCTGGGCTACAACCCGGAGGGCGTGCTCACCGCACGGCTGGAGCTGCAAGCGCCGCGCTATGACGCGCCGGCCCAGGTGCGCCAGCTCGAGGATCAGTTGCTCGATCGGCTGCGGGTGCAGCCGATGGTGGAAGTGGCGGCGGTCGAGCATTCGCTTTTCCTCAACAGCTTCGTCGGCGACAGCACGATCGTGCGGCTCGAAGGCGCCGCCGCCGCGGTCCCGATGCAGCGGGGCCCGGGGCACGGCGCCGCGGTTTCACCCGAGTATTTCAAGCTGATGCAGATTCCGGTGTTGCGCGGGCGCGCGGTCAGCGCCGCCGATGGTCCCGGCGCGCCGGGCGTCGCGCTGGTGAACCAGAAGGCCGCCACGCTGCTCTGGCCCAATCTGCAGCCGATCGGGAAGCGGCTCCGCATCGGCAGCGGGGCCTGGCTCACGGTGGTCGGCGTGGTGGGCGACGTGATGGGCAGCCCGTTCGCCGGGGGCCGCGCACCGGTGCTCTACACCTCGGCCGCGCAGAGCAACGAGCGTGGCTTTCGCCTGCTGCTGCGCTACCATGGCGACCCCGCGATCCTGGCCACCACGCTCAAGGCCGTTTCGCGCACCATCGACGCCGACGAGCCGGTCGAGGAAGTGGTCACGCTGCGGGAGAGCCTGGCGAGCTGGGTCACTCCGGTCCGCGTCATGGCTCAGTTGCTGGGCGCCCTGAGCACCATTGCGCTCGCGCTCGCAGCGTTGGGGATCTATGGGGTCATGTCCTATCTCGTGGCGCGCCGCACCCGGGAGCTGGGCATCCGGGCGGCGCTCGGCGCCGAGGCGGCGCACCTGCGCCGTTACGTAATGGGCCGCGGGCTGCGGCTGGCGCTGCTCGGCGTGCTGATCGGGACCCCCGCCGCGTTCGGGCTGACCCGCGTGCTGGGCCGCCTGCTCGTCCTCGTGAGCCCGGGCGATCCGCTGGTCTTCGCGCTGGTCGCGCTGCTGCTCGCAGGAGTCGCCGCCGCGGCGAGCTGGGCGCCCGCGCGCCGAGCGACGCGGGTGGATCCGCTGGTGGCGCTGCGCGCCGAATGAGGCTGCCATGAATACCCTGATCGCCGATCTTCGCTATGCCTGGCGGGCGCTGCGCCGAGCTCCCGGCTTCACGGCCGTGGCGGTGCTATCGCTCGGCCTGGGCATCGGCGCCGTCACGACCATTTTCAGCTGGACCGATCGCTGGGTGCTGAATCCCCTGCCCGCGGTGCATGACAGCGATCGAATCGCCTATCTCCTCACCCGCCGGCCGGGCGGCGGGGAGTGGTCGATCTCCTATCCGTCCTTCCGGGACTGGCGGGAGCGGGGACGCGCGTTCGAGGCTATCGCCGTCTTTGATATGCAGCAGGTCGGTCTTCGAGCCGGCGGCGGGACCGAGCGTGCCTGGGCGATGCTGATCTCGGCGAATTACTTCGAGGTCCTGGGCGTCCCCCTGTTTCGCGGCCGGAGCTTCCGCCCGGAAGAGGAACGCGGCGCGACCCAGGTCGCCATCCTGAGCTACGGGTTCTGGCAACGCCGCTTCAAGGGCGACTCCACGATCCTCAACCGGCCGCTGACCTTGAACGGCCATGACTTCAGCGTGGTCGGCATTTCCCCGCCACGATTCGGCGGCGCGTACGTCGGCCTCAACTTCGATCTCTATATCCCCGTCACGACGCGGACCGTGCTCGACGGTGAAAAGCCCTGGGAGCTGAGGGGCTGGCAGTGGCTGGACGGAGTGGGTCGCCTGAAGCGGGGGATGTCGCTGGCGGCGGCGCAGGCAGACATGGATCGGGTGGGCAAGGAGCTCGACGCGATTTACCCCGGCGAGCAGAACACGGCCGTGGTCTTCTCCCTGCAATCCAGGGGGGCGTCGGCGGTGCTCCTGCCGGTCATGGCTGCCTTGCTCGGTGTGACCGGGCTGGTGCTGCTGATCGCCTGTGCCAACGTGGCCAATCTGCTGCTCGCCCGGGCAACAGCTCGGCAAAAAGAGCTCGGGGTCAGGCTGGCCATTGGCGCGGGACGTGGGCGCATCGTGCGGCAGCTGCTTACCGAGAGCTTGCTGCTCGCCGCGGGCGGGGGCGTCGCCGGGTTCCTGCTTGCCTACTGGGGCCGGGGCGCGATGCGCGCGTTCATCCCCCCGGCGCCGCTCCCCATCGACGTAGCTGCAACGCTCAACCTGCGGGTCGTGGGGTTCAGCTTCGCCATCACCCTGTTGACCGTGGTGCTCTTCGGTCTGCTGCCCGCCTTGCGTGCTTCCCGGCTCGATCTGGTGCCGGTGCTCAAGGACCTGCCCACCGGCAGCCGGGGCCGGGTTCGGGGCGCCCTGGTCGCCGGTCAAGTAGCCCTCTCCCTCGTTGCCCTCGTCTGCGCGGGATTGTTCGTGCGCGGACTGCAACGCGCCCAGGCGGTCGACCTCGGGTTCAAGGACCCCGAGACCATCCTCCTGGTCTCCACCGACTTCCGGCTCGCGGGACTGGCTGATTCGGCCGCCCCCGCGCTGCTCGACCGGGTGCTCCAGCGCATCCGCGGGATGCCGGGAGTCCGCAACGCCGCGACGAGCGACTTTGCCCCCCTGGGATTCGGAGGGTCCTCCGACTCCGGTGTCGAAATTGCCGGATATGTGCCGAAGCGGGACGAGAACACGTCGGTGCAATACGCCAGCGTCAGCGACGGCTATTTCGAGACTATGGGTCTCGGGTTCGCCGCCGGCCGTGGCTTCACACCCCAGGATCGCGAGGGCGCCGAGCGAGTGGTCGTGGTCAACGCAGCTTTCGGACGCCGCTTTTGGCCCGGGCAAGACCCCGTGGGTAAACATGTCCGCCAGTCCGGATGGGACCTCCGGGTCATCGGCGTCGTACAGGACTCCAAGTACTACCAGATTACCGAAGCGCCACGGCCGTTCATCTATCATGCGGCGAAGCAGCGCTTTGCAGCCCGGACCACCTTCCACATTCGCACCCGCGGTCGAGCCAAAGGCCTGATCGAGCCCCTGCGAAAGGAGCTCGAAGCCGAGGCGGCGAGCCTGCCGTTCCTCGATCCGCGCAGCATGAGCGAGCAGATCATCCCGGCCACCATCGGGCAGCGCATGGGCGCGCGGATGCTCGCCTTGTTCGGCGGGCTGGCCCTCCTGCTGGCGGCGATCGGACTCTACGGAGTCATGTCCTACTCCGTGGGCCAGCGCACCCGCGAGATCGGCGTCCGCCTTGCCCTCGGCGCCGACATCCGGGACGTGACGGGGATGGTGTTGCGTCAGGGCTTGCTGCTTACCGGCATTGGGCTGTTGGCGGGTGGCGTCCTCTCGCTCTTCGCGGGCCGGTTGCTCCAATCCCAGCTATTCGGGTTGAGCCCGGCAGACCCGATCACATTTGGGGGGCTCGCCCTCCTCCTCGCTCTCGTGGCCACGGGAGCGAGTCTGCTCCCCGCGCGCAGGGCCGCACGGGTGGATCCGCTGGTGGCGCTGCGCAGCGAATGAAGTGTTAGGGCTGTTCGTGTGGCCCTTGAAGAGGTTAGTTCTAAGCGTTCCCTGGCTCCCTAGCCCCCAGCTCCCTAACCCATGATTCAACTCCAGAACGTCGAAAAGTTCTTCCAGACCGGTCCTACTCGCACCTGGGTCCTGCGCCAGATCACGCTCGGGATCGCGGAAGGCGAGTTCGTCACCGTCATGGGGCCGAGCGGGGCGGGGAAGTCCACCCTGCTCGGCATCCTGGGGATGCTCGATGCAGGCTGGAGCGGGAGTTTCGAGTTCCAGGGCTATCCCGTCCACCAGCTCAAGGCCAAGCAGCGGGCGGAGCTCAACCGGCAGTCGATCGGGTTCGTGTTTCAGCAGTATCACTTGATCGACGACCTCACCGTGTACGAGAACATTGAGACCCCGCTTTCCTACCGCGATGTGCCCAAGAGTGAGCGGCAGGCCATGGTGGCCGATATTCTCGACCGCTTCCAGATCGTCGGGAAGAAGGATCTCTATCCCAACCAGTTGTCCGGCGGGCAGCAGCAGCTGGTCGGGGTCGCCCGGGCGGTGGTCGCCAAGCCCAGGCTGATCCTCGCCGACGAGCCCACCGGCAACCTTCACTCGGCGCAGGCGCGCGAGATCATGGAGCTCTTCCGCGGGCTCAATCGGGCGGGGACCACGATCGTGCAGGTGACGCACTCGGAGGAGAACGCCAAGTACAGCAACCGGATCGTGAATTTGAAGGATGGGTGGATGGTTGCGGACTAGGGAGCTAGGGAGTTGCCTGCGCATTTGAGGATCCCTTGAGAGGTCGAGCTGAGGTTTTGGACCTACTCTTTTTGGATGGGTCCATGATCAGAAGCTACCGGGATCTCATAGTGTGGCAGAAGTCGATGGACCTCACGGTAGCGGTCTACCGGCTCTCCCGACAACTTCCTGCAGCAGAGCGATTTGGGCTGATGTCTCAAGTGCAACGAGCAGCGGCCTCCGTTCCGGCCAACATTGCGGAGGGTCATGAGCGAAGAAGTCGGGGTGATTTTCGGAGGTTTGTCTCAGTGGCGCGAGGTTCTCTCGCGGAAGTCGAAACGCACCTCGAGCTGATCGACCGTCTGGACTACGTTGCCAAGGAAGTAACTAAGCCGCTCGAATTGCTCGCTTCGGAAGTCGGGCGTATGCTTTCAGTTCTCTTGCGCCGATTAAGTAGTTAGTCCCTAGCCCCTAGCTCCCTAGTCCCTAGCTCCCTGGCCTCCTTGCCCCAACCTCTCGTTATAGTTGCCGACGATCAGTCCGATGTCGTCGAAGCCCTTCGCCTCCTGCTGAAGGCCGAAGGCTACCGCACCGCGACCGCCCACGTCCCCGAAGGCGTGCTCGCCCTGCTCGAGAAGGAGCAGGCCGACGCCGCTCTGATCGACCTTAATTACACCCGCGACACCACTTCGGGCCGGGAAGGCCTCGACCTGCTCTCCCGCATCCGCGCGCTCGACCCCACCCTCCCCGTCATCGTGATGACCGCCTGGGGCAGCGTCGAGAAGGCGGTGGACGCCATGCGGCTCGGCGCCCGTGATTTCATCGAGAAGCCCTGGGACAACGCCCGCCTGCTCACCACCCTGCGCAACCAGGTCGAGCTGGGCCGCGCGCTCCGCGTCACCCAGCGGCTCGAGCAGGAAAACCAGTTGCTCCGCCGCAGCGGGCTGCCCGACCTGATCGCCGAATCGCCCGCGATGCGCCCGGTGCTGGAGCTCATGGAGCGGATCGCGCCGAGCGATGCCAACGTCCTGGTCACCGGGGAGCACGGCACCGGGAAAGAAGTCGTAGCCCGCTGGATCCACGCCGCGAGCAGCCGGCGCGACAAGTCGCTCGTCGTGGTGAACGTCGGCGGGCTGTCCGAGGGCGTCTTCGAGAGCGAGCTCTTCGGCCACGTGAAGGGCGCCTTCACCGACGCCAAGACCGACCGCGCCGGCCGCTTCGAGCTGGCCGATGGCGGCACGCTCTTTCTCGACGAGATCGCCAACATCGCGCTGGGGCAGCAAGCCCGGCTGCTGCGCGTTCTGCAGACCGGCGAGCTCGAGCGGGTCGGCAGCTCCCAGACCCGCCGGGTGGACGTCCGACTGATCGCGGCCACCAACGCCGACCTGCGCGCCGAGGTGGCTTCGGGCCGCTTTCGCGAGGACCTGCTCTTCCGCCTCAATACCATCGAGATCCGGCTGCCGCCGCTGCGCGAGCGTCGTGAGGACATCCTCCCGCTCGCGCAGTATTTCCTGCAGCGGCACTCGGCCCGCTACGCCAAGGAACGGACCGGTTTTTCCGAGGAAGCGCTGCAGACCATGCGGGCCTACGATTGGCCCGGCAATGTGCGCGAGCTGGATCACGCCGTCGAGCGCGCCGTGCTGCTCGCGCGCGTGCCCACCCTCCAGGCCGAAGACCTGGCGCTGGCCAGCACCCTCGCTCGACCGCCTGCCTCCGCGGCGTCGGGCCAGAGTCTCGAAGCCCTCGAGCGCGAGGCGATTCGCCAGGCGCTCGCTCGCCACGACGGCAACGTAAGCCTCGCCGCCAAGTCGCTTGGCCTCTCGCGCAGCGCCCTCTACCGCCGGTTGCAGCGTTACGGCCTCTGATGCGCAGCGAGGGAAGTACCTTTCTCCTGTGAAGCTCGCCCACGACCGCAAGATCCTCCTGCTTGCTCTGCTGGCCGGGCTGCCCGCGCTCGCGGCCACCACGGTGCTGCTCTGGCTCGCGCCGATTTCCGGATTGCTGCGCGGCACCGTCCTCGGCGGGCTCCTCGCCGTCTGGCTGATCGCGGCGCGCGCTGCCCAGCTCCGCGTCATCCGCCCGCTCCAAGTCATCGCCAATCTGCTCGCGGGGCTGCGCGAGGGGCACTTCACGCTCCGCGCGCGCGAGGAAGAGAGCGACGATGTGCTCGGCGCGGTCCGGCGGGAAGTGAACACCCTGCAGGAGACCCTCAAGGAGCAGCGGCTCGGCGCGCTGGAGGCCGACGCGCTGCTCCGCCGCGTCATGGAGGAGATCGACGTCGCCGTCTTCGCCTTCGACGCCGCACGCGCGCTCCGCCTGGCCAATCGGGCGGGCGAGCGCCTGCTCGGCCAGCCCGCCGAGCGCTTGATCGGGAGAACCGCGGCCCAGCTCGGTCTGGAGCAGACCCTCGAAGGGGAGACGCCCCGCATCCTCGAGCTGGTGGTGCCCGGTGCGGCCACCGGCAAGTGGGAAGTGCGCCGCCGGCCCTTCCGGCAGGGCGGCCTGCCGCTCGACATGGTGGTGCTGGCGGACATCAGCCGCGTGTTACGCACCGAGGAGCGCCAGGTGTGGCAGCGACTGGTGCGCGTGCTCTCGCACGAGATCAACAACTCGCTCGCGCCCATCAAGTCGCTCGCGGGCACCATGACCAGCCTGCTCGAGCGCGCGCCCCGCGCCACCGATTGGGAAGCGGACCTGCGCAAGGGGCTCGAGGTCATCGGCACCCGCTCCGACGCGCTCAACCGCTTCATGGCGTCGTATGCACACCTGGCCAAGCTGCCGCCGCCCACGCTGGCCCCGCTCGATGTGGGAGACTGGGTGCGCCGCGCAATTCACCTGGAGACTCGCTTGCCCGTGCGCCTCATCGAAGGCCCGACCTTCACCATCCGCGCCGACGGCGATCAGCTCGACCAGGTCCTGATCAATCTGCTGACCAACGCCCTGGAGGCCGCGGGCGAGACCGGCGGCGGCGTCGAAGTCACCTGGGCCGCGCGCGACGGGATGGTGGAGGTGGAAGTGCGTGATGAAGGGCCCGGGCTCCCCTCGCCCGGCAACCTGTTCGTCCCGTTTTTTACCACCAAGCCCAGCGGTTCCGGCATCGGCCTCGTCTTCTGCCGCCAGGTTGTGGAGGCGCACGGTGGCGCCGTCACCCTGCAGAACCGGACCGACCGCAAGGGGTGCGTCGCCCGGGTCCGCTTGCCCAGGGACGCCTAGTGGATCCCGAGATCACCCTCGGCGGTTACCTCACCAAGCACGAGCGCGCGCCGGCGTTCGGCGGCAGCGACGGCCAGGCGTATTCCGTCGCGATCTGGGTCGACGAAGAGCCCGATGAGCGCGGTCGCTACGGTGCGGCGCTGCTCTTCGTCCGCTGGAACGCGAGCGGCGATCGCCCCATGGGCACCGTGGAGTCGCCCGCGCTCACCTGGGGCCGCTCCCCCGAGGAGGCGGAGGAGCGGGTCAAGGTGCTCTCGCTCTACGACGTGAAGGCCGCGCTCGATGCCGCCATCGCGGCGCGCCCGGAGGACTGGTGAGCCCGCTCACCGGTCTGGTGCTCGCGCGCGAGGGCGGCCAGTTCCGCATCGCCACCGAAGCCGGCGAGGTCGCCGCCGTGCTGCGCGGCAAGGCGCGCCGCGACGCCCACGATCGGGTCGTGGTCGGCGACCGGGTGACCCTGGACGACGGCGGGGAGCGCGGCATCTACGGCATCACCGGGGTCGAGCCGCGCCGCAACCTGCTGGAGCGGCGTACCCCGCTCGGGCGCGGCAATCGTCCCGTCGCCGCCAATCTCGATCGGGTCTACGTGGTGACCGCCGTCGCCGACCCTCCCCCCGTGCCGCAGCTCATCGACCGGCTCTGCGCCATCGCCGAGGCCAACGAGATCCCGGTGGCGATCGTGCTCAACAAGATCGACCTCGAGCCGGGGACCGACCTGGCGGAACGTTATGCGCGTGCGGGTTACGCCGTCTATCGTATCAGCACCAAGAGCGGCCTCGGCCTCGAGCCGCTCTTCGCCGAGCTCCGGGGCAAGGAGTCGCTGCTCACCGGCGCGTCGGGCGTGGGTAAGTCCACCCTGCTCAACCGGCTGCAGCCCGGGCTGGCGCTGCGCACCCGCGAGATCAGCGAGCGGATCCGCCGCGGCAAGAACACCACCGTGGCGGCGGTGCTGGTGCCGCTCGATGGCGGCGGCTGGCTGGTGGATACGCCCGGCTTCAGCGACGTCGGCCTCTGGGGCATCGAGCCGCGCGAGCTGGCCCGCTGCTTTCCCGAGCTGCGCGAGCCGATCGAGCGCTGCAAGTTTGCCGATTGCTGGCACCGCACCGAGCCCGGCTGCGCGGTGCGCGATGGCGTGGAGCAGGGAACCATCCACCCCGAGCGCTACGCGAGTTACCTCGCGCTGCTCAACGAGCTGCAGGACGCGCCCAAGGATTGGGACTAATGCCTACTTCCCCACCGCGTCCAGCGCCGCCCGCAAACCGTCCAGCACCGCTTCCGGCCTCCCATCCGCCCAGAAATGCACGTAGTACACCCGCGGCGATTCCCCGATCAGATGGCTGTGCATCGCGGTCGCCGTGATCCCGTGCGACGTGAGCGCATGGACCAGCGGACCCACGCGGCTCTCCAGGACCGCGAAATCGCCCGCGCCCACCATCCGGTCCGCGGATACCTGTTGCAGGTTGATCGGGCTGCCATAGGCCAGCGCGGGAACCAGCGTGCTCCCGTGCGCGGTCACCGCCCCCGGCACTAACACGGGCGACAGCTGCGCCACGGCTCCGCTCGCCCTCCCGCGGATTCCCAGGATCCGGAAGACCATCGCGGTATCGATGCTGACGGGAGCGGGAGGAGCCGCGCTCACCGGACGCGGCGTGGCCGTGAGCTTGAGCGCCCGGTCGATCGCCCCGGCCAGGCTGAGCGCGGTGCCTTCCCCATGAAAGTGCACGTAGTTGAGCGCCGGCTGCTCACCCGCGAGATGGTTGTGGATCGCCGTCACCTTGATCCCCGCCTGGTCCAGCTCGCGCAGCACGCCGGCGAGCTCGGCCGGCAAGAGCACCAGGTCGCCCATCGCGATCGCGGAATCCGCGCTGCCCGCAAAGCCGGCCCAACTGCCCAGGGCTAGCCCGGGCGCTACCGTGACGTCGCCGATCCGGAGCGCGATATCCCGCCGCGGGAAGTTGTAGCGTGTGTAGCCCGCCGACGGGGTGGGCGGTGCTTGCAGGATCCGGCCGACGGAGTCCCACCCAGCGCTGCCCGCCTGCGCCTGTGCGGTGGACGCGAGAGCACCTCCCACCACGGCAACCCAGATCAGACGCAGCATGCTTCGATTCATGAATCCTCCCTAGTAACTGGTTGTCCCTGATCCCCTCCCCTTGACGGCTTAGGTGAGCGCCCGTACCTTACCTAAACCGTTTAGGTGGAGCCCGTCATGGCCGCTGCCCAGATCGATCTCCTGCAGGGGACGCTCGAGTTCCTCGTCCTCAAGACAATTTCCTGGGGCCCGATGCACGGCTTTGCCGTCGGCCGCTGGATCCGCAAGCAGACCGACGACGCGCTCGAGATCGAGGAGGGCGCCCTCTATCCGGCCCTGCACCGCATGGAGCGTCGCGGCTGGGTGGAAGCCGAATGGGGGGTAACCGAAAACAATCGGCGCGCCAAATTCTACCAGATCACCCGCCTCGGCCGCGACCAGCTCCGCCGAGAGGAAACCAGCTGGACCCGCTACGTCGCCGCGGTCTCCAAGATCATGGCCGCGGCCCGGGCAGGCGCCTGATGGCCATCCCCGGCCTGCGCCGCCTCTTCCGGCTCGCCGCCGGCCGGTCCACCGTCAGGGACGATGCCGCCGAAGAGCTGCGCCTCCACCTCGAGCTGCGCGCCGAGGAGCTCGTCGCCGAAGGAATGGCCCCCGAGGCCGCTCGCGCCGAGGCGCTGCGCCGCTTCGGTGACCTTTCCGCTATCCAGCGCAGCCTCGGCAGCATCGACCGCGAAGCCGAACGGTCGCGCCGCCGCCACGAAAGGCTCGATGCGCTCTTCGGCGATCTGCGCCACGGCCTCCGCGGTCTCCGCCGCAGCCCCGGCTTCGCCCTCGGCGCCATACTCACCATCGGCCTCGGGATCGGACTCAACACCGCGATCTTCTCGGTCTACGATGGGGTGGTCCTTCGTCCGCTCCCCTTCGCCGAGCCCGGGCGCCTCGTCCGCGTATGGACCAGCCAGCCGGCGCGCGGCCTGCCCCGCTTTTCCGTCTCGGTGCCCGACTTCCAGGACTGGAAAGCGCAGAGCACGTCCTTCGAGAACCTGGCCGCCTACGAGCGCCAGCAGGATGTGACCCTCACGGGTGACGCCGAGCCCGAGCAGCTTCAGGGCGCGCACGTTTCGGCCGAATTGTTCTCGCTGCTCGGCGTGCGCCCCGTGTTAGGCCGGCTGTTCGGTCCGGCGGAAGTTCGCCCCGACGCGCCCGGCCGGCCCGTGGTGCTGAGCTATGAGCTCTGGCAGCGCCGCTTCGGCGCTGCGCGGGATGTGCTCGGGAAGATCCTCCTGCTCAGCAGTGAGCCCGCCACGGTCATCGGTGTCATGCCCCGCGGCTTCGTGCTCCCCGGCAATCCCGCCGAGCTGTGGCAGCCGATGGGGACGGCGGCGCAAAACCAGGATCGCGGGAATCGTTTCCTGCGCGTGCTGGGGCGCTTGAAGCCCGGAGTCACCCTCGAGGCGGCCCACCAGGAGCTCAGCACCATCAGCGGCCGGCTTCAGGCGCAGTATCCCGGCAGCAACGCCAACTGGGGCATCACGATGCTCGGCCTGACCGACGCCGTGGTCGGCGAAGACTTCCACGCCGCGGTCAACGTGCTGCTCGGCGCCGTGGGGCTCGTGCTGCTGATCGCCTGTGCCAACGTGGCCACCATGATTCTCGGCCGCAACACCGCGCGGAGCCGCGAGCTGGCGGTGCGGGTGGCGCTGGGGGCGGGCCGGGGTCGTTTGGCGCGTTTGCTCCTCGCAGAAGGACTTGTGCTCGGTGTGGCCGGCGGGGTGCTCGGTGCCGGCTTCGCCTTCGGCCTGGTGCGCCTGCTCCACGCGCTTGAGCCGCCCAATCTTCCCCGGCTCGACCAGATCAGCGTGAACGGCGCCGTGCTGCTGATGGCCGCGCTGCTCGCGATCGGCAGCGGGATCGTCTTCGGACTGGTGCCGCTCCGGCGCGCCGCGCGCACCTCGCTCACCCAGTCGCTGCGCGAGGGCGGCCGGGGTGTCGCGGGTGGACGCGAGCGCCAGCGCACCCAGCGCGTGCTGGTCGTGGCGCAGATGACGCTGGCCGTGCTGCTGCTCTCGGGCGCGGGCCTGCTGATTCGCAGCCTGCTGCAGCTCCAGCAAGTGGAGCTCGGCTTCAACCCCGCCAACGTGCTCGCCGTGGACCTGACCCTTCCCCGCGCGAAGTACGGCTCCCTGGGACCAGTCGCCGGCTTCTACGGCGGGTTCCTCGAGCGCATGCGCTCGCTCCCCGGCGTGCGCGAGGCCGCCGCGGTGTCTTCCGTGCCTCTCGGCGGTCTCAATGCGGGGACGGCATTTGCCGTGGAAGGCCGACCCCTGCCCGACCCCAAGGCGGTGCCTGACGCCGATTATCGCAGCGTCACGCCGGGTTACTTCCATCTGATGGAGATCCCGCTGCTGCGCGGGCGCGATTTCATCGAGCAGGACGACTCCGCCGCCACGCCGGTGGTCATCCTCAGCGCCAACACCGCGCAGCGGTACTGGCCTGGTCAGGATCCCCTCGGGTCCCGCATCCGGCTCGGCGATGTGGTCAAGGGGCCGCTCGCCCAGGTCATCGGCGTCGTGGGAGACGTGCGCCACCTCTCCCTCGAAACGGCCGAACACCGGCCCATGCTGTACTTCCCGCTCCGCCGCACCGGCCAGCGCGGCATGAGCGTGCTGCTCAAGACCGCGGGAGATCCCACCGCGCTCACCGGTGTCATCCGCAGCGAGCTGCACGCGCTGGACCCCGCCCAGCCGGTCAGCGGCTTCCGCACCCTCGACGAGGTGGTGAGCGGCGCCTACGCCCAGCGCCGCTTTAACGTCGTGGTGCTCGGCCTCTTCGCGCTCACGGCACTCCTGCTCGCCGCGATCGGGCTCTACGGGGTGATGGCGTACACGGTCAGCCAGCGCACCCACGAGCTCGGGGTGCGCCTCGCGCTGGGTGCGGAACGGGGAACGGTGGTCCGGATGGTCCTGGGCGAGGCGCTGAGGCTGGTAGTGATTGGAATCCTGCTGGGCCTCGGCGGGGCGCTGCTGCTCGATCGCACCCTGACGGCGCTGCTCTTCGGGGTGAAACCGGGCGATCCGCTGGCGCTGGTGCTGGCGAGCGTCCTGCTTCTGGGGATCGGCCTCCTGGGGAGCTACGCGCCGGCGCGGCGCGCGGCGCGGGTGGATCCGATGACGACCCTCCGGGAGGAGTGAGGGGCGTCGTGCTCCGCTTGCGCGACCGGCTCTTCCGTCTCGCGACGGGCCGCGCGACCCACGCGGCCGAGCTCGCCGAGGAGCTAGCTCTGCACCTCGAGCTCTTGACCGAGGAGCTCGCGGCAACCGGCCTGGAGCCGGCGTCGGCGCGCCGTGAAGCCGAGCGGCGCTTCGGCGATCTGCGCCGCATCGGGAAGACGGTGCACGCCATCGATGCCGGCGCTCGCCGCGCCACCCGCAGGAGGGAATTCATGCAGCGACTGACGCGGGACTTCCGCTCCGCCTTCCGCGGCCTGCGGCGCCAGCCGGGCTTCGCGCTCGGGGGCGTGGCGATCGTGGCGCTCGGCATCGGCGCGGCCACGGCAATGTTCACCGTGCTCAACGCCGCCTTTCTGCGTTCCTTCGCGTATCCCGACGCCGGCCGCATGGTGTACCTCTGGGAGAGGTCCAAGTCGGGAACCCGCATGGCGGTGGCCGGTCCGAATGCTGCCGACTGGGCCGCCGAAACCCGGCTCTTCCCCGCGCTCGCCTATTTCGCGGGGAGACAGACCATCCTCTCGGAGGTCGGCGAGCCCGCCTACCTGAGGAGCACCGCGGTATCCCGTCGCTTCGCGGCGGTGCTCGGCCTGGACCCGCTCCGGGGCCGCTGGTTCAGCGAGGAGGAGTCGCGGAAGGGCGGTCCGCCGGCTGTCGTGATCGCGGAAGGCCTCTGGCGGCGGCGCTTCGGCGGGGATCCCGCGCTCGTCGGCAGGAGCATCAGACTCGATGGCAAGCCCGTCCCCGTCGTCGGCATCATGCCGCGGGCGTTCGACTTTCCGGCCGGCTCGGAGCTGTGGTATCCCGCGGAGCCGCACAACGACGGAACCAGCCGCACGGCCCACAACTGGCGCGTCGTAGCCCGCCTGGCTCCGGGGCTTACGCCGGAGCTAGCCCAGCGCGATTTGAGTGCCCTGACCCGCCGGCTGGTCGAGAGCGAAAAGGGCGGGGATGATTTCGTTGCGACCGGCGCGCTGGTCGTGCCGTTTCGGGATCAGCTGGTCGGCAACAGCAAGAAGGTCCTGCTCCTCCTGCAGGGCGCGGTGCTGCTGGTGCTCCTGATCGCCGCCGTGAATCTCACCAACCTGACGCTGGCCCGCGCGGTACGCCGCCAGGGCGAGGTGGGGATTTGCCTGGCGCTGGGGGCGCGCCGAACCGATATCATCCGGCGCTTCGCGGCGGAGAATCTTCTGATCACGCTGACGGGCGCCGCCGCCGGACTGTTGCTGGCCGGTGTGCTGCGCGGCCTGCTAGCCCGCTGGATCGCACGGATGCTGCCTTTTGTGAGCGATCTGCCGCTCGATCGCCGCGTGGCAGGATTCGCACTGGGGCTCGCGGTGCTGGTCGGTTTCGTCTCCTCCCTGGTCCCCGCCTGGCGGGCGAGCGGGGGGCCGATGGGCTTCGCCGTCTCGCGCGGGGGCACCGCGGGCCGCTCGAGCCGCCGCTTGATCGATACCCTGATGGGCGCCGAGGTGACCCTCGCGGTTGTGCTGGTGAGCGGCGCAGGGCTGGTGGGTCGAAGCCTGCTGCGTTTGAGCGGCGTCGCCCCCGGATTCGAGGTCGCCGATCGCGGGGTGGTCCTGATGCCGCTCCGGACCGGGCCCGGGTCGCCTACTCCCACCCCGCTGGCAGTGACGCAGGCGTACGATCGAGTCCTGGCGGAGCTGCGATCCCGTCCCGGCACCCTTGCCGCCGGGGCGACGAGTGCGCTGCCGCTCTGGTCCGGCAGCCCCAACGGAAGCGCTCAGGTCGAAGGCACCCCGTCAGCCGCGGGAGGTCCGCCCGCGGTCTCCGAGTTCCGGATCGTGAGTCCCGACTATTTCCGGACCCTCGAGATTCCGGTGCGGAAGGGGAGGGAATTCCAGGAAACGGACGTCGTGGGATCGCCCTACGTGGCGGTCGTCAACGAGGCCTTTGTCCGCAAACACCTGGGTTCGGTGGATCCGCTCGGTCGCCGGGTGCGCTTCCCCGGGATGGATTCGGGCGAGGATCCCTGGGCTGCAGTCATCGGAGTGGTCGGGGATACCCGCCAGGATGGGCTCGAGATCGAGCCCGTTCCCGCGATCTACTACAGCTATCGGCAGCGCGGGTCGGGCTGGCCGCTGACGGTCGTGGTGCACTCGCGCCAGCCGGTGGCGGCGGTGCTCGCCGAGCTCAAGACCATGCTCGTCCGGATCGATCGCGGCATGCCGTTCACCGGCAGAGCCTGGAGCGACGTCGTGCACGACAGTCTGGCGCTGCCCCGGATCCGGTCCGTACTACTCGGGGTGTTTGCCCTGATCGCCCTGGTGTTGTCAGCGGCGGGCATCACCGCGGTCGTGGCGTTCGCCGTCGCGCAGCGCACCCGGGAAATCGGGCTTCGCATCGCGGTCGGCGCGTCTCCCGCCGCGATTACCCGGAATGGGGTGGTCCGCGCCGCGGGGCCGGTCGTGGCGGGGGTCGTGGCCGGCGTTGGCGGTGCCCTTCTTCTCGGGCGACTGGCGAGAACCCTGCTCTATGGACTGGCGCCGAGCGATCCCGTGACGCTGTCGGCGGCGGTCGGAGTGACCCTGGCCGTGGCACTGGTGGCGGCCTACCTCCCAGCTCGGAGAGCGACCCGGGTTGATCCCCTGATCGCGTTGCGCGCGGAGTAACCCGGTGTCCTAGGCGCTGCCTTTGCCGTGCTTCACCGTCCACCGCGCGGCATCCCGCCGCTCCACCTTTTCCATCATCCGCTCGAACGCCTGCTGCAGATCGATCCCTTCCCGATTGGCGATGCAGATCAGCACGAAGAGAATGTCGGCCAGCTCCATCGCCACATCACCCTCGGGCTCCTCGGGCTTCTTGGTCTTTTGTCCGAAGCGGTGATTGATCTCGCGCGCCAGTTCGCCCACTTCTTCCGTGAGCCGCGCCAGATTCGTGAGCGGGTCGAAGTAGCCTGCTTCGAATTGCGCGATCCACGCGTCGACCCGTTGCTGCGACTCCGTCAGTGACATAGCTCCCCCATTCCCTAACCCCTAACCCCTAACGCCGCGATGATGGCCTTGCAGAAATGGGGGAGGTCGTTCGGAGTTCGACTGGTAATCAGATTCCCGTCCACCACCACCGGCGCGTCCTCCCACAGCATGCCCGCGTTCACCAGGTCGTCTTTGATGGCACCCACGCTGGTGCCGCGCTTGCCGCGTACGATCCCCGCCGAAATGGGGACCCAGCCGGCGTGACAGATGAAGGCGACGGGTTTGCCCGCCGCGTAGATCTCGCGGGTGATCGCGAGCACCCGCGGCGAGCGGCGCAGAATGTCCGGCGCGTAACCGCCCGGAATCACCAGGGCGTCGAACTCCGCCGCGTTCACCTCATCCACGGTGGTGTCGGGGGTGACGGGATAGCCGCGCTTGCCCTGGTAGCTCTTCTCGCCCAGTCCCGCCACGCAGCAGGAATGACCCTCCTCCTCGAGCCGGATTTTGGGGTACCAGAGCTCCAGGTCTTCGTAGAGCGGGGCGGCAAAGAAGAGGACGCGTTTCGCGGGCATAGAGGCGGCGGATCAGGTTCAAAGGTCAGAAGTCAGGGCTCAAGTATACTTCCCCCAGCTCCCGAGTTCCCTAGCCCCCAGCTCCCTAGCCATGCGAAACCGCGACCGCATCCTCGCCAACCTCGAAGCCATCTACCGCGAGACCTACGATCACGCCAAGGCCGCGGCCGACGAGCACCGCATGGCCGACCTCGACAATGCCTTCATGCGCGACCAGCTCATGCTCGAGATCCTGCTCGATATCCGCGATCTCTTCGCCGTCACGCCCGCCGCGCCGGCCAAGGGCACCAGCGCCATCGAGAAACTCGAAGCCCTCCGCCGCCTCGCCAAGTTCCGTCCGTGAAATCACGGATCACGCTGCTGGCGCTCC
Organism: uncultured Gemmatimonas sp.; assembly: GCA_964649225.1. Classification (GTDB taxonomy): domain Bacteria; phylum Gemmatimonadota; class Gemmatimonadetes; order Gemmatimonadales; family GWC2-71-9; genus JABFSM01. Next base: position 4,713 of record CAZYPO010000031.1, on the reverse strand, counting down.
TCTCCGCTTGTGCCCAGAGCCCCAAAGCGGACCTCGTCCTCTACTCCCGCACCTGGACTGGCGACTCCACCACCCCCTACGCCAGCGCCGTCGCCATCAAGGCGGACACCATTCTGGCCGTGGGCGACAGTGCGGCCGTCGCCCACTTTGTCGGCGCGAAGACCACCGTCATCGCCCCGCCCAACGGGTTCGTCGTCCCCGGCTTCATGGACGACCACGTCCACCTGCTCAGCGGCGGCTTCCAGCTCGCCAGCGTCGACCTGCGCAACGCCGCCACCCCGGAGGAGTTCACCCGCCGCATCAAAGCGTTCGCGGCCACGCTCCAGCCCGGCGAATGGATCACCGGGGGCGACTGGGATCACGAGATATGGCCCGGCGCGCCGCTGCCCGACCGCGCCTGGATCGATTCCGTCACCCCGGGCAATCCCGTCTTCGTGAATCGGCTCGACGGCCACATGGCGCTCGCCAATTCCCT
>CAZYPO010000031.1:0-4138 GCA_964649225.1 uncultured Gemmatimonas sp. | reverse complement strand
TCACCCTTCGCGTCTCCAACTACATCCCATTGGCCTCCTGGCGCCAAATGGCCGATTCGGTCCAGGCGCACGGCAAAGGCGACGACTGGATCCGCACCGCCGGCGTCAAGGGCTTCGTGGACGGCTCACTCGGCTCCACCACCGCGCTCATGTTTGCGCCCTACCGCGACGCCCCTAGTACGCACGGCCTCTTCGTCACACCCGAGGATTCGCTGCGGCAATGGATCGGCGCCGCGGATTCCGCCGGGCTCCAGGTCGCGGTCCACGCCATCGGCGACCGCGCCAACGCACTGCTGCTCGACATCTACGACAGCGTGGCCGGCGCCCATGGCTCCCGCGACCGTCGCTCCCGCATCGAGCACGCCCAGCACCTCCGCGCCCAGGACATTGCCCGCTTCGCCGCGCTCGGCGTGATCCCCTCGATGCAGCCCTATCACGAGGCGGATGACGGCCGCTGGGCCGCCAAGCGCATCGGCCCCGAGTTGATCCGGAACACCTATGCGTTCCGCTCCCTGCTCGACGCCGGCGCCCGCCTCACCTTCGGCTCCGATTGGACCGTGGCGCCCCTCGACCCGCTGGTCGGCATCCAGGCCGCGGTCACTCGCCAGACCCTGGACGGCAAGAATCCCGAGGGCTGGGTGCCCGAGCAGAAAATCAGCGTGGAGGATGCGCTGCGCAGCTACACCGTCAACAACGCCTACGCCGTTTTCGCCGAGGCCCGCCGCGGGGTGCTCAGGCCCGGCTACCTGGCCGACCTGGTGGTCCTCGATCGCGATCTGACCCGCATCCCGCCCACCAGCATCGAGCAGGCCAAGGTCGTCGCGACGATCGTCGGGGGAAAGGTGGTGTTTCGAGGGAACTAGGGAGCTAGGGACTAGGGCGCTAGAAACGGCCCATCGTCCGCTATCTTTTAGCATAGGCAGTTCCCTAGCCCTAGCTCCCAAGCCCCTAGCGAATGGCTACACGCCCAGCCCCAACCCGCTCCCGCCCCAGCTCCCGCCTCGAGAAGCCCGAGCTGCTCGAGATGTTCCGGCTCATGCTGCTCTCCCGTCGCCTCGACGACAAGGAGATCCAGCTCAAGCGCCAGAACAAGATCTTCTTCCAGATCTCCGGCGCCGGCCACGAGGCGGTGCTCGTCGCGGCCGCCAGGCTGCTCCGCCCGGGCTACGACTGGTTCTACACCTACTATCGCGATCGCGCCCTCTGTTTGGGGCTCGGAATGACCGCCACCGAAATGCTCCTCTCGGCCGTGGGTGCCGCGGACGATCCCAACTCCGGCGGCCGCCAGATGCCCTCGCACTGGGGCCACCAGGAGCTCAACATCGTCTCGGCGTCGAGCCCCACCGGCACCCAGTTTCTCCAGGCGGTGGGCGCCGCCGAGGCCACCCTGCGCTACTCCCGCATCGAGGCCATTCCGGAGCGTGAGGAAAGGAGCAAGCCCGACGAGATCGTGCTGGTGACCGCGGGGGAGGGCACCACCAGCGAGGGCGAGTTCTGGGAGTCGCTCAACTCCGCCTGCAATCTCAAGCTGCCGCTGCTCTATCTCATCGAGGACAACGGCTACGCCATTTCCGTCCCGGTCGAGGTCAACACCGCGGGTGGCTCGATCTCCAAGCTCGTCACCGGCTTTCCCTGCCTGCAGATTCACGAGGTGGACGGCTGCGATGTGCTGGCCTCCTACGACGTGCTGAGCCGCGCGGTGGACCACGTCCGCGCCCGCAAAGGCCCGGCGCTGGTCCACGCCAAGGTCATCCGGCCCTACAGCCACTCGCTCTCCGACGACGAGATCCTCTATCGCCCTGCCGGGGAGCGCAGCCTGGACGCCGCGCGCGATCCGGTCGTCACCTTCCCGAAGTATTTGCTCGAGCAGGGCGTGGCGGGCGAAGCCGAGCTCGAGCGCATCAGGCAGCAGGTCGGCGAAGAAGTCGAGATCGCCACCGACACCGCCCTCGCCGCGCCGCAACCCGCGCGCGACAGCGTCCTCCACTACGTCTACTCCCCGGACGTGGACCCCGCCTCGGAGCAGTTCGACACCGAGGACGATCCCCATTTCATCGGGGATCCGACCACCATGGTGGACCTGCTCAACATCTGTATGAAGGACGAGATGGTGCGCGACCCGCGGATCCTCGTCTTCGGCGAGGACGTCGCGGACGTGAGCCGCACAGAATACCTCGGCCAGGTCAAAGGCAAAGGCGGCGTGTTCCGGGTGACCTGGGGGCTGCAGCAGCTCTTCGGCGAGGAGCGCGTCTACAACTCGCCGCTCGCCGAGGCCAACATCGTGGGCCGGGCGATCGGATTGGCGACGCGGGGCTTGAAGCCGGTGGTCGAGATCCAGTTCTTCGACTACATCTGGCCGGCGTACATGCAGCTCAGGAACGAGCTGGCCATCATGCGCTGGCGCTCCAACAACAGCTTCAGCGCGCCGGTGGTCGTGCGGGTGACTTACGGCGGCTATCTCAAGGGCGGCGCGCCTTATCACTCCCAGACCGGCGCCTCGGTTTTCACCTCCATCCCCGGGCTCCGCGTCGTCTGCCCCGCCACCGCGCTCGACGCCAACGGGCTGCTCCGCACCGCGATCCGCTGCGAGGATCCGGTGCTCTTCCTGGAGCACAAGCACCTCTACCGCCAGACCTACAACAAGGCCCCGAATCCCGGCCCCAATTTCATGATCCCGTTCGGCAAGGCCAAGGTCGTGCGGGAGGGCACCGATCTCACCGTGGTCAGCTACGGCGCGGTGGTGCAGCGTTGCCTGGTCGCGGCCAAGGCCCTGGAGGAGAAGAGCGGCGCCAGCGTCGAGGTGATTGACCTCCGCTCGCTCTCCCCGGTGGACTGGGAGGCGATCTACGCCTCGGTCAGGAAAACCAATCGCGTGATCGTGGCCTACGAGGACGCGCTGTCCTGGGGCTATGGCGCCGAGATCGCGGCCCGCATTGCCAGCGACGCGTTCGCCTGGCTCGATGCCCCGGTCCGCCGGGTGGCCTCGCTGGATACCTTCGTGGCGTACGCCCCGGAGCTCGAGGACGTCATCCTGCCCCAAAGCGAGGGCTTGGCGGTCGCCATGGAAGAGGTGCTGCGCTGGTGATTCCGGCGAGCTCCTTAGGCTCTACACTTGCCAATACGATCACTTTACACTAATATAAGCTATGACTTATGCTCATGGCCTGGCCGCACTCGCCGACCCCACACGCCGGGCGGTGTACGAACGAGTCCGACTACGGCCGCACACGGTAGGGGAGCTGGCCAGGCTGGTGCAGGTGACGCAGCCGGCCGTGTCCCAGCACCTGCGAATCCTGCGTCAGGCCCGGCTCGTGACCGGCCGCAGGGAGGGGACCCGGTGCTATTACAGCGCCAGCCGGGAGGGACTCGAGCAGCTGCGGCACTACGTGGAGTCACTTTGGCGGGACGCTCTGACGGCGTTTGAGGCCCCCGATCGCGGGCGGAATCTCTGAATCCCGGACCAGACCGGACCTGCGGAGTGGAAATGAGCCAGCCTGGCGTCGAGCGGCAACCCCCCGTCGAGCGGTCGGTGACGGTGTCATGGGATCCGGCGGCGGCATTCCGCCGCTTCACCGCGGACTTCGGCTCCTGGTGTGGCCGAGCGGCACGACACGCTTAAGCCTCGGCCTTGAGCAGGCGGGCGACGGCCGAGACGCGGCGGGTCCAGTCCGCGGTCTCGAAGTCGAGCTGCTTCCGGCCGGCGCGGGTGAGCGAGTAGAACTTCGCACGGCGCGAGTTCTCCGTCTGGCGCCAGGCCGCGTCGAGCCAGCCGGCCCGCTCGAGGCGTTGCAGCGCGGTGAGCAGCGAGCCCGGGTTGACCTTGAACGATCCCCGGGAGATCTGCTCGATCCGGCGGGCGATGCCGAAGCCGTGCATGGGCTGCAGGCTGAGCGTTTTGAGGATCAGCAGGTCCAGGGTGCCCTGGATGACGTCGGTGTTCGGCTCGTCCATGGCCCGAGGATGCCGATCTTCCTCTTGATTGTCAAGATGTGGGATCGCCTTCCCCTTGACCCCGTCACGTTCGAAACCCTATGTTCAGGGGCCCAGCCGGCGGCTGGCGTTCCAAGCCTAACCCGCAATCACCCAGAGAGGTCCTTCCATGTGGAACCTCGCCGTGCCGTGGTGGGAGCTCGTCCTC
>CAZYPO010000030.1:5752-35828 GCA_964649225.1 uncultured Gemmatimonas sp. | reverse complement strand
CGGAGACCGGGGTGGTGATGCTCATCTACCTCGATCACGCTTGGGCGGCGCGGCGGGCGGCGGGCCGTCGGCCCAGCCTGCGTGAGCTCTACGAGGCGGTGATGGAAGGCGCCGTGGAACGAGTGCGCCCAAAGATGATGACAGTGACGGCGATCATGGCCGGACTCTTGCCGATTCTGTGGGGATCGGGCGCCGGGGCGAGTGTCATGAAGCGGATCGCCGCGCCGATGGTGGGCGGCATGATCAGCAGTACCGCGCTCACCCTGGTGGTGATCCCAGCGATCTATTCGCTCTGGATGGAGCGGCAGCTGCGTGCGCAGCAAAGGGCAGCCGCGCCGGCGGCGATCGGCGTGGTCGCGGAGGCATGACCGTTGTCACGTGGCGGCGGAACCCATGATGCTGGGCTGCTTGGCACGCTCCGAGGCCGCGACCAAGGGCAAACTCACCCGGAACACGGCTCCCGGCGCATTGCCCACGAATTCCAGCCGACCCCCATGTGCTTCGGCACCCGCCTTCGCGATCGCGAGACCTAGCCCCGTTCCCTCACTGCGCTGCCGGGCGGGATCGCCGCGAAAGAAACGTACAAAGAGCTGCGGGACGTGCTCCGGCCGGATCCCGGGGCCTTCGTCCCGCACCGTGAGGACCGCGTCTCCACGCCGTACCAGCTCGATGCGGACCGCGCCGCCCGGCTTGCTGTACTTCACGGCATTGTCTAGGAGATTGGTGACGATGCGGTCGAGCAACCGTTCGTCGCCACGGATGACGGCGTCCTCCGCGGCCACCTCCAGCCGCACGTGCCGCGCATCCGCCACGGGCTGGAAGCGCTCAAGCACCCGATTGATCAGCCCGCGCAACTCCACCTCCGCAACATGCTCGAGCGGCAGCGCAGCGTCCCAGCGGGCGAGGACCAAGAGGTTGGTCGCGAGTCGCGCCAAGCGCTCCACCTCCTCGCGGCAGCGCACCAGGGTGTCGCGATACTCCTCCGCCGTGCGCTGTCGCTTCAACGTCACGTCGATATCGCCCTTGAGCACCGTGAGAGGAGCGCGTAGCTCGTGGCTCGCATCGGCGGTGAATTGGCGCTGTACCTGGAACGCGCGATCGAGCCGGTTCAGCATGCCGTTGAGTACCGTCACCAGCCGGGTAAACTCCTCGACGTCGGCGTGGGCGGTGATCCGCTCCGAGAGGGTGCCCTCCGAGATCGCCTCGGCCTGTGCGGTGATCTCTCCGGTCGGACGGAGCGCTACCGTGGCCAGCTTCCTTCCCAGCGCATACGCCCCGAGGGTTCCGAACAGCGTCAGGAAGACGACCAGCACCGAGAAGCGGGCCAGGGTCTGGCGCAAGGGCTCAGTGGGCGCGGCGACTTGGAGCAGGTGGACTTGATGCGCCGCCCCTACGAGCTCCAGCGGATACACCACGCTCCTGATCGGCCTCCCGCGCCAGACTTGCGTGAGCGTCGCGACGCGGCCGGCTCCGGCCTCCGCGAGAGCAGACGCCGGAAGCTCGAGATCGGCCGGAAGATTGCGGCTGCGGACGACGGGCTGTCCGTCGTGGCTCCAGAGCTGCGCATACCGAATTAGCTCTGCCGACGGACCTTCCCGTGCCGCCAGCAGGACGCCCTCGTGGAACTGGAACTCCGAGCCGCTCGTCGCGGCACCGGCCTGCGCCTCCACCTCCGCAAGGTGCAGGAGCGTCCCGTCGAGCTGACGATAGAGGATGGTGCGGAGAGCGAGGACGCTGACGACGCCCGCGGCGGCCAGCAGAGCGAGGACTCCCAGGGCCACACGGAAAGCGAGGGCGGCCCGAAAGGATTTCACGTCACTCTTCCCCCTGCCGAAGGGCGTAACCCGCACCGCGGACGGTCTGGAGAAAGCGCGGACCGCCATGCTGCTCGAGCTTCTTGCGAAGGTTGGAGACGTGGGCGTCGACGACGTTGGTCTCTGGATCGAAGGACATATCCCACACCTTCTCGAGCAACTGGACACGGGTGACGACTTCCTCGGGATGCAGCATGAAGTATTCCAGCAGGCGAAACTCCCGAGGTGACAAGCCGATCAGTCGTGCCCCTCTGCGCACCTGCCGCTTGAGGCGATCCAGCTCCAGATCGCCGAAGCGCAATAACCCGCTCACGGGTCCACCCCGCCGCCTGGTCAGCGCGTTCACCCGGGCCAACAGCTCGTCAAAATCAAAGGGCTTGGTCAGGTAGTCATCGGCCCCGGCGTTCAGGCCGCGGACCACGTCGGGAGTAGAATCCCGGCCTGTAAGCATCAGGATCGGGGTTTCCACGCCTTCCCGGCGCAACTCCGTCGAGAGCTGCAATCCGTTTCGCTTGGGAAGCTGGATGTCGAGCAGAATCAAATCGTAGGGATTCAGGTGCCCCAGGAACGACCCCTCCTCGCCGTCCCCGGCGAGGTCGACCGCGTGGCCCTCTTCCTCCAAGCCTTGCTTGAGGAATCGCGCGGTCTTGGGGTCATCCTCGACAACCAGAATTCGCACTTGTTGCTCCGGCGTGACTGGATCGGACCGTGCTGGAGCCTAATGCCCCAACGTGCTTCAAGGAACCTTAACCGGACCTTGACCAGGCGGTAATCTGGGGGCCCTAGAGTTATCAGGATGGCGACCGGACGAAGAATGCTCGTGCTCGCGGCTCTGCTGGGTGCCCCGCCCGCCGCCCGTGCGCAGTTGGATTACCGCAACCTCGACGATGACCGGCCTACTCTGATCGAGGACGCCTACTCCGTGGAGCGTTACGCGTTCGAAATCCTGGCGCCGTGGCGCTACGCCCGAGCGCGCGGGGCCGGCGGGGTCCACTCCTTCGTGCCCGAGCTCGAGTACGGTCTCTTCAGCAACCTCCACCTCGGTCTCAAGTTGCCGATCGCCCGAGCCGAGACCGTCAGCGGACACGAGTGGGGAATCTCCGGGCTTCGGCTTTTCGGCCTTTACAATTTCAACACCGAGGCCCGCTGGCTCCCTGCGCTGGCCCTGCGCGCCGACGCGACCTTTCCTGTCGGCAGCCTCGCCGGTGAAGGCACTCGCGTCACGGCCAAAGCGATCGCGACCCGATCGTGGGGGCCAACCCGGATTCACCTGAACGCGGCCTACACCTTTGGATCTGACCGCCCTCCGGCGGCAGCCGATGCCGCCCACAAATGGTGGCTCGGCGGTGCAGTCGATCGCACCCTCTTCCGGCAGAGTGCGCTGCTGATCGTCGCGGTCTATGCATTGCGCCCCGCCTCCTCGGAACCGGTCGAGCTGAACACCTCCTTCGGCGTGCGCTATCAATGGACGCCCATGATGGTATTCGACCTGGGAGTCGCGCGCCGGCTGCGCAGCACCGGGCCGAACTACGAACTCACCCTCGGAATTTCCAGGGCCTTCACGTTTCCGGGCTTGCTCCCAAAGGGGCTTTAGCGTCATGCCCCTACATCGCCTCGTTCCTGCGCTCGTGCTTGGGCTGTCTGGTCTTCCGGCCGCTGCCGAGGCTCAGGACCAGCGCGACGAGCAGTTCTACTACCCCGGCAAATTCAACTGGGCGTTTCTCAAGACCTACCCCGAAGGAGCCCGGTTGTTCAACGCCTTCGACTACGGGCACGCGGTGCTCTACGAGCGGCTCCTTACCAAGCCGGCGTTGGAGCGGGAGGCCGCACTCGAGAAGGAATACCAGTTTCTGACTACCAACCTACTCATCCGGCCACCGCGCTTCGCGGTCGCCGAAGAAGTGATCGAGCCCGTGTACGCGAAAATGGCCTGGCAGGCCAAGCAAATGTTCGACTGGGCGCACGTGCTCCACCGCCAGATCTACGACATCTATGCGGATGAGCGGCTCAGCCCGGAGGCCCGGGACAATCTGATCGAGCGGGTCACCGACTACTACCTGAGCCGGAAGGACTACGCGTTCGCTGTGACGCCCAAGTCCATGACGCTGATGGACGAGCAGTATTTCAGCCAGGGATTCCGCAAGGCGCATCCCAAATTCAACGGGCTGATCTGGGCGTATCACTGGCTGCAAGTGGGTCTCTACGAGCCGCTGATCCTGGGGAAGACTCCGGCTGAGAAGAAGGCGGGGGTAAAGGCGACGCTCGCTCGCTTCTGGAGCATGCTGGAGGACGCGCCCAAGAATTTTCCTGAGATGATGCCGATGACCTCCGCGATCGCGCCGAATTTCAGCGCGAAACACCCCCGCGCCGCGGTGATTTTCGACAACCTGCACATGATGCACGACATCATCTCGGACATCCTGATTGCCGATACCATCCCGCGCGAGCGAAAGCGGACCGTCATCTACGCCCAACTTGCCGAGTTCCGGGATGGAACCCGGAACGTGATGTCCATGGAGGAATGGCTGGACATGGCGGGGATGATGGGAGGGATCGCGGCGATGGGCGGGCCGGCGACCGGGCTACTGAAGCCGGCTCCGGTCGGCGGTGCAATGGGGGGGATGCAGCACGAGGACATGAAGCCCGGGGCGCCCGACAGCGCCGCGCACGCTCATCCTGCGGCGCCGACGCCGGACACTACTGGCCACGCGCATCCCGTGGCGCCCGGCGCCCAACCGATGCCCGAGGCCACAGAGCACGCCCATCCTTCCCCGGCTGCCGGGCGGGCGGGCGCGGCCGCCCCGCCGCATGAACACGGCCAGGACCCGGTCGCGGCAGTACAGGATTCCGGCCACGAACAGGCCGAGCTCGCTCCTGCCGCCGAGACCCCGACTGGCTGGTTTCCGATGCACAGCGGGCATCCGCTCGTGGTCCATTTCCCTCTGGTTGCACTGCTGCTCGCCGTGCTGCTCGACGTCGTGGCGGCCATTCGGAGAAGTTCGGCCTGGCGGGGCGCCGCTACCATGCTCTGGTGGGTGGGCCTCGCGGGCGCGGCGGCGGCGATCGGAACCGGGTTGCTGGCCTATGGCCGCGTGGACCATTCCGATCCGGCGCACGAGGCCATGATCCTGCACCGCAATCTGGCGCTTGCGGCAGTGGCGGTGCTGCTCGTTGCCGCTTTCTGGCGCTGGCGCCGCCCGCTTTCAATCGGCGCGGCGGCGGTCGGCGTCGTGGGTGCGCTGGGCTTGGGCGCCGCTGGCTACCTCGGTGGGGACATGGTCTATCGGCACGGCGTCGGCATCCCGACTGCTGTGCTCCATGAGGTGATGGAGGAGCGGGGGGGAGACCACACTCACTCGAATGGAGAGAAGCATGAGCATTGACACCCGGCGACGCGTGCGAAAGTCCCTTTTCCTGGTAGTCCTGGCGCTGACTGCGGGTCCACTCTCCGCCCACGATCTTTTTCTTAAGCTCGCCAGCTACTTTCTGCCCGCCAACACCCCGGTTCGGGTCCTGCTGCTCAACGGCACCTTCAGTAAGAGCGAGGGTGGGGTGGCGCGCGACCGGATCGCCGACATCGCGCTGGTCGGCCCAGGCGGCCGAACGAGCCTCGATACAACGGCCGTCTCGACCCAGCGTGACACGACGATCCTGAAGCTGCGCACCGCAGGCGAAGGCACTTGTGTGCTCGGGGTCTCGGTCCGGCCCCACGAGATCGCGCTCACGGGTGAGCAATTCAACGGCTACCTGAAGGAAGAGGGGATTGACGACATGCTCGCCGAGCGGACTCGCACCGGGATGCTCGCAGAATCCGCCAAAGAGCGCTACGCCAAACACGTCAAGGCGATTTTCCAGGTCGGGAAGGCGCGCTCCGACGCCTACTCGCTGGTGCTCGGCTACGGCGCCGAGATCGTCCCGCTCAACAATCCCTATGCCCTCGCCGCGGGAGCGATGCTCAGGGTCCGCTGTCTGGTGAACGGCAGGGCCACCCCAGGCCTCACCGTGCTGGCGGGCGGCATCACGCCCGGAGGGGCCACCATGACCGAGGCCCGGGCAGTTTCCGATTCGTCGGGAAACGCCAGTATCCGCCTGACCTCGGCGGGGCGGTGGTACGTGAAGTTCATCAGCATGCAGCGCTCGAGCGCGCCGGGGATCACCCACGAGTCTCAGTGGGCGACGATGACCTTCGAACTGAGGTGACCAGATGCGCAGACTGATGACGCCTGCGGTTGCGGCGATCTCGATCCTCCTCACCGCTGGTGTGCTTTTCGCGTTCGACGCGGTGTTGAACGTCGGATCCGCCAGTGGCGCGCCCGCGTCCGCGGGTGACTCCAGCGACGTCGCGGCAATCGTCCAGCGCTTCGATGCCGCGCTGGCGGCTGGGGACAGTGCCGCCGCCCTTGCGCTCCTCGCCGATGACGTACTGGTGCTCGAGAGCGGGGGGATCGAGACCCGCCACGAATACCGCTCGCAGCACCTCATGGCGGACATCGCTTCCGCCCGCGCGGTCCCCAGCCAGCGCGGGCCGGTCACCGTGCGCGTGCGCGGCGATGTTGCCTGGGCCAGCTCCACCAGCACGACCCAGGGCGAGTACCGTGGGCGGCAGATCAATTCGGCCGGTGCCGCCCTGATGGTGCTCTCTCGCGAGCGCGACGGATGGAAGATCCGTGCGATCCACTGGTCCTCGCGGCCGCGCCGAGCCCCCTGAGTGAGGTGGATCCTCCGGCGGGGAGCCGGCGTCGCGCTAGGAGCCTTGCGGGGGAACGACCGGGATTTCCCCGGTCACATCGGCCGCCGAGATCGCGCGCTCTTCCGCGGCGGGCTCGGGCTCGGCGCCGAGGAATCCGGCCATACCACGGGTTAGCGGCAAGGTCAGCAGCACCAGCGTCCCGGCGACCCAGAAGGGCACCCCCACTCCGAAGCGATCCATCGCGACGCCCGCGGCCACCGGAAACGCGACCCGGGAGACGCCGCCGAACGTATGCTGCACCCCCATGTACAGCCCGCGCTCCCCGGCCGATACCACCCTGGACAGCAGCCCAGTGACGCAGGGAAACAGAAACGCGGTGCCGAGGGGCATCAGCGTGAATCCCAGCCCGAGCAGCGGGTAACTGCGGGCCAGTCCGGTGCAGGCCAGGCCGCTCGCCAGACACACAATCCCCAGTCGGGAAAGCCTTGCCTCGCCGAGGCGATCCACGATCGGCCCCAGGAGAAAGGACCGGATGAGCACTCCCATTCCTCCCAGGTACATGATGAAGTAGCCGACGTTGTGCTCGGTAATCGCGAAGCGCTCGGCCAGCAGCAAGGGCGCGGTCTGCCCGGTGCCGTAGAAGGCGCCGATCGCGACGGCGTAGATCCAGACCAGCCGGGAGGCGGGCTCTCGCCAGCGGGTCACGATCCGCCCGATGGCGGCCCGGCCCGTCGGGAGCGGAGAAGTCGCCTGCGATCCGGTCGTCGTGAAGAGCCGGGACTCGCGCAGGAAACGCTGGGCGAACACGGCAACCAGCGCCGCCAGCCCGGCAGCGGCAAGCCCCGGCGCGCTGCGGCCGCCAAGGGCGATCATCAACGAACCGAACGCCGGGCCGGCCACCGCCCCGAGGCTGGTGACGGCCGAGAGCCAGCCCAGGCTCTTGGTCCGGCGCTCAACCGGCGAGGCATCGGCCACGTAGGCCTGGACGACGCCGATGGTCCCTCCGCCGACGCCTTGAATGACCCGGGAGAGCAGCAGCAGGACCAGGGAGCCGGCAAACGCGAAGAGCACGTAGGCGACGGCCGTCACCAGCAGACCGGCGAGAATGGCGGGACGCCGGCCGTAGCGGTCGGAAAAGCGGCCCCAGACCGGTGCCACCACCAGCTGGGCGAGTGAGAAGGCGGCGATCAGGAGTCCCACCAGGGTGGCGCTGGCGCCGAGCTCCTTGGCGTAGAACGGGAGCAGCGGCAGGATCATGGTGAGTCCCACCATGTCCACGAAGGCGGTGACGAACAGGACGAGGAGGCTGCCGCGCATTAGCGTCAGCCGTTACGTCTTCGGCACCAGATAGTCATGGGCCGCGATGATCCGCCAGCGGCCCGCCGCGCGGAGCCACATATCGGTGAATCGATAGCGGCGGTCAAAAGCTCCTCCGGTCCCCCGGCCACGCACCACCAGCCAGCCCGTCACCACGGCGGTGGCGGCGAACTCATGCACCACCATCTCCTCGTTGTGGGCTTCGGTCACACTGTCTGAGGGATTGAGGAGATCCCGCAATACTTCCGCGCGGGTGAAGGAGCGGGCGTCCTCGCTATAGATGAAGCCGGGCGCAAGGGTCCGGCGAAAGTAGGCCGTATCCCGCCGCACCAGCGCGCTCGCCCAGCCGTCCTCGAGCCGCAGCAGTTGCGTGCGGGTGGACACGGCCTGGGCCTCCAGGCCGCGGGTGCCCAGGGCCACCAGCAGCACCAGCAGCCAACCCTGCCTCATGTGACCCGGCTGCACGCCCTCTCCAGCCGTTCCAGGCCATCCGCGAGCTCGGCTTCGCTCATCAGGAGCTGCGGGGCGATCCGGATCACGTGGCCGAAGAGCCCGCCGGTTCCGATCAGCAACCGTTCCTGCTTGGCGCTTTCGAGCAGCGCGGCCGCCTTCTTCGGGCTCGGCTCCTTGGTTTCGCGGTCTTCCACCAGCTCCATCGCCTGCATCATCCCCATGCCGCGCACATCCCCGATCCACTCATATCGCTCGGCCAGGCGGTCGAGTCCCGCGCGAAGCGTGCGCCCGAGCTCGAGGCTGCGCTGGGGGACGTTCTCACGCTGCATGATCTCCAGGGTGGCATCCATCGCCGTCATGCACACCGGATTGCCACCGAAGGTGGAGATGGTCTTGCCCTTCCACGCGCCGGCGATCTCCTCGCGCGCTATGGTGGCACCGACCGGCATACCTCCGGCAACGGTCTTGGCCATCACCATGATGTCCGGCTCGACGTCCCAATGCTCGATGCCGAACCACTTGCCGCCGGTCCGCCCGAAGCCGGCCTGCACCTCATCGGCAATGAAGAGGCCCCCGTGCTTTTTGATCAGCTTGGCCACCAGCTGGAAGTACCCCAGTGGTGGCACGATGTAGCCCCCGGCCCCCAGAATGGTTTCCGCGAAAAAAGCCGCCGGCTTGCCGCTCGTCATGGTGAGGATCACTTCCTCGACGTCACGGGCGTAGCGCTCGGCACAGTCATCGTGGGGGGGGCCGAAGGCGCAGCGGTAGCAATAGGGCGACAGCGCGTGCTTGACCCAGGGCACCGAGCCGCCGAGCGGCGTCCAGCCGCTCATCGCGGTCAGGGTAGTGCCCAGGGCGGAACGGCCGGAGTATCCGTAGCGGAGGGCGATGATCTCGTCGCGGCCAGTGTACATCCGGGCAAGCATAACCGCGGTTTCCACCGCCTCCGTACCGCTGTTGGTGAAGAAGGTCTTGCGCAGGCCGCCGGGTGCGATCCCCGCGAGCCGGCGCGCCGCATTGACCTGCGGCTCGTTGAGGTAAAGGGTGGAGACGTGGCCCAACCGGCCAACCTGCTCGCGGACCCTTTCGGTGACCTCCGGATGGCAGTGCCCGATGCCAGTGGTCAGGATTCCACAGAAAAAGTCGAGGTACTCGACTCCGTCGGCGTCGGTGACATATGAGCCGCTGCCTTCGACGAGGACGAGCGGCTCCTTGTAATAGGGAGCCGCGGCGGGAATGACGAAATCCTTCCAGCCGGACTTCACGCTCGACGCGAGGTCGGTGGGGGACGGGAGAGTTGTGCCCATGGCTCGCTCCTATTGCAGTCCGAAGAGACGTAGCAGCGCCCGCCGATGGAAATCCACCGCGCGCTGCACGGTGAGCTTGATGCTGCGGAATTCTCCCCGGCGCGCGGTCACCGGGATGACGTCGCGAACAGGATGAGAACAGTTTTCATCGGCTGGCCTCCTGTTAAGACCACTTCGAGATCACGACGCGCTGGTCGGTGTAGAACTCGATGGCGTCCTTGCCCTGAGCCTTGAGATCGCCGTAGAAGGACCCCCGCGAGCCCCCGAAGGGAAAGAACGCCATGGGGGCCACCACGCCGATGTTCACCCCGATCATACTGATCCCGGCGCGATAGCGGAACTCGCGGGCTGCGGCACCGCTCGTCGTAAAGAGGGAAATGGCGTTGCCGTAGGCGTTGCGGTGAACCAGGGCGATGGCGGCGTCGAGTGATTCGGCCCGGGTGAGACCCGCCACCGGGCCGAAGATCTCTTCGCGCCCGATGGACATCTCTGGGGTAACCCCCTCGAAGACGGTGGGTCCGAACCAGTGCCCCTTGGGATAGGCGGTCACGCTCGCGTCGCGACCGTCGAGCAGCAGCCGGGCACCGTCCCGCTCGCCCTGGGCGACGTAGCCGGCGACGCGCTCGCGGTGCGACGCGGAGATCAGCGGTCCCATCGTGACGCCGGCGTCGAGCCCCGACCCCAGCTTGAGCTGCGCCGCACTCTCCAGAATCGACTCGCGGATCGGACGGTAGGCCTCGCCCACACCCACGATGATGCTGCCCGCCAGACAGCGCTGTCCAGTGGCGCCATACACCGAGGCCACGACGGCCTTCGTCGTGGCGGCCACATCGGCGTCCGGAAGCACGATCATGTGGTTCTTGGCCCCGCCGAGCGCCTGCACCCGCTTGCCGTGCGCGGCGGCTTTCGCGTAGAGGCTCCTGGCAACCTGGCTCGAGCCCACGAAGGAGACGCCCGTGATATTGGGATGCTCCAGCAGAGCATGGACCGCCTGCTGGCTCCCGTGGACCACATTGAGCACCCCGGCGGGCAGCCCGGCCTTGGCGGCCAGCTCCACCACCCGCTGGTGGGTGAGCGGATCGCGCTCGCTCGGCTTGAGGACGACCGTGTTGCCCGTGGCGATGGCAAAGGGCCAGAACCAGAGCGGGATCATCACGGGGAAGTTGTATGGGGTGACCACGGCGAACACGCCGAGGGGCTGGCGAATCGTCTCACAGTCGATCCCGGGTGCGATGTCCTCCAGCGTATCTCCCATCATGAGCGTGGGGATCGCGCAGGCGTGGGTGAGGCTCTCGATGCCGCGCTTCAGCTCGTCGGCGGACTCTTCCCTAGTCTTCCCGTGCTCCCGCGTCATCAGTTCGGCCAGCTCGTCGAAGTGATCCTCCAGCAGGGTTTTGAGCCGGAAGAGGACTTGGATCCGCTCGACGGCCGGGACGACGCGCCATTTGGGAAAGGCCGCCTTGGCCGCCGCCACCGCCGCGGCAACATCCTCGCGACTGGAAAGCGGCACCCGGCCCAGGGTGTCGCCGGTGGCGGGATCGACGATCGGCAGCGAATCCGCGCCTTCCGCGCGGGTCCAGGCGCCCGCGACGTAGTTCGGGATCAGCGTGGCCGGCACTACGGCTCCTCCCCGATCGGCATTCCGGGTGGAGGCGTAAACGGCCGCGGCAGCGCGGTGGGATCCCAGGGCCGTTCGAGGAAGCGGCGGAGGTCCGCCGCGAGCGCCATCACGTGGGCGGTCCCTTCCGCTGCGCCCGTCAGTTGAGCCGCGCTCACCTCCGGAAGCTGGGCCAGATAGGCGCGCAGCTTCATCGTGGCGATGGCCTTGACCTCGCCGCTGCGCGCGGTCTGGGCCAGCCACATCAGGCGTTCCAGCAGCACCCGCTGCACCGCCCTGCCCAGCGCCGCCTGGTAGGAATCTTCCGGTTCCGGCCTCCCCGCTCCGAGCGTGCTGTCGATGACTTCGGCCAGCCCTGGCTGGGCGGGATCGAGCGCGTGCTGCTGAACCAGCCGCGCGGCACGCTCGGGATTCAGGACCAGCTGCGCCACCAGGTCGGCGGCCGCCGAGGCCGGGGTGAGGGCATCGAACACCGGGTCGGTGACCTTGTCGAACAGCTCACGATGCTCGGGAAATCCGGACGGCCGGGGCGGGAGCTTCGCGAGCACGGCGCGGGGGAAGGCAAGCTCGGCGGGGCTCAGGGTTCGCAGCACCGCGAAGAGGGCGCGGCGCTGCTCAGCTGGAGGCACCGGGTGGAGAGGCTCCTGGCCGTCGCCGCGCAGGGTGTAGGTGTAGTACTGGCCGCCCACGACTTTCACCGCCGCCTCCACCTGGTAGCGATGGTGGAGGTAGAGCGGCACCAGGACTTCCTCGAGCAATGCCATCGGCTGGCCGCGCCGGATGGCCTGCTCGCCGAAGCGGTCGAGCGCGGCGCGGCGCACTTGCATCACCCGGGCCAGCTCGGCCGGAGCGTCGGCGCCGTTGTCCCAGAGATGCGTGTTAGGGTGCGCGCTGCCGAACGGGCGCGCATCCTGGTCGGTCAGAAAGAGGAGGCCCTTCGCGCGCGCGCCCGTCAGGAGGGCGTCGAGCGCCTTCGCTTCGTCGGTAGCGGGAGGAAAATCGGAGTAGCCGTACTTGATGGCTTCCTTGTCCCAGGCCCCGATGCCCACCGCGTAGGCATCGGAAAGATCGATGCTGCCGTCGGGCAGCAGCCGGGTGACCGGATGGGGGTAGTCCATCACCGAAGCACGGTTGGCGATGCTGGAGATGTAGTTGTGCTGCAGGCCAAGGGTGTGGCCGACCTCGTGGGCCGCGAGCTGGCGCAGCCGGGCCAGCGCCATGGTCTGCGCGGCCGTCGCGCGCTCATCCCCGGTCTTGTACGGGCTCAGCAGGCCCTCCGCGATCAGATAATCCTGCCGCACGCGCAGGGAGCCCAGGGTCACCAGGCCCTTTATGATCTCGCCCGTGCGGGGATCGGTAACGGTGTTGCCGTTGCTCCAGCCCCGGGTGTAGCGATGGACCCACTGGATCATGTTGTAGCGGGCATCCATCGGGTCGGCCCCCTCGGGGAGCAGCTCGACCTTGAAGGCGTCCTTGTAGCCCGCCGCCTCGAAGGCCTGGCTCCAGTCGCGGGCCCCCGCCAGCAGCGCGGCGCGGATCGGCTCCGGCACGCCGCGATCGAGGTAATACACGATCGGCTTGACGGCCTCGCTCACCGCGGCGCGGGGATCCCTTTTCTGCAATCGGTGGCGCGCAATGAACTTTTTGGTGAGATCGGTGCCGAGCGGCGCCGTGTAGTCGGCGTAGGAAATGCCGAAGAAGCCTGCCCGCGGGTCAAAGGCGCGGGGCTTGTAGCCTGGCTCGGGGAGCGCGACCAGACTGATCCGCTCGCGCAGCGTCAACGCCTCGGGCGATGGCGCGATGTCGCGTACCCAGGCGCCCGGGCTGTCGCCGGTCAGGGTAAGCGTGGTCTCGATCTCGGTGTTGCGCGGAAAGACCTTGGTATTGGCGGGGTAGATGGAGCTGCGAGAAACGTCGACCCGATAGGTGCCCTGGCGCGCCCGGCTGAGGGCGCCGATCGCATCGTGGACGTCGCGCAGAGCAAAATCGGTGGCGTCGACCAGCACCGCGCCGTTGCTCTCGGCTTCGACCTTGAATCCCCAGAGCGTGGAGGTGGCGAAGGACTCCGTGACGGACTTCTGGGCATAGGGGTCGGGATCACTGGCTCGAAAGTCGTAGTTGGGCTGGACCATCAACACCTTGTTGCCGTAGCGCTCGAACCGGACGATGCGCTCCCGGCCGATTTGGCCGCGATCCAGCCCGATATCGTTCGACCCGAGACCAGTCGGGGCGCCCGTGACATAAAGCAGCTCCTGATCCTTGAGGGCCGCGGGGATTTCCAGCCACAACTTGCCGCTGCTCGCATCCCAATACAGGGGCACGAAGCCGTCCAGCCGGTTCAACCCCCGCGTCTTCTCGGCGATCGTGGAAACTTGAGCGCGCAGCGTGGGGGGGGCGGCGAGGAGCGAGGCCAGGAGAGCCACCGGGGCGAGGCCATGGCCGAGCCGAAAGCGGGACAGCATACAGACTCCGTGACGTGGAGAGGAACCGTGACGGAATCTGGACTCCCCTTTGGGCGGGCGCCAGTTTGCGGCGCTGGGCGGCCCGGAAGTCGGAACTCTGTTCGAGCCGCCCCCGGAGAGGGCGTCTCACCCCATGAAGGGGCAGGATCGAACCCGGACTTCTCCTGGGGTGCGGCCCTCAGTGGACGGCAGGCAGGATGTCCTCGTAGAGAAAGCGCACTGGCCGGTCAAACTCGTGAGTACCCGCAGTCGCGACAATCACGAGGTCATAACGAGGAATCACGAAGTAGTCCGCGCCGTCCTGGGGCAACGGGGTCAAGCGGCCCGGTAGAGCAGCTCGCCAGGAGGAGGAGCAGAACGGTGAAATGCCAGCCGGGAAACCGTCAACATCGAGCCCCGAGGGAGGCCCTATCGGAGACCCGGGTTCCAGCGCTAGCGTTGCCTCGACACCTCCGAGGGGTCCCCGGATGAGCGACCGGCTGGCGGGAGTGCTGGTGGGTGCATCGGCGGGGTATCTGGCCCTCGGGCTGGCCTTCGCGGTGCCATTCGTTGCGCGGTGGTCAGGACGGCTCGACCCGGCG
The DNA here is from genome assembly GCA_964649225.1 of uncultured Gemmatimonas sp. Taxonomy (GTDB): domain Bacteria; phylum Gemmatimonadota; class Gemmatimonadetes; order Gemmatimonadales; family GWC2-71-9; genus JABFSM01. Next base: position 21,586 of record CAZYPO010000030.1, on the reverse strand, counting down.
GCGCGTGTGGGCACACTCGGATTTCGCCTGCTGATCATGCCCGGCGCGGCGCTGCTGTGGCCCTGGCTGCTGCGCCGACTGCTCCGGGCCAGATGATCCGGCGGCTGCGGCGGCTGCACCTGCGCGTCATCGTGGCGCTGGCAGTGGCGGTCGCCGCCATCGTCGTCGCGGCGGTGCTGGCGCGTCGCCCCATGCCCCGTCAGTCGATTCCCGCCGAGTTGGCGCAGCCGTGAGCAACCGCTACGTCGCGGTCAACTGGAACCGCCAGAAACGAGTTTACGACACGGTCATCGCACTCGCGGTGCCGCTGCTCGTGGCCCTTTTCGTTGTCACGACACTGCTCACCCATCCCCATGTGACCGCTGAGACCGGCCTCATCCGAGGGCTGGGGCTCACCGCCTTTGTGCTACTGCATGTGATTCTCGTGATCGGCCCGCTCTGCCGACTCAACCCATCGTTTCTGCCGCTGCTTTATAACCGGCGGCACTTGGGCGTTACCATGTGCCTGGTCGCCCTGACGCACGCCGGCTTCGTCCTCCTTCAGTATCACGCGCTCGGCGACGTCAATCCGCTGGTAAGCTTGCTCAGCTCCAACACCGCCTTCGGCTCCCTCGCGGGCTTTCCGTTCGAGCTGCTCGGTCTGGCGGCCTTGCTCATCCTGATCGTGATGGCGGCAACCAGCCACGATTTCTGGCTTTCGGTGCTCTCGCCGGCGGTCTGGAAGGCGTTGCACATGCTGGTTTACCTGGCATATGCATTGCTGATTGGGCATGTGGCACTCGGCACCATCCAGGCAGAGGCAGGCTGGATTGGACCTGCCGCCACGGCCGTCGGCGCCGCGCTGGTCCTCGGACTGCACCTCGCTGCAGGGCTCAAGGAGCAAGCGCAGGATCGCGACGGAAACGCTGCCGAGTGGGTGGAGGTCTGCCGGGCCGAAGAGATCCCGGAGAGCAGGGCCCGAACGGCGCTGGTGGGAGGGGAACGGGTGGCGGTGTTCCGTCACCTGGGCCGCCTGAGCGCCGTGTCGAACGTCTGCAAGCATCAGAACGGTCCGCTGGGTGAAGGGCGGATCGTCGACGGGTGCATCACCTGTCCCTGGCATGGGTATCAGTATCGTCCGGAGACCGGAACCTCGCCCCCGCCGTTCGACGACAAGGTGCCGACCTACGCCATCAGAGTGGAGGATGACCGCGTCCAGGTATGGAGCAGGCCCAATGCGCCGGGAACGTTCGTCGAGCCGCTGGCGGTAGCCAACGCCGTAGCGCGGAGCGACCCGCCGTTCTACATCGGTTACGAGTCCAAGGCCTCGCCCGCACTCGCACGGCACACCCGCAACGCGGTGGCGGCGATCGGCGGGTTGGCCGCGATGACGGTGGTGACACTGGCTCTCGCGCAGGGCCCCTTCGCCGACTCACGCTTCGAGTACGGGCACCCGCGCGCCGTGACCGGCCGGCTGGTGGCGAAGCCCTACCCGCGCCTGGAGGTGGCTTCCGCGACGGGGATTACCCAGTACCTTCTGGCCGCAGCCGGGAAACACGGAGCCGCCTCGCTCGCGGCGCCCTATGACGGACGCAGCGTCAGACTGATCGGGACCCTCGCCGAGCGGGGCAACGCGGCAATGCTCGAGGTGGATTCGCTCTTGCCGGCAGGGGAAGTTGGCCCGGAAACGCTGTCACAGCAGGCGCTCGGTGAGTTTAGCCTGACCGGAGAGATCGTGGATTCGAAATGCTGGACCGGAGTGATGAACCCGGGCGAGGGCAAAACCCATCTCGACTGCGCGGTGCGCTGCGTGAGCGGAGGACTGCCGCCGCTGCTGGTGCTCCGCGATTCGCTGGGCCATGAAAGCCAGCTGATCCTGACCGATGCCGGTGGCGGTCCGATGCCGCGCGGCATTCTGCCGGCGGTGGGCCGTCCCGTTCGGGTGCGCGGACAGGTGCTCCGGGAAGGGGCGCTGCTCTTCCTTCGCGCCGCCCCGGAAGCCATCCAGATGCTGCAGCGATGACCATGCGCGTCCTGGCCTCCGCGTTTCCTTCCGCTGCCTGGGCGGTCCCCAATTCGACCACCTCGGCCGGCCGTTACTTGCTGCGCTTCGCGCGGACCGAGGAGGATCTGGACCGCATCCTCCGACTGCGCTACCAGGTGTTCAATCTCGAGCTCAAGGAGGGACTGGACGGCGCTCACGCCGACCAGCGAGACGAAGACGACTTCGACCGCCGTTTTCATCACCTGCTGATCGAGGAGCGGGAGAGCCGTAGCATCGTCGGTACTTACCGGATGCAGACCGGCGAAATGGCGGCCGAGGGAGGATACTACTCCGCCGGACTCTTCGAGCTCGACGTCCTGCCGGAGGCGGTGCGAGCAAAAGCGGTCGAGATCGGGCGTGCCTGCGTGGCCAAGCCGCATCGCAACGGCCGGGTGCTCAACCTGCTGTGGCGCGGGTTAGCAAGCTACCTGACCTGGAACCACAAGACGGTGCTGTTCGGCTGCTGCTCGCTCACTTCGCAGGACCAGGCGTTCGGCTTGCGGGTGCATCGCCACCTCGAGCAGCTTGGTGCCGGGCACCCGACCCTCCACGTCCCCCCGAAGTCCGAGACGAGCTGCGTGACCAGCGACCAGTCGCCGGCCACCGGCTACCCGACCCCGAAGATCCCGGCGCTCTTCCAGGCGTACCTCACCCTGGGGGCCAGGATTCTGGGTCCGCCGGCAATCGACCACGAGTTCAAAACGATCGATTGGCTGGTTCTGCTGGATGTTCAGGAGCTGCCCGGCGTCACCTACCGCGCCTTCTTCCGGCAAAGCAAGGGCGAGCACGACCGCTAACCCTTACAATTGGGGCATGCGGATCGACGTAAGGGCTGCGCCTCCTGCTATTCCACCGCCGAGGACCGCCTTGATCCGTGGCGGGCGGGTCCGGGCGGCGCTCCGCGGGCTCGGTCTCTTGGCATGGACCGTCGCCTGGTTCTGGATTTGGATGCTCGGCTCGCTGCTCAGCTTGCCGGTACCGCGGGCCAGGCTCTTCTGGCGGCACTTCTCGGAGCGGCACTGGGCGCGCGGGCTTTGCCGGTTGGCCGGCATGCGCCGGCAGCTCATTGGCCGGCCTCCCCGCGCGCCCTTTCTGTTGGTCACCAATCATCTCAGTTACCTCGACATTCTCCTATTATTCAGCTACGTCGATGGCGTGTTCGTGGCGAAGCGGGACATGCGCTCGTGGCCCCTGTTGGGACCGCTGGCCCAGCTGGCGGGCACCATCTGGGTCAAGCGCGAAGTCCGGCGTGACGCGGTGCGCGTGCTCGACCAGATCGACGAGGCCATCGCACGGGGTGACGGCGTCCTGCTGTTTCCCGAGGGCACCACCTCGAACGGCGCCGGATTACTGCCGATGAAGCCCGCCCTGCTGGACTGGGCCGCCCGCGAGCAGTACCCCGTACACTATGCCGCCATTACCTATCGGACCGCGCGGCACGCGCCGCCGCCGGAGCTCGCCATCTGCTGGTGGGGGACGATGGCCTTCGCGACTCACCTCTGGACGGTGCTGCGGCTGCGCAACTTCGACGCGATCGTGGAGTTCGGTGCCGCACCGGTGCTCGCCCCGACGCGCGGAGCGCTGGCCGAGCAACTGCAGCGGGAAATCGCCGCGCGGTTCGTGCCGGTTCGCTGGAGGAGCGAATGACCGAGGCCGCCGGATTGCCGCTGGCGGGAAATCGCGTCTTGTTGCAGCAGGGCTTGGCGCTGCTGGAGGGCCTCAGCGACGCGCAGTATGCACGCGTGGGGCCGCACTATCGTCATGCACTCGAGCACTACCTGGCGTTCCTCCGGGGATTCGGGGCCGCGCGGGTGGATTACGACGCACGGGAACGCGACGGGCTATTGGAGCGCTCGCGGGCCGCCGCACTCGAGGCAACCCGGCGCTGCCTGGCGGCGCTCGACGCCCTGGAGGGCGCCGCCGAGCGGCCGCTGGAGGTCCAGATGGAGACCGAGGCCGGCGCGAACCGTCCGGACTGGCGGGCTTCATCCGCGGGTCGCGAGCTGCAATTCCTCTGCAATCACACGGTGCACCACTACGCGCTCATCAAGCTCCTGCTGCCGGATCTGCCTAACCCGGTCGGGGCGGAGTTCGGACTGGCGCCCTCGACCCTGACGCATCTGCGCTCCCTGCGCTAAATGTGCACCCTGAGTTGGGTGCCCCTGCCCGGAGGGTACGCGCTTGCCATGAATCGCGATGAGCGCCGCAGCCGTGCCCCGGGAATCCCGCCCGCCCGCCGCCAAATCGATGGCGTGTCGGTGTTCGCGCCGCTCGATCCGGAAGCGGGCGGCAGCTGGATCTCGGTGAACGACCGCGGCCTCACCCTCGCCCTGCTCAATCGGTACGACGACACCCCGCACGACGGCGGGGCGGGCTTCGTGAGTCGCGGGCTCCTGGTGCTGGAGCTCGCGGCGACCGTTTCGCCACGGGAGGTCGCAGCCGCGCTGGAATCGCGGATGCTCATGCGTTACCGCCCGTTCACCCTGGCCTGCGTGGGATCCGCGCCGAGCGTCCAGCTCTTCGAATGGACCGGGAGCGGGCTCACCAGGGTGGATATCGCGGCGGCGGGACTGCTGGCCGCCAGCTCCGGCGCCGATCAGCAGAGCGCCGAGCGGGCGCGCGCCGCCGCCTTCCGCGCCGGGGCCCTCGGCGCAGGAGGGCTGACGCCCGCGCTACTCGCCGAGCTGCATCGGAGCCACCAGCCTGAGCGCGGAGCACTCTCCGTCTGCATGCATCGCGAGGATGCGGTGACGGTGAGCTGCACCCTGGTCAGCGTTTCCCGCGAGGAGATCCGCCTCCGTCAGATCGAAGGCTCACCCTGCGAGAGCGTACAGGTGAGCGAGCTGAGCCTCCCCCGGGCGGCGGAGCCGATGCGTTGACCCGGCGCCGGCTCTGGCTGCGCGTCATCCTGCCGGGATACTTCCTGCTGCTTGTGGCGAGCCAGCTGGCGCGGGCCGCGCATCGCACGGACGGCGTGCCGCGATCCGGTGAGCGAGTGATCCTGGTCGGCGCAATCGCCGGCGAGCGCGAGAGCCGCCAGGCGGTGCGGCTCGCGGTATACGATTCCGCCCCGGATTCGGCCGCGCCGGTCATCGTCCTGCTGCACGGCAGCCCCGGCGACCACCACGAAGTACTGCCCCTTGGCCGCCTCCTCGCTGGCCGATTCCGGGTACTCGCGCCAGACCTCCCGGGCTTCGGCGGCTCCAGCCGGACGGTGCCGGACTACTCCATTCGCGCACACGCCCGCTACGTGCTCCAGCTACTCGACTCGCTCCGTATCGCGCGAGCGCACCTACTCGGCTTCAGCATGGGCGGGGGCGTCGCGCTCAACCTGGCCGACCTCGCGCCGGAGCGGGTGGCATCAATCACCATGCTCTCCGCGATCGGTGCCCAGGAGTACGAGCTATTGGGCGACTACCACCTCAATCATCTGATCCACGGCTTGCAGCTCGGCGGGCTCTGGATGCTGCGCAACGCGGTTCCCCACTTTGGCGCCTTCGACGACGCCATGCTGACGCACCAGTACGCGCGGAACTTTTACGATTCCGATCAGCGGCCGCTCCGCGGGATCCTCAGCCGCTACGCCGGCCCGATGCTGATCGTGCAGGGGCAGGCGGACCCCCTGGTGCCCGCTGCAATCGCGAGCGAGCACGCCCGCCTGGTGCCACAGAGCGTGCTCCTGATGCTGCCCGGTAACCACTTCATGGCGTTCCGCCAGCCGGCGCTGCTGGCACTGCCGATCGCGCGGTTCATCGAGCAGGCGGAGCACGGCCAGGCCACCACGCGGGCCACCGCCGCTCCCGATCGCCTTCGGGCGTCGGCCCGGCCCTTCGACCCGCGCGAAGCTCCGCCGGCAAACGGGATCGGCTTCGTCGTGCTGCTCCTGCTGCTCGCCCTGGCGACCCTGGTCTCGGAGGATTTCACCTGTATCGCGACGGGCCTCCTAGTGAGCCGGGGCACCATCGGATTCCTGCCGGGGACCCTGGCGTGTTTCGTGGGGATTGTCGCGGGAGACTTGCTGCTCTACGGAGCCGGCCGCTGGATCGGGCGGACCTGGGCCTGGGCTCGATTCAGGCGCGCCTCCGATTGGCTCACACGCCGCGGCCCCATCGTGGTGCTCACTTCCCGTTTCGTCCCGGGAAGCCGGCTGCCCACCTACGTCGCGGCAGGAGTGTTGCACACTCCCTTCCTGCCCTTCGCGGGGTACTTCCTGCTCGCCGCGGGGCTCTGGACACCGCTCCTGGTCGGCGTCGCGGTGCTCTACGCCGATGCGGCACCCATGCTCTTCGCGGATTGGCGGCGCTGGTCGTTCCCACTCGTGGCGCTCGCCGCGCTCATCCTGTTGCTGGCGGTCAAGCTGGTCGTGCCACTCGTCTCGTGGCGTGGGCGCCGGCTGCTGCGCTCCCGCTGGATCCGGCTGACGCGCTGGGAGTTCTGGCCCCGCTGGGCGTTCTACCCACCCATCATCCTCCACATCCTCCGTCTGGGCCTCAAGCACCGGAGCTTGACTCTCTGGAGTGCCGCCAATCCCGCGATCCCGGGCGGCGGCTTCGTCGGGGAATCGAAATGGGAAATCCTGCAGGGACTCCGCGGGACCGCCGAGCGGCTGGCGGCAACCACACGCATTCCGGCCGGGGATGAGCCCCCCGCGAAGCTGCGGCAGGTCGAGTCCTTCATGGCGGCTCACCGGCTCGGCTGGCCGGTCGTGCTCAAGCCGGACATTGGCGAGCGCGGGGATGGGGTGGCGATCGCGCGCTCGGCAGCCGAGGCGCGCAGCTACTTCGAGCGCGTCCGCGGCGATGTCCTGGCACAGGAATTTGTCGAGGGAGCAGAGTTCGGGCTCTTCTATTACCGGATTCCCGGCCAGCCGAGCGGGCGAATTTTCTCGATCACGGAGAAACGGCTGCCCTCGGTGACGGGCGACGGGCAGGCCACGCTCGAAACCCTCATCCTGCGAAACGAAGCAACGCTCGGCATGGCCCGCTTCTTCCTGGATACGCACGCGGAAAGACTCTGGGAAACCCCGGCGGCCGCCAGCGTGATCCCGCTGGCCGAGCTGGGCACCCACTGCCGGGGAGCGGCGTTCTTCGATGGGGGAGGCCTGCTGACGCCGGCGCTCGAGGCGGAGGTCGACCGGGTCAGCCAGGGCTATGAGGGGTTCTGGTTCGGGCGCTACGATGTCCGGACTGAATCCGCGGATGCGCTCCGCGCCGGCCGATTTCGAATTCTGGAGCTAAATGGCGCCACGTCCGAGGCCACCAGCATCTACGATCCCGAGCACCGACTGCGCGAGGCATACGCCACGCTGCGGGAGCAGTGGCGGATCGCCTTCGAGATCGGCGCCCGCAACCGGGCCGCCGGGGCGCGCCCCGCGACACTCCGCGAGCTCCGGGTCCTCATGCGGCGGCACCGTGCCGCGCGGCAAGAGCACACCACCGCCTGATCGGCGGCGCACTTATCTTTCGCAAGCTTTCCTTTCAGCCAGGTTCGTCGATGCCCGAGCCCGTCTGGCATGACCTCGGTCCGGCCGAAGCGCTGAGCCAGGCTCCGCTCCGGCAGCTCACGGTTGGCCGCACGCGCATCGCCCTGAGCTATCACGACGGAGTGTTCGGGGCCATCTCCGGCACCTGCAACCACGCGGGCGGGCCCCTGGGCGAAGGGCGCCTGGACGGCGAGTACATCACCTGCCCATGGCACAATTGGAAATATCACCGGCTCGGCGGCCAGGGCGAGCCCGGCTATGAGAACGAGGCGGTGCCTCGCCATGAGGTAAAGGTCGAAGGCGGGCACCTCTGGGTGAATCTGGAGCCCGCCACCAAGCGCACCAGGATTCCGCACGAGCCGCATCCGCTGGCTCGCAAGGTCGAGCGCGCTCCCGGCCCGGTGCGGGTGGTGGGGATCTCCACCACCGCGATGGATCCCGCCAATCCGCGGCTCTCCACCTCCGAGCTGCTGCTCGAGGCCGCGCTGCGCCACGCCCAGACGGCCTCCGGAAGCGAAACCCGGCTCATCAAGCTGAATGATCTCCGCTTCCGCCACTGCGAGGGCTACTACTCCAAGAGCGCGCACGCCTGTACCTGGCCCTGCTCCATCACGCAAATGGATCCGGGCGACCAGTTGGACCAAGTCTATGAGGCGCTGGTCCATTGGGCCGACGTGGTGCTGGTCGCCACCCCGATCCGGTGGGGCGCGTCGAGCTCCCTGTTCTACAAGATGGCCGAGCGGCTGAATTGTGTTCAGAATCAGGTCACCATTCGGAACCGAGTATTGATTCGCAACAAGGTCGCCAGTTTCATTATCACCGGTGGCCAGGACAACGTGCAGGAAGTCGCGGGCCATCTCCTGATGTTCTTCGGCGAGCTGGGCTTTCACTTCCCCCAGTTCCCGTTCATCGCCCACTCACGCGGCTGGTCGGCGGAAGACATGGAGAACAATGTGCTGCAGGTGGAGAATAGCGCCGAGCTGCGCGAGGGAGCGGAGCAGCTGGTGGATCGCGCCATCCGGATGGCCGCGGAGCTGGTGAAAGTAGAGTTCACGCATGATCACCTCGCCCGCGGCGGGCGCAAGGCGCATCACCTCACTTGACGGAGATCCCCATGAGCGGCGATCGGCGAGAGTTTGTGGGTTCTGTGCTCGGGCTGGGCATGGCTTCTTTGGTCGGACGGTTGGACGGACGGTCGCTCGGACCGGCGGGTGTCGCGAGCCCGTCCGACTCCCCGTGGGACGTCTCCTGGGCCGGCCGGATCACCGGCAAGCACCGGGCGGTCTTCGACAACACCGAGATCTCCATGGGGCTCGGGCTGCTGCGGCCGCTCATCTGGATGAAGGACTACGCGGAAGTCTACGGCGCGACCCCGGCCGACATGAACGGGGTCGTGGTGCTTCGCCATAACGCTATCTGGATGATCATGAACGACGAATTCTGGGATCACCATCATGTCGGCGCAGACCTCAAGATCATGAATCCCGGCACCAAGACGCCGATCCGGCGGAATCCTTTCTTCGGCCCCAATATCATCGGACTGCCGCCGGCGCTGGCCGATGATTCGCTCAAGAAGGTCCTGGCGAGTGCGACGGTTCTGGCGTGCAATCTCGCGTTCACGCTCAACGTGGTGGAGCAGGTCAAGGCCCAGACCAAGCTCGACGACGCGAAGGCCCGCGAGATGGCGCTCGCCCACGTGATCCCGGGCGTGATCCTGCAGCCTTCCGGAGTCTTTGCCGTACTGCGCGCGCAGGAAGCGGGCTGTCAGTATCTGCTGGCGACGGAGGCATGAGCGCCGACCGGAGGGAGTTTCTTGGCGCGCTGATGGTGACGGCACTGGTCGGACGGACTCCTTCCCCACTGCCGTCCGCCCGTCCCACCGCCCGCCCGTCCGACTCTCCCTGGGACCTCTCCTGGACCTCCCGGCTCTCGGGCCCTCACCGCGGAGCATTTGACTGGTTCCAACCGAATGCCTCGGCGGGCTTGTGGCGCGCAGGAATCTGGAAGCGCCAAGTGGTGGAGGCGTTCGGGGTCAAGCAGGAAGAGGTGGGTGCGGTGCTGGTGATCCGGCACGCGGCGATCCCGATGATCATGGGCGACGAGTTCTGGGTGCGGCACAAGCTGGGCAAGCTCCGCAAAGTGAAGGACCCGGTCACCGACAAGACCGCCGAACGGAACCCCTACCGAAGCTCCGCGAACGCCAGCAAGCCGCCCGCGTCCGCGGAGGACTACTCGATCGAGGGATTCCTCAAGAACGGCGGCATCGTGTTGGCGTGCGGCTTTGCGTTCGGGTTCATGGTGTCGCTCGAAGCCAAGCTGCAACAGAAGCAGGCGAGCGAGGTGCGGCCCGACGTACTACAGCAGGTGATTCCCGGAATCATCATCCAGCCGTCGGGGTTCTTCGCGCTGATCGAAGCGCAGCGGAACGGGTGCGGGCTCTTTCCGGCGGAGACAGCGGCCGAAGCCTAGCGGCGGCGGTCGGACCGTCAGCACATGGACATCATCACCCTCTCGGTTCCTTTCTTCTTCGCCCTCATCGGGCTCGAGCTGCTGGTCGCGCAGGTTAGGCGCCGGTCGCTCTACCGGCTGAGCGATTCGATCAGCGACCTCTCCTGCGGGATCCTCAGCCAGCTCGCCGGGATCTTTCTCACCCTGCTCACCATCGGGGCCTACAGCTGGGTCCAGCGCCACTGGGCGGTGCAGCGTTTCCTCCCTGTGCCGACCTGGCCCTCGGCGCCGCTCGTCTGGGGTACGGTTTTCCTACTCGACGACTTTGCCTATTACTGGATGCATCGCGCATCCCACGTGGTGAGCCTGCTCTGGGCCGGTCACGTCGTGCACCATTCGAGCGAAGAGTTCAACCTCACCGTGGCGCTGCGCCAGAGCAGCCTGCACGGCCTGTTCAGCTGGATCTTCTACATGCCGATCGCGCTGCTCGGCGTTCCGGTCCAGATGTGGCTGGTGTGTCACGCCCTCAACCTGGTCTACCAGTTCTGGATCCACACCCGCGAAGTCGACCGGCTGGGCCCGCTCGAATGGGTGCTGAACACCCCGTCGCATCACCGGGTCCATCACGGGGTAAACCCCGAATACCAGGACAAGAACTTTGCCGGGACCCTGATCATCTGGGACCGGCTCTTCGGCAGCTTCGAGCCGGAGCGTGCCGCCCCGGTCTATGGGATCACCAAGCCGCTGGCCACCTGGAACCCTTTGAGCGCCAACCTGCACATCTTCGCCGAGATCGTCCGCAACGCGCGCGCGGCGCATCGCTGGCGCGACCGGCTGCGCGCCCTCTTCGCGCATCCGCGCTGGCGCCCGCCGGAGCTGGGTCCCCCGCCCGAGCCGAAAGCCGTCTCCGTCGAGACTTTTCAGAAGTACGAGCCGCCGGTGCCGGCCGCCCTCAAGGCCTACGCGCTGGTCCAGTTCGTCACGGTGCTGATCGGCTCCCTGGCCCTGTTGCGGGCAGCCAAGGGCTTGCCTCTCCCCGAGCTGCTCGCTGGAGGCTTCTATATCGCGCTCTCGCTCGGCAACATCGGCGGGGTGCTCGAGGCGCGCAGCTGGGCGGGAGTCAGCGAGGCGGTCCGGCTGGTGGTGCTGGGCGGTGTGGCGGTGGGGCTCTGGACCAACGGCGGCGGCCCGCCGTGGCTCCTGGCGGCGACGGTGAGCTTCGCCGCCGCATCACTGGGGTGGCTGATCTGGCTCCGGCCGAGGCTGCGGGATCCGGATCCGAGAGCGATTGTGGCGATGTAAGCACGGCGAGGCGGAAAGGCGCAGTGCTTACAGTGCCGCCAGAAACCCCGCCGCTACCAGAACCCAGATCAGCACGTAGAGCGGCACGAAGCGTTGCCGCTTCCGCAGCCAATCGGGAAACCGCACCGGCTTGCCCGCGAATTTCCCGCGTGGCTTGCTGGGAAAGAAGAAGGTCTTGTAGGTCTCGGTGGTCGCGACGGTGTAGCCGATAGCGCCGAAGACCCCCTGTGCCGGCGTCGCGCCCAGGCGGAAGAGCACGCCCGCGAACGAGGCCGCGAGCAGCGGGCTCCGGAAAAACTTGAGAATCTGGAATCCTTCGATCGGCGCGTCCTTCCAGGCGCCGCCGAACGCGCTGTACCATCCGCCTAACGCGCCGATCGTGACCGCCAGGAACAGCGGTGAGGTGCCCGGGGCGGGATGGTAACGCGACAGCAGCACCACGCCCAGCAGGATGAGCCCCACGTAGATCACCCCGAAGCAGAACCGCGCGCCGCGGCTGCGGACCGTCTTCCCCAAGACGGCCAGCTGCATCGGGATGGTGTACTTTGACTGGTCTTCCGCTCGGAAGAACGTCTTCCAGGCCTCGAGCACGGCGCGCTCCATCGAGTACACGCATCCGAAGAGGATCACCGCGCCGGCGGCGGCCGTCGGCACCACCTGAAAAACCCGGGATACCAGTGGTGCGATCAGGGCCGCGAGCAGCAGACTTCGCAGGTACTTGGAACGCGTGAAGCCCTCGTGCGGGGCGTCCTTGTACATGCCCCAGGTGGAGGCGTGCGCACCGACCGCGGCGCCGATGAGCACGATGAGCAGGAGAGTCATCTCAGGCTTGGGCAGTCCGGTAGGCGGCCTCGACGACGGCCAGATCGCAGCGCGCGGCCGCCAGGGTCATGCGTGGCGCGGCGCCCGTGGAGAGCGCGGTCAGAAAATCGTCGAACATCGCGCGGAAACCCTTGATATCGCGCAGTCCGGGCAAGAGAACCCGTTTGCGCTTGCCATTGAGCAGAACAAACAGCCCATTCGATTCGAAGACGATCGTGCCCTGCTCCCCGATGATCTGGGACAGCGAAAGCCCTTTGAGCCGGGCGGGCGCCTCCCACGAATGGTGCAGGGTTCCCACCGCCCCGTTCGCATAGCGGACCACCACGACCATCGTCCGCTCCAGGTCCGCCCGCCCGCCTGTCCGCCCCTCCGCCCCTCCGGGTTCGTAGCCGTGCACCGCTACGATCTCTCCTCCCAGCCAGCCGAGCAGATTCACCCAGTGCACGCCTCCCTCGAACAGCGCGCCTCCTCCGGCCAGCGCCGGCGAGCCGCGCCAGTCAGGCGTCGCCTGGTACTTGAGCGCGCTGAGCCGCACCAGCCGGGTCGCGCCGATTTCCCCGGCGTGGAGCAGCCGGCACAGCGTGCGCGTCAGGGGCTTGTAGGCGTAGTTCTCCGCGACAAGCACCTGTCGCCCGGCCGCTGCCGCCGCCGCCGCGACCTGCTCCGCGTCGTTCGAGTGGAGGAAGGCGGGCTTCTCGACGATCACGTGCTTGCCCGCCTGGAGGGCAGCCAGGGTGAGCTCGAGGTGCTGGGCCGGCGGTGTGGTCACCAGCACCGCGTCGACCGCCGCGGCATCCAGCGCGGCGGCGTAGCTGGGAAACGCCGCGAATCCGCCCCACTCCCTGCGATAGGTTTCGGCGCGCGTGGAGTCCCGGCTCGCGAACGCCAGCCGGACCCGCGGGCCGAACCGCCCGAGCGTCTTTGCGTGAGTGCGCGCGATGGCCCCGCAGCCGAGCAGGGCCAGGGAAAGCGTCACGCGGTCCCTTCCGATGCCGCCAGCGTGGTCGCGGCAACGCCGGTGAGGGTGGCCGCGACGCGCAGCGCGTTCGCGGCGATCGTGAGGCTGGGATTGACCGCGGCCGAGGTGGGAAACACGCTGCCGTCCACCACCCGGAGATTCTCGATGCCGCGGAAGCGGCAGGCGGAATCGAGCGGCGCGCTCCGCTCATCGTGCCCCATGCGCACCGTACCCAGGGCGTGAGAGAAGGTCCGGATCGGGCGGCGATAGCAGAGCAGCGCCCCCGCGGCCCGGAGGATTTGCCGGGCCCTCGCCCGCAACGCGCGATCCGCCGCCCGGTCGCGCGCGGTGTAGTAATGGGTGATCCGGAGGGCAGGCAGGCCCGCCCCATCACTGCCTGCGGGATCGAGGGTCACGCCGTTTTCCCGCCGCGGCTGATCCGCCGCGATGGTGAGCAATCCGGCCGCGCGCCGCAGCAGAATGCCGGCCACCCAGGGGAGCGGCGCGGGCACTTGCGCCTTCACCACACCGAGCGGCGGGGTTGGCACGGATTGAATCCCGCCGATCGGTCCAGCCGGGGCGCCCGCAGCGGCGTCGCCCTCGTAGTAGTCGTGGATCGCCAGGTCCTTGCCCAAGCCGTCGGGGGCAAAGCGATGCCGCAGATAGCCGAAGGTGATGCTGTTGACGTGGCGCATCAGATACCGCCCAACGCTGCCGCCGCCCGGATTGAGGCGCTCGACACCCGAGGCGAGCAGCAGGTGGGGCGTGGCCAAAGCCCCGGTCGCGAGCACCACCTCGCGACCGCGCACCGTGAAGCGCTTCCCGGTGGCGCGCTCCACGCACTCGACGCCGACAATGCGTCCGGCGTGCTCAACCAGGCGAACCGCTGCGGTACCTGAGCGCAGCGTTAGGCCCCGCTCCAGCAGTGGCGCGATCACCCGGATCGCAAGGTCGTTCTTGGCGGAGACGGGACAGGCAAAACCGTCGCACGCTCCGCAGCGAATACACACCGCGCGTCCCGCTTCACCGCCGTGATGAATCGCCATTGGCAGCGGAAAGGGGTGCAGGCCGAGCGAGCGCGCCGCGCTGGCCACCAGCTCCGACACGGGCGCGAAGCGCGCCGGGGTGGTGGGATACGGGCTGCTCCGCCAGGGGGCGGTGGGATCGCCGGAGTCGGCGCCGCTCACGCCGATGATCCGTTCCGCGATTCCGTAATAGGGCTCGAGATCGGCGTAGCGGATGGGCCATTCGGCGCCCGAATCACCGGTGATCTCGGGCGGAGGCTCGAAGTCGCGTTCGCGCAGGCGGAAGGAGACCCCACCGTAAAACACCGAAGCCCCACCCACGCAGAAGAGCGCGCCCACCGGCTCGACCCCACGGCCTTCCTGGCTTACCCGGTAGCCCGTGTCCCGGGCGTAGTGGGGGGTGTGGAGCACGAAGTTCTCGATGCGCGAGGCGCTCTCGCCCCGTTCCACCCAGTCCCCGCGCTCCAGCAGCAGCACCGACCAGCCGGCCTCGACCAGCGCGTGCGCCGTCAGGGCACCGCCAAAGCCGCTGCCGATGATCACCGCGTCAAAGGTCTGGTCCATGCAGGGAAGGAACGGGTTACCAGCCTGGGCGCGAAGTGCGCCGGTCGCAAAGATAATCGGCTCTGTGTCGGGTGTTGTCTACGAGACCTGCGTGGAGTAGCGTTCCCGGAGACCGGCCGCGGAACCAGCCGCGAGGTCCTGACCTCAGGAAGGAGCGTGGCAATGCGGGCGGTCCGCGCAAGGCGCGTGGCAGTAGCAGCCTGGGTCACAATGGCCACCAGCGGCTGCATGGCGTGGCGCGTCGAGTCGGTGCCGCCGCGCGAAGTGCTCAGCAGGCCCAACCTCACGGCCGTGCGGATCGTGAGCACCGATTCTGCGAAGATCGAGATTTACGACCCTGCGCTGGTGGGCGACAGCGTCTACGGCCATCCCAGCAAACTGGCCGTGGCCCGCGTCTACGTGCCCCTCAGCCACGTGAAGACGATCGCGACCATGCACAGAAGCTTCGGCAAGACCGCGCTCATCGTGCTTGCCGCGGGGGGCGCCGTCGTGGTGTATGCCCTGCTGCAGGAGTTGAATCAGGGCTACTGATACGGCTCCACTCCGGCGGGCCCTCGCTCGGGGTGGTGTGGCAGTTTCGTGCCGACTTCGGACAGTCTCACCTTGTGCGTTTCCGGGGCCAGCAGCGTCGCCACCACCGTGAGCGCGCAGGACGCGGCCATGTAGGTCGCCACGGCATACGGCCCATGGCGGGCGAGGAGCAGCGTGGCGATGAAAGGCGCGAGTCCCCCCGAGAAGACCGACGTCAACTGATAGACCAGGGAAGCTCCGCTGTAGCGGACCCGGGTCGCGAACAGCTCGGAGAAGTAGGCGGCCTGCGGTCCGTACATCATGTCCTGCCCCAGGTTCAATCCCAGCACCAGCGCCAGCCCCACAAAGCCGGGGCCCCGACCCAGCAGCCAGAAGAAAGGGAAAGCGTAGAGCAACGACAGGATCGCGCCGCTGAGATAGACCGGGCGCCTTCCCCAGCGGTCGGAGAGCGCCCCGAATAACGGAATCGAGCAGAGTCCGACCGTGGCCGCGGTGGCCAGGCCGAGCAGCATAGTGCCCTTGGAGTAGTGCAGGCTCTTCTCACCGTAACTCAGCGCGAAGACGGTGAAGATGTAGAAAAGCACGTTCTGCGCGAAGCGCATTCCCATGCCCACCAGGATCTCGCGGGGGTGGCCCCGGATCACCTCGAGGAGCGGCGCGGCAGCCGGCGCGGCCTCGG
>CAZYPO010000030.1:4128-5652 GCA_964649225.1 uncultured Gemmatimonas sp. | reverse complement strand
GGGCCGACGCTGCGTGCCGCGATGCGAGTTGACGATCCCGGACCCGCCCGATACGTTCGGGCGCAAAGGAAATCCCTATTCCAACTCGCGCGGACTCGAACAGGCGCTGGATCACCGCCGCGTTGGCTGCCGGCGTGGTGCTTCGGCTCTGGCAGTATCTGGGAAACCCCTCGCTCTGGATCGATGAGCTCGCCCTCGCCCGCAACATTCTCGAGCGACCGGTATCGGCGCTGGTAGGTGCTCCCCTCGACTTCGCCCAGGTGGCCCCCGCTGGGTTTCTCCTCTTGGTCAAGGCCGCTGTTTCGCTGTTCGGGAACGGGGAGAACGCCCTTCGGCTGGTTCCCCTCCTGGGCGCCCTGATCGCCCTCCCGCTGTTCCTCGCCCTCTCCCGACGGGTGGTGCCTGCCTCGGCGGTCCCGCTGGCGGTGCTGCTCTTTGCCCTGGCGCCACCCCTGTTTCGTCGGGGCGCCGAGCTCCACCAGTACTCCACCGATGTCACGGCGGCGATCGCGCTTGCGGTGCTGGCGTTGCGTTGGCTGGATAGGCCCGACGTTCGTCGCGGGCTCGCGCTGGGGCTCGCCGCCGCCATCGCGGTCTGGTTCTCGCAGACGGTGTTGTTCGTGGCAGTCGGAATCTTGGTGGCGCTGGTAGTGGGGGGACTTGGCTCCGACCGCCACGAGAAGATCCGGTCACTCATCCCCGGAGGCTTGATCGCGGGGGCGGGCATGCTCGGAGCGTTTCTGGCCGCCCAAGCAGCTCTGACCCCGGCGGTGCGGTCCTTCATGCATTCCTACTGGGCCCCGTGGTTCGTTCCCTGGCAGGTCGGACCGGCGATCCGGTGGGCATTCGAGCTGCTTCCCGACCCGTTCCACAGGGAATACGGGCTTGGGTTTGCGGCGGCCGTTGCGTACACGCTGTTGGTAGTCCTCGGATGGGTGCGGTTGTGGCGCAGAGACCGGGCCGTGTCGCTGGTCATCGTCACACCGGTGTTGGTAACGCTGGCCGCGGCCGCCGCCCATCAGTATCCGTTTGCCCACCGGCTGGTCGTGTTCCTGCTGCCGTTCGCGCTGCTCGGAATCGGAGCGGCCATCGACGGCCTCGGGACGGCCGCGGCCCGATGGCAGCCGCGAGCGCGCGCGATCGTTGTCGGCAGCCTCACGCTGCCAGCCATCGGCGGCTTGGTGATCAGACATCCGGTGATCCGCTTGGAGGACGCCCGGCCCGCATGGGAGCACATCGCGGCGGCGCGCTCACCGGGAGAGTCGGTCTACGTCTTCTTCACCGGCTGGTTAGCGGCTGGCTACTATGCGCCCCGGGTCGGCATTCCCGACCACGATCTGTACTACGGACACTGCCACGTGGATGACCCAGCGGGGTATCGGGCGGAGCTGAACACACTGGCGGGGAAGGGCCGGCTGTGGTTGTTCTTTACCCACTCACTGCCCAAGGATCGGGAGGCGATCGTCGCCTACCTCGACAGCGCGGCGAGCCGGCTCGATAGCCTCGTCATCCCTCAGCATCCCC
>CAZYPO010000030.1:0-4028 GCA_964649225.1 uncultured Gemmatimonas sp. | reverse complement strand
GCCCGCGCCACCAGGGGGGAAAGGATCCAGGCCGCACGGTCAAATAGCGGCCGCAAGGGGTGCAGTGCCGTCGCAATCCGCACCAGGGCTCCCTTCGCAGGAGGCGGGAAAACGATGGTCGAAGCGCCCCGCAGACACTCGACGCTGTAGGCCACCGGGACGGACGACGGGCCTGTCGCCACGTCCAGAGCCGCGAAGGCTGCATCGAACCGCCGGATGAACTGCTCGCGGGCTGCCTGCCGAACCGGGATGAGCGATTCCGGCACTACAGCGCGGTGACCAGGGCCGATCGTGGGATTCGTGTTGATCTCCCAGGTTTCGACCGCGCCATCCTTCAGGGCGTAGTCGATGCGGCCATAGTCGATCCCCGCCAGCGCAAAGATTCGGCGCAGCTCGTGCTCGTGGGGATTGGTCAGCACGTACTCCCGCTCCTCGAGTAGCATCGCCTCGCTAAACTCGACTTCTTCGTGCTTGAGCATCCACCCACGACCGCGCCCCAGACTGCGCGGGATGATCTCGGAGCCAACTCCGTACGCGGCGTATTTCCGGTAACAGCCTTCCGCGTCTACCGTCTCGCAGAACTCGATCACCAGGAGCTCCTTGAGCCGATAGCCCTGGAGCACCGCGCGGCCCAGGGCTCGCTCCAGCTCAGCGCTGGTGTGGAGCAAAGGCGAGAGCGATCCAGTGTGCCGGAGGTCTTCCCGCAGGAACACCGGGAATCGCAGCTCCCCGAGGTCGTCCGAAGCCCGAGCGGCCCGATGCCGGTTCAGGCCCTGGCGATAGAGCTTCTCGAGCAGCTCGAAGCGCAGCAGCGCCGTTTGGGGATCATTGAGCACGCCGCCCGCGTTCGGGCATGCCCTGAGCTGCGCCTGAAGCTCGCGCACCAGTCGGGCCCCACCGGAGGTCAACTGATCCAGGGACGAGAAGACGTAGGTTCCCGCCGGGACACTCGTCCGGCCGGGCAGGTCCTCGTAGTAGAGGACGGAAAGGAGGCCGACGAGGTCGCGTGCCCAGCGGTCCAGGTAGTTCTGCATCCCGAAGGCCTGGTCGCGGGGCACGACGAAGTAGATCATGCCACGGGGCTTGCGTGGGATCGTCGGGTCACGATGGTGGCGACGCTCAGGTCGGCCGTCACGTTCGTGATCGTCTTGAAGATGTCGGGAATCGCTTCCACGACATCCAGGAGCAGGACACCTTCGAGCGGCACGCCCGCGGCGAGAAAAATCGGGAGGGTGCTGACCCCTGGAGCGCCACCGGGGATGCCGGGGACGCTGAAGCTGAACAGGACAATGGTTGCGACGAACAGGAGGATGCGGTCGGGCCCGAGCGGCACTCCGAACGCGTGCGCCACAAACAGCAGCATCACCGGGTGAGAGATGACCATGCTCAACTTGAAGCTCGAGACGGCCAGGGGCAGCACGAATCCCGTCGCGGCGACCGGAAGTTCCAAGCGGTCCCTCCCGCCTTCGATCAACGCCGGCAGCGAGGCCAGGGACGAGCGGGTGCTCACGGCGACCAGTTGCGCCGGCGCGACTCCCCGTGCGAAACGGCGCATCGAGATCCCGCTCAGGACGGCGGTCAGCGGATACAGCAGTCCGGTGAAGACCAGCATGAGCGCCGACACGAGCACGACGAAGAAGATCATCAGCCCCACTGCGCTCCCCCCCGCGCCCAGCGCCAATCCGAAGCTCAGAGCCAGAACACCGACCGGCGTGAAACGGAGGATCCATCCGACCACCCGCAGCGCCGCATCGGCAAGACCCTGAGCTCCACGCTGGAGACGCTCGCGGCGGCTACCGGCGAATCGCCGCACGACCAGCGCGAGGACGATCGCGCTGAGGAGCACCAGCAGCAGATTACCCCCCCGAACTACCCGGCCCACACTCGTGGGGAGGTAGCCCCGCATCCAGTCGCCAAGGGTCGTCCCGCTGCCCAGGGCCTCCCGGAGCTGCTCGGGCACCGAGATGCCGGAGCGCAGCGCGCTGACGGTCGCTGGATCCACCGGATACAGTGCAACGAGAGGCGGCGCGGTCAGCAGGGTGAAGAGCGCCCCGGCAACCAGCAAGATCAGGAAGAGAGCCAGCGTTCTGACACCCAGCGCGCCGAGGCGCTCGGTCTTCATGACCGCCGCGAACGCCTGAGTGAGGACGAGCGGCACCACGGTAATCTGCAGGGCGAGGATCCAGAAGCGCCCGATGGGCTTGAGCGAGTTCGCGAGCGTGCCTACCCATGGCGCCGCGGACCCGTGCAACGCGATCCCCAGCCCAAGTCCCAGCACGAGTGCGGCCAGGGACCACGCCGTGAGATGGCGGCCCCCCAGGCTGCGTGCCCGGGGGGGCGAGGGTGATCCGGAGGGAGCCTGTTCTTCTGGGGCCAAGGTCGGGTCCTCAATCAGCCCTTCACCGTCGCCGGCACTCTGGCCATTTCCCGGGGCTGCCGGTATCCTAGCTATTCCGCCGGGCACAAGGCAGGCCATGGAGCAGCCACGCACTGGGCCTCCCTCCCTCCTGGGAGGGCGATACCAGCTCCTGCGCGAACTCGGGCGCGGTGCTACGGCCACCGTCTATCTCGCGAACGATCTCCAGCACGACCGCGAGGTCGCGGTCAAAGTCCTCCACCCGGCACTGGCCCGGATGCTCGGGCCCGAGCGCTTCCTGCGCGAGATTCGCATTGCCGCCCGGTTGAACCACCCGAACATCCTGCCTTTGCACGACAGCGGCGAAGCTGATGGGTTCCTCTATTACGTGATGCCGTTCGCGGCAGACGATACGCTGCGGCGCCTGCTGACCCGCGAAGGCCAGCTTCCGGTCGAGGACGCGCTGCGTATCGCCTGCGACGTCGCCGACGGGCTGGCTTACGCGCACGAGCAAGGCGTGGTGCATCGGGATATCAAACCCGAAAACGTCCTACTCGAGGGCGGGCATGCGGTCGTGGCGGACTTCGGGATCGCTCGGGCGCTGAGCGGGGGCGAGGTGAGTATTAGCTCCTCCGGGCTTGCAATCGGTACCCCGGGGTACATGAGCCCCGAGCAGTCGACCGCGGGCCGGGATGTCGATGCACGCAGCGACGTGTACAGCCTGGGCTGCGTGCTGTATGAGATGCTGGCCGGCGAACAGCTCTTCATGGGACCCACCCCCCAGGCGGTCGCGAGCCGGCACCTGCACGAACACGTTCCGTCACTCAAAATTGTTCGGCCCGGAGTTCCCGCGTGGCTCCAGACCACGATCGAAACCGCGCTCGCCAAGGTCCCGGCAGATCGCTACCGATCTGCCGCCGAATTTGGCCGCGCGCTTCGCGCCGGTGAGACCGGTACCCCGCCAGCACGCCGGCGGAGCCGCTGGCTTGGGCTCGGACTTGGCCTGCTGCTGGCGACGGCGGCGGCCGGCGGCTTCATGATGTGGAGACGGCTGCGGGGACCGGTGCTCGATCCCCAACTCTATGCCGTCGTGCCGTTCCTGCACCTCGAGGGGGCCTCAGCGCATCAGTTGATCAACGGCGCGACCTGTGCCACCCTCGCCTCGGAGGCACTCCGCCGCTGGCGCGATCTCGCGCGCGTGGACGGCTTGCGAATGAGCGACCTGATCGAGCGGAGGGGAGAGCGGCCCACCAATCTTCGCGGCGCGCTCGCTCTGGCGCGGGCCGCTGGGGCAGGCCGCCTGCTCTGGGGCGAGCTGCGAACGCACGGGGATTCCACGGTCGTGCGGGGAGTGCTGATTGACGCTCGCAACGCGAGCCGGCCGATCCGCGAGAGCCAGATCACCGTGCCGAGCGCCGGAAACGATAGCATCCCGATGCTCTTCGCCGCCATGGTGGACTCGCTGGTGTCGGAGGGTCAGCCGCCGCCCTCCCGCGGGACTACCCAGCCGTTCGCGGCGGTGCGAGCGTTCGCCGCCGGCATGGCGGCGCGGAGCGACTGGGACCTCGTGGGAGCGCTGCGTGAGTTTCGGCGAGCCCTCACGGCCGACCCCACCTATCCGGCCGGGAACCTCCGGGTGGCCGAAGTGTCGCAGTGGCTCGAGGAAAACCCG
>CAZYPO010000029.1:3580-35912 GCA_964649225.1 uncultured Gemmatimonas sp. | reverse complement strand
CGCTGCCGCGGTGCCCGGCGCACCGGCACCCGGAGGGGGTGGCGGGGGCGGGGGCAGCGGCGGGGGTGGCTTCAACTGGTGCAACAAGGGCGGGCCGGGAGGCGGCTTTGGCGGCGGCGGTGGGGGTGGCGGGGGCGGGGGCGCGGCCCAGCCTCCGCCCGCAGGGCAGCCAGCGCGCCAGCCTCCGGAGCTCAATCCCGCCCAGGGCGGAGTCTATCGCTCGGACGATCGGGGCCGTTCCTGGAAGCTCATGAGCAATTGCAACGCCCGGCCGATGTATTTCAGCCAGCTGCGCGTTGACCCGAGCGACGATAAGGTCGTGTACGTGGCGGGCTTGCCGGTCGCCAAGTCGCTCGACGGCGGCAAGACGTTTGCGACCCTCGACGCGGCGGGCGGCAATGCTTCGCCCGCGCACGTCGATCAGCACGCCATCTGGATCGATCCCCGGAATCCGAAGCACTTGATGATCGGCAATGACGGCGGACTCGATATCAGCTGGGACCAGGGCAGGACCTGGGACTTCGTCAGCACCATGGCAACGGGGCTGGCCTATGTCGTCACGGCCGACATGCGGCGGCCCTATTACGTGTACATCGGTCTGCAAGACAACGGCAGTTGGGGCGGCCCCAGCGCGACCCGCAGTCGCAACGGCATCCTCAACTCCGACTGGTACGGTATCGGGGGCGGGGACGGCTTCTTTACGGCCGTCGATCCGTCCGATTACAACATCGTGTACACGGAGTCGCAGGATGGTGCCACCAATCGCTACGACCTCCGCACCGGCCGCTCACAGAGCATTCGTCCCCGGGGAACCGCGACCGGCGGCGGCCCCGGTGGTGGCGGCGGTGGCGGGGGCGGGGGCGGCGGATTCGGGGGCGGCCGGCCCAACGTCATCAACGCGGGGGCGAACGACCGTTATCGCTTCAACTGGAACACCCCGTTCATTCTCTCCCCGCACAACCCCAGCATTGTCTGGCTGGGGGGCAACCGGATGTTCAAGTCGTACAATCGCGGTGATACCTGGGTCGCGAGCCCCGATCTTACCAAACAGATCGACCGCAACAAGGTGGAGATGATGGGGGTGCCCGGGGACCGCAGCATGCTGTCGAAGAATGACGGGGTGGGGTCCTACAGCACCATCGTCTCCGTGGCGGAGTCTCCGGTGATGCCGGGCGTCGTGTGGGCCGGCACCGACGATGGTAATCTCCAGGTGAGCAGCGACGGCGGCATGACGTTTACCGAGGTCGGCAAGAGCCTGCCCGGTCTTCCGGCCAATCACCTCTACTGGGTTTCCCGGATTGACGCTTCCCACTTCGATCCCGGGACCGCGTACGCCTCGGTGGATGGGCACCGCAGCGACGATCTGAAGCCTTATGTCTTCGTAACTCGCGACTACGGCAAGACCTGGAGGAGCATCAGCGCCAATCTGCCTGCCTATGGCAACGTCCAGGTGGTGCGGGAAGATCCCAAGAACAAAGACTTGCTCTACGTCGGCACTGAGTTCGGGCTCTACCTCTCCAGCAACGGCGGCGCGGAGTGGAAGCGCTTCATGAACAACTTCCCCACTGTTCGGGTAGACGACATCCTGGTCCATCCGCGCGACGGGGATCTGATCGTCGCCACCCACGGACGCAGCGTCTGGGTTGCCGACGACATCACGCCGCTGCAGCAACTCACCGCCTCGGTCCTGGGCCAGGATGGCGCGCTGCTCGACATCCGACCTGCCGTGGCCTGGCTCAACGATCAACAGGCCGGCCAGCGCACCGGCGGACAGAAGCTCTTCGTCGGGGAGAACCCGCCCCGCGGCACCACGATCAACTACTACCTCAAGACCGCCGCGATGGGCGAGGTCAAGCTCACCATTACGGACGTCAATGGCCGCGTGATCCGCAATCTCGACGGGAGCAAGAATGGGGGCCTGAACCGCATCGAGTGGGATCTTTCGCCCAATCCCCCGCCCCGCGCGGCCGCGGGCGGTGGGGGCGGGGGCGGGGGCGGCGGAGGATTCGGAGGCTTCGGCGCCGCACCAAGCGTCGAACCGGGCACTTACATTGTGACGCTGACCGTGGACGGGCGCACTTATACCAAGCCCGTCTCGGTGCTCCAGGACATCTGGCTGGGCGGGCACTAACCCCTCTCGGCAATCGAGGCGACGATGCGCCGTTCCGGCTTGGTCCGGGACGGCGCATCGTGTCATATTGAGGAGTCATTGGGGCGGTAGCTCAGCTGGGAGAGCACCTGGTTTGCATCCAGGGGGTCGAGGGTTCGAATCCCTTCCGCTCCACTCCTCATACGGTGTTCAACGCCGCTCAATGCGTTCGCCGAGGGGCGCGGCGGCCTTGCGTTGACCCCGGGATTGACGCCGCCTGGGGGCAGACCCATACTTCGACTCCGTATGTACCTCATGATTTCGACGCAGCAGCCCTGGTGGCCCTGGCGCGGAGCCTCCCGCGGTGGGCCGGGGTGCGCATAGTCTAGGCTGAACAGACTCGCGATCTCACGGAGCCCACCGCACCCGCGGTGGGCTTTTTCATTCCCGATTCGACCGGACCGACGGATGATCATCGTCTTGAAGCCACACGCCACCAAGGAGCACGCCGACGAGCTGATGCGGCGCATCGCGGCGCTTGGGCTTCGGCCGCTCTACATGCCCGGGCAGGAACGCGTGGTGCTCGGCGCCCTGGGCGACGAGCGGGCCCTGGAGAGCCTCCATCTCGACAGCGATCCACTGGTGGAGAGCGTCAAGCCGATCTTGGCGCCGTACAAGCTGGTGGGCCGGGAGATGCACCCCCATGACACTATCGTCGAGCTCGGTAGCACGCGCGTGGGCGGAGGACGCTTTACTGTGATCGCGGGGCCCTGCGCCGTCGAGACGGCGGAGCAGATGCGGGCCACCGCCATCGCGGTCAAGGCGGCCGGGGCGCACGCACTGCGCGGGGGGGCCTACAAGCCGCGCACCAGTCCGTATTCGTTCCAGGGACTCGGCCAGGACGGGCTGGCCATTCTGCGCGAGGTGTCCCGGGAGACCGGTCTTCCCGCCGTCACGGAGGTCGTCGACGCCGGCGATGTCGAGCTGGTCGATGAATACGCCGCGGCCTTCCAGTCCGGGGCGCGCAACATGCAGAACTTCCGCTTGCTTCAGGCCCTCGGCCGGAGCCGCAAACCGGTGATCCTCAAGCGCGGCATGGCTGCCAAAGTCGACGACCTGCTGCTGGCCGCCGAATACATCCTGGCCGAGGGGAATCCCAACGTGATTCTGTGCGAGCGGGGCATCACGACCTTCGAGACCGCCACCCGCAACACCCTCGATCTCAACGCCATCCCCATCATCAAGCAGCGCAGTCACCTTCCCATTCTGGTGGACCCTTCCCACGGCACCGGCCTTCGCGAGCTGGTGCCGGCCATGGCCAAGGCCGCGCTCGCCTGCGGGGCCGACGGCATCCTGGTGGAAGTGCACAACGATCCGCCCAATGCGCTTTCCGACGGACGCCAGTCGCTCTTCCCGGAGCAGTTTGCCGCGATGATGCGCGAGCTGCGCACCATCGCCGATGCGGTCGGCAAGGTGATGTGATGGTCCCGGCCTCCATTCCCGCAGGGGCTGTCCTCCCGCTGGTGCGCGAGGTCACCGGGAGCCCCGATCCGCTCGCGCTCTACGCGGCGTTGAGCGACGGCGGCAGGAGGCCCGGGACGTTTCTCCTGGAGTCGGCGGAAACCGGCGCGGGGGCGGGAGAACGGAGCCTGCTCGGGTTGTCGACCGCCTTGCGGGTGGCGTGCACCGGCCGGACCGTGGAGATCGCCTCCCGCTCCGCTAACGGGCGATCCCTGCTCCCCTGGATCGCGGCCCGGTTCGCGGCGTTCGGAGTGAGCGTGGCCGATCATGCGGTTCGGGTCAGCTTTCCCCCGCCGCCGCCCGGCTGCCTCGACGAAGCAGCCCGGGGACGGCTCTCCTCCCCGCTCGACGCACTTCGCGCGGTGGTGTTCGGGCCGGAGCTGCTCGCGCAGCCCACCGATGCGTGTTATC
This sequence comes from uncultured Gemmatimonas sp., assembly GCA_964649225.1. Classification (GTDB taxonomy): domain Bacteria; phylum Gemmatimonadota; class Gemmatimonadetes; order Gemmatimonadales; family GWC2-71-9; genus JABFSM01. The sequence continues at coordinate 31,891 of CAZYPO010000029.1, read as the reverse complement.
TGGCTGCGGGAGTCTTCTCCTATGATCTGGTCGAGCTCTTCGAGGAGCTCCCAGTCGGCCGACCGGAGTCGTCTCCGACGCCGCATTTCGAGTTCTTCGTTCCCGACCGCCTCATCATCATCGATCACCTGCGCAATCGCACCCTGCTGGTGGCCAACGCCTTTGGCGGCGAGGACGGAGGCGCGAATTATCACGATGCGGTGCGGGCGATCGCTGAATTGTGGAGCGCGGTGAACTCGGGATTGGGGGCTCGGCATTCGGGATTCGGAAATGCGCCAGAAACTCCCGCATCCCCGATCCCGACTCCGGAACCCCGGGCGGACATGTCGGATGCGGAATACCAGCGTCTTGTGGTCCAGCTGAAGCGCCATATCGTAGCGGGCGACGTGTTCCAGATCGTCGCCTCCCGGAGCTTCGAGCTTCCCTGCCCCGATCCTCTCGCGGCCTATGCGCGGCTGCGCGCCGCGAATCCCAGTCCGTATCTGTTTTACGTCGCCGGAGAGTCCTCGACCGTGTTCGGCGCTTCACCCGAGACCGCCGTGAAGGTGCATGGCACCCCGAAGCGCGTCACCATCCGGCCGATCGCGGGAACCGCGGGCCGGGGCCGAACGCCGGACGGGCAGCTGGATCCCGACCTCGATGCCCGGCGCGAGGCGGCGCTTCGGCTCGACGAAAAGGAGACCGCCGAACACATGATGCTGGTGGACCTCGCCCGTAACGACATCGCGCGCGTCAGCCGTCCCGGGACCCGGCAGGTTCGCCGGTTGCTGACGGTCGATCGCTATGCCCACGTCATGCATCTCGTTTCCGAGGTGGACGGCGTCCTCGCGGAGGGGCACGACGCGCTGCACGCCTACGCGGCCGCGATGAACATGGGAACGCTGGTGGGGGCGCCGAAGATCCGCGCCGCCCAGCTGCTGCGGGAAGTGGAGCGCACGCGGCGCGGCGCCTACGGTGGCGCGGTCGGCTATCTGACCCACGACGGATCGATGGACACGGCCATCGTGATTCGCGCCGCGGTGGTGCGCAACGGGATCGCCGCCGTACGGGCGGGCGCGGGCATCGTGTTCGATTCGGATCCCGCCTCGGAAGCGCTCGAAACGCGCCGCAAGGCGGAAGCGGTGCTGCGCGCGATTGTCGCAGCCGGAGGCTCCCGTGGCTGACTCCCTGCGGCTCGTCTTCGTCGACAACTTCGACTCGTTCACCTGGAACCTGGTGGATGAGTTCGCGCGGCGCGGCTGCGAGGTGGAGGTCTGGCGCAACACCGTATCCGCGGCCGCGGTGCTGGCACGGGCGCGGGAGCTCTCGCCCAGCCTGCTGGTCCTCTCGCCCGGCCCGGGAGCCCCGGCGGGGGCTGGCTGCTGCATCGAGCTGGTGCGACAAGCGGCGGAGCAGCACGTCCCGCTCTTCGGCGTCTGCCTGGGCCACCAAGCCATGGTGGAAGCACTGGGCGGCATGGTCGGACCGGCCGGCGAGGTGGTGCACGGCAAGAGCTCCCGAGTCCGCCACGAGGGAGGCCCACTCTTCGAAGGCGTGCCATCCCCCTTTCCGGTGGGGCGCTACCATTCGCTCGCTGCCACTACGCTGCCCGATTGTCTCGCCCCCATCGCAGGCACCGATCGGGTGGTGATGGCCGTCGCCCATCGGAGCGCGCCGCAGTTCGGCGTCCAGTTTCACCCCGAATCCATTCTGACTCCCGACGGGGGCCGGATCATCGACAACGTCATTCAGTGGGCCGCCGATGCGCGCGAGTGAGATCCTCGAGGCGTTGAGCCGCCGTACCCTCTCCCGCGAAGAGAGCACCGCGACGTTTCAGCGCTTCGTCGCCGGGGAGTACTCCGAGGTCGAAATGGCCGCCGTGTTGGCGGCCCTCAAGACCCGCGGCGAAACGCCCGAAGTCATGGCCGGCGCCGTCGAAGCCCTGCTCGGATCGGCGGTGCCCTTCCCGCGCCCCGACTACCTCTTCGCCGATTGTTGTGGGACCGGTGGCGACGGCAGCGGGACCGTGAACATCTCCACTGCGGCGGCTTTCGTCGCGGCGGAGCTCGGCATTCCAATTGCCAAGACCGGCAATCGCTCGGTTTCCTCCCGCTGCGGCTCGGCGGACCTGCTCGAGCAGCTCGGCGTCCGGCTGGACCCCGCGCCGGAACTCGGGCGCCGCTGCCTCGACGAGCTCGGGATCTGCTTCGTCTTTGCGCCGCAATACCACCCCGGCGTCCGCCACGCTGCCCCGGTGCGCAAGAGCCTCGGCGTCCGCACCGTGTTCAATCTGGTCGGGCCGATCGCCAATGCCGCTCGACCACCCTGGCAAATGATGGGCAGCTACGATCCCGCGCTGTGCGAACCCGCCGCGCGCACCCTCCAATTGCTGGGCCGCCGCGTGGCGCTGGTCGTGCACGGCAGCGGATTGGACGAGGTCGCGCTGCACGGCCCGACCACCGGTGTGCTGGTGCGCGATGGCGAGCTGCGCCACATCACCATCACGCCTTCCGATGCGGGGTTGACCTCTGCCCCGCTCGAGGCCCTGGCCGGCGGGGGGCCCGAAGAGAACGCCGCGTGGCTGGTGACGCTGCTCGAAGGCAGGGGACCGGCCGCGCACGCCGACGCCGTAGCCCTCAACGCGGGAACCCTGGCCTGGGCCGTCGGCCTGGCCCCCACGCTGCGGGAAGCCGTCCGGCTTGCGCGCGAGGCGCTCGACGGCGGCGGCGGCCTTCGGCGGCTGGAGCGCCTGGTGGAGCTGTCGCATGGCGCTTGACCAGATCCTGGCGCAGAAGCGCGCCGAGCTCGCGCGCCGCAAGGCCGCGGTCTCTCACGAATCGCTGCTCGGCCACTGTACTCGTTCACGGCGCAGCCTGGCGGTCGCGCTCCGGGCGGGGCGCCCGGGATTCCTGCTCGAAATCAAGTTCGCGTCCCCGTCGGCCGGCGTCATTCGGCGAGCCGCCGATCTCGAACCCGTCCTGGCGAGCTACGGGCGTCACGCCGACGCGGTCTCCGTCCTGACCGACGAGAAGTTTTTCGGAGGGTCGCTCGAGCGACTCGCCCAGGTTCGCGCCCGCCTCGAGCAACCTTTGCTCTGCAAGGACTTTTTCCTGGAGCCCTACCAGGTGGCCGAAGCACGCGTCCACGGTGCCGACGCGATCCTCTTGATCCTTGCCGCGGTGGACGACGCCACCTGGCAGACCTGCCACGCGGCCGCGCGCGGCCTCGGCATGGAAGTGCTCACCGAGGTCCACGACGCCGCCGAGACGGCCCGCGCCGTCGAGCTCGGCGCCACGATCATCGGCGTCAACAATCGGGATCTTCGCACCTTGCAGATCGACCTCGCGACGACCGCGGCGCTCGCACCCCGAATTCCCGCCGATCGGCTGGTGGTAGCCGAATCCGGCATCGCCTCTCGCGACGACGTCGTCAGGCTTCGTCCCCTGGCCGATGCGTTTCTGGTGGGGAGTGCGCTGATGCGGGAAACCAACCTCGATGGAGCGGTGCGGCAGCTGGTGTATGGCAGGACCAAAGTCTGCGGGCTGACACAAGCCGAGCACGCCCACGCCGCGTGTGCTGCGGGCGCGACCCATGGCGGCGTGGTGTTCGCGGCGGGCTCATCGCGCCGGCTGGATCTCGAGCGGGCTGCCAAGGTGCGGCACGGCGTGCCCCTGCAATGGGTCGGCGTCTTCGCGGATCAAGAGCCCGAGGAGGTTGCCGCCGCCGCCCGATGTCTCAGGCTCGCTGCGGTCCAGCTGCATGGGAATGAATCTCCCGCGACGGTCGCCCGGGTCCGCTCGCTGCTCCCGCCAGGCTGCGCGGTGTGGAAGGCCGTCAGGATCACGGACCGCCTGCCGCGCCGAGCCGAGACGGGCGCGGACCGGGTGCTGCTCGACGCGGCCTCGCCCGGTGCGGGCCGCCCGTTCGATTGGTCGTTGCTCGCGAGCTACCCGGAGCGCGACGAGGTCATCCTGGCTGGCGGGCTCCGCGTCGAGAACGCGGCGGCGGCCGCGGCACTGGACCCGTTCGCGTTGGACGTGAGCTCCGGCGTCGAGTCCGCGCCGGGCCAGAAGGACCCGAGCCGCCTCGAGTCATTTTTCCGGTCGCGCCGCCGGCTTCCCGGGCGCGGAGAGCGTGGGCCATGAGACAGAGCGGACGCTTTGGCCGATTCGGCGGGGCTTACGTGCCTGAGATCCTGATGCCGGCGCTCGAGCAGCTCGAGGCGGCCTTCCTCGATGCCAAGGAAGATCCCGGCTTCCAGCGGGAGCTGGGCGACCTGCTTACCCATTACGCGGGCAGGCCCACGCCGCTCTATCGCTGCCGTAATCTGCTCGGGGAAAGCACCGCGCGGATCTATCTCAAGCGGGAGGATCTGCTCCACGGGGGCGCGCACAAGACCAACCAGGCGCTCGGGCAGGGCCTGCTCGCCAGGCGCATGGGCAAGACGCGGCTGATCGCGGAAACGGGCGCGGGACAGCACGGAGTCGCGACGGCGCTCACCGGCGCGGTGCTCGGGCTCGAGACCCGCGTGTACATGGGCGCGGTGGACATGGAGCGCCAAAAACAGAACGTGTTCCGCATGCGGTTGATGGGAGCGGAGGTCGTGCCCGTTACCACCGGCTCACGCACCCTGAAGGACGCGATCAACGCAGCCTTGCGAGACTGGTCCGCGAGCTACGAGCACACCCATTACCTGCTGGGCACCGTCGCCGGACCCCACCCCTTTCCCGTGATGGTGCGCGATTTCCAGCGCATCATCGGAGATGAAGCCCGAGCCCAGTTGCTCGAGTCGGAAGGCGCGCTTCCCGACGTGGTCGTTGCGTCGGTGGGCGGGGGCTCCAACGCAATGGGCATCTTCACAGCCTTCATTCCGGATGCGGGGGTTCGGCTGCTCGGCGTTGAAGCCGCGGGTGAAGGACTGGAGACCGGAAGGCACTGCGCGACGCTGGAGCGCGGCCGGCCGGGCGTGCTGCACGGGGCCTACAGCTTCACCCTGCAGGACGCGGAGGGACAGATCGGCGAGAGCCATTCGATCTCGGCCGGCCTTGACTATCCCGGCGTCGGCCCCGAACACTCCTGGCTTAAGGAGAGTGGACGCGCGAGCTACACTACCTGTACCGACAGCGACGCCCTGGACGCCTTCAGCGCTTTGGCCCGTGCGGAAGGAATCATCCCCGCATTGGAGTCCGCGCACGCCGTCGCCGCTGCGCTTCGCGTCGCGCGGTCCGCAGGGCAACCGCAGATCATCCTGGTGAATCTCTCGGGCCGAGGCGACAAAGACCTGGAGACCGTTCTCAAGTACCTCGGCCAGGAGGAAGGCCGCGCGTGAGCAAGCCGGCCGGCGACCGCTATGCGCGGATGTTCGAGCGGCTCACGCGCGCCAAGCAGGGCGCCTTCATCCCGTTCGTCATGCTGGGCGATCCCGATGCCGCGCGCAGCCTCGTCATTGTGCGATCCCTCGCCGCAGCCGGTGGCGACGCCCTCGAGCTCGGCTTGCCGTTCTCCGATCCCATCGCCGACGGCCCGGTCATCCAGGCCGCCGCATCGCGCGCGCTCGCGGCGGGTGTCCACCGGCGCGATTGCTGGGACATCGTGCGGACGATCCGCGCCGAGTTCCCCGAGTTGCCCATCGGGCTCCTGGTCTATGCCAATCTGGTCTGCCACCACGACCCGGCCGAATTCTATCGCGAGGCCGCGGAGGCGGGGGTGGACTCGGTGCTCGTGGCGGACCTGCCGGTCGCTGAATCGGCGGAGATCGCCGCGGCAGCGAGAGCGCATGGGATCGCCCCCGTCTTCATTGCACCGCCCAACGCCGACGCCGCGCGCCTCAAGGCCATCGCCGCGGCCGGCGAGGCTTATACCTATGTCACCTCGCGGGAAGGCGTCACCGGAACGGACGAGCGGCTCCGGCGCAATCTTTCCGCACTGATCGGGGAGCTTCGCGCCCTCGGTGCCGCCCCACCGGTGCTGGGGTTCGGGATTTCGAATCCGGAACAGGTGCGGGAAGCGCTCGCCATGGGAGCTGCCGGAGTAATCAGCGGGTCCGCCGTGGTAAAGCGAGTGGCCGCGGGGGAGGATGCGGTGCAGTTTGTGAAAGCAATGAAGGCTGCTACCGTCTCAGCGCGGCCACCCGTCCGGCCGTGACCCCATCAATAACACCAGGGGCGCCCTCAATTCTCCCGCAAACAGCGTGGAATCGAGTGGGGTCGTCCGGTCGTGATTCTCGGGCGTCGTCCCGATGATGCAGCGGATCGAGAGGTGGAGCACGGGCTGATCGAGCAAGGCGGCTGGCGCCGTTCGGCCCGTCGAAAAGGTCATGCCGTCGCTCAGCGTCGCGGTCACCCGGCCGGAGATGAGCACGGTCCGCTCCATCAGGCTCCGGAGCAGCCGGTAGGTAAGCGTTGTGGACTCCCCGCCACGGGTTACGACCCCGAAGACGGGGGCGTCGAACCGGCCGGCGCGCGGGAAAATGGCGACGCCGTACTTGCAGTCCCCGCCGCTATCCTCAGAGACTGCAAGCGCTTCCGTCAATAGATCGTGGACGGCCACAAGGTTTTTCGGAATCGGGTCGACGTTCATCGCCCCCACCTGGAAGTTGGCTACTCCCCCAAGGTGGCAGGACCCGGGCCAGCCCCAGCCGGCTTCAAGTGCAGGCTCACCAGCGTGCCTCCGCCCTCTTGACTCTGGACCTCAACCCGCCCTCCCCATCCCTCCACCAACCGTTTCACGATCGGAAGGCCGAGACCGGAACCGCTGGTCGAGGTGGAAAACCGTGGCTCGAAGATCATGGGAAGCATGGCAGCCGGAATTCCGCAGCCATCGTCCTCCACCGAGATCACGGGTCCGCTGAGCTTGATCCGGATGAGCCGCGCGCGGGCATTGCGCGAGTTTTCCAGCAGGTTGACCAGCGCTTCTTTCACTTCATCGGAGCGCGCCGCGACGGGCACCGGGTCACTCACCTCCACGACGATCTCCGCCCCCTCGGGGCCAAGCCGGTACAGCTCGGCCACGTCGCGCACCACCGAGGGCAGCTTGACCCGCTCCAATGGGCCCCGCTCCGATGCCGGCACCCCGAATCGGCTGAAAGAGCGGGCGATGCGATCAAGCCGGTCGATCTCCGCGAGAATCCGCGCGGTCGTGCTCTCCAGCACCGGACCGATGGGTGTCCTGCCATCCTGGTAGACCCGGCGCAGGTGCTGCACGCCCAGTCGCATCGGGGTGAGCGGATTCTTGATCTCGTGCGCCACCTGGTTGGCCATTTCCCCCCAGGCGACGATGCGGGCGACCCGCTCCTGCGCTTCGTGACTCCGGCGCACATCGGCGGTCATCCTCTCGAACGCCGAGAACACCGGCGTGAATTCCTGCGGGGGCCGCTCCGCCGGAGCCGGTACCGCCTCGCCCCGGCCGAAGGCCAGCGCGGCCGTCTGCAGCTCCGCCACGGGGCGCGACAGGGCGCGCGCCGCCGCGCGAGCCGCGAGCAGCGAGGCCGCGACGCCGGCCAGCGTCACCAGCAGGAAGATCATGGCGAGGTCCCGCTGGCGTTGCTCGAGCACCGGGTCGAACGCGGTTTGCGGCATCGCGAGCACGCCCGCGCCCAGATCCGAGAGCTTGATCGCGCGATAGCCCACCCGCGTCTGCACCGCGCGTGAAGGGCCGTCCGCTGAGGCCACCACCTCGCCGTCCAGCGCGATCTGATGGAATGCCTCGGGATCCATGAAGGGACCCAGCAATCCGAGTGACTCGAGCAACCCGCCGGTCGACCCCGCCAGATGCACCCCGTCGCGATAGACCCCGAAGTCGGCGTCCACCCGGTTTCCCAGGGTGTGCAGCTCTTCCGCCAGCGCCGGCAGGGCCGCGGGCAGCGCCGCGCTGTTCGGCACGACGTCGCGTAACGATTGCTCGATCATCCGGTCGCGGCTGTCGCGGACCTCGGCGCGCAAGCGGCCGATGCCCCACGCGGCAAAGCCGACTGTCGGCGCCAGAAAGAAGACGGCGAGAGCCGCGCCCAGCCGCGCCTCATAGGAGCGCAGGCGCGGCATCCACGCCGGGCGACGTGGGGCCTGTCCGCCCAGCAGCGTCGCGACGGTCCAGAGTGCGGCGAGCACGACGAGATCCAGCAGGAGGACGAGGATGCCCCGCACCGCCAGCGACCCGGGCGCGCCGAGCTCGATGGTTCCGTACGCATCCCGCGCGATGCCGGCGATCTGGATGGTGCGTTCACCGCGCGCGAGCCGCTTTTCTCTGCGCCAGCGAATCGGCCCCTGGGTCGGCCGATGCGGGGAGGGAGCGGGGGCTAGCGAGAGCTGGTAGAGCGCATTGCGCCGCACCTGGGCACCGAACAAACGGCCCAGACGGGAGGGGGAAACCAGCGCCGTCTGGGGACCCAGCGCCACCGTCATCACGCGGCCCGAGTCCTGCCGCACCAGCAGGAGGTGATGCACGGCGGGCTCACGCCTGAGCGGTAGCACGACCACAGAGTCGGCGCTCGGCAACCCCCGAACCAGCGCGCCCATCAAATCGAGCGGGAGATCCAGCTCGTCCAGCTTGAGCTCGAGCGCAGGGGTCCCATCGGACCGCCACACGCCGAGCGCGACGGGGTAGCCCGCGACGCTCAGCGGCGATGCGCGCCAGGCTCGATAGAGCTCCGGGCTTGTCTGGGAATGCGGCGAGTGCAGCAGCAGGGCACCCAGCTCGTGCAACGAGGCTTCAAGGCGGGGCTCCGGGGCGTCGGACAATGCGTTCAGGTCGGTCCGCGCCGCCCTCAGCCGGCCGGAAATCTCCGCTCCCCACACCAGCAACGCCGCGCCGCTTCCCGAAACAACCGCAATGGCCACGATCGAGGCCCGCCGATCGGCCGGGCGCAACAGCAGCAGCAAGGCCGGCAGCCAGAGCAGCGGATACCAGTCGGGCCAGCCGCTCCCAGGCTCCCAGATCAGCACGCCGACCTGGGCGGCGGCGAGCGCGATCGCCGCGCCCGCCAGGGGCGCGAGGCGTCCCCGTTGCGCTTGATCCCGCCGGCGGACCAGCGCTACTCCGAGGGTGACCAGCCCGGCCACCGCCAGGAAAAGCGTGAACTGCCAGATCAGCCAGAGCCTGGTGGGCACCCCCGCCGCCGGGGGAACGATCCCGCGACCCAGCCGCCCCAGCACAAAGGGCGCCCCCAGGAGGATGCCAGTGGCGAGCACACCTGCCAGGCGTCGCCGCGCGAGCGGGCGTTCCCACAGCAGGGCCCCAAGCAGAACGAGCGCCACGCCCGAGAGCGCGAGCGGTCCCGCGGCGCCGGTGATCGGGCCGAGGAACTCGCTGTGGAACACGGCGGGATCGAACCACGCCGACACCCCGAGCAGAGTGCCGAGCGGCGCGCGCACCGCGAGCCCGATCGGCAGCAGGCCCAGCGCGAGTCGGGCGAGTCCGGCGGGGACGGCCCAGATGGCCGCGAGCAGGGTCACAACCATGGCCCAGGCAACCCGCTCCCGTCCCAGCGCGAGGGCGCGGGCCAGCGCCGCGCTCTGTTCCGGCGGCACGAACTGCACGCTGAACAGCACCCGGCTCCCGCTCGTGGTCGGCTGATCGTAGTCGAAGACATCGGAAATATCGGGAGCGGCGTGCGGCGCCAGGATCCGCAACCCCACTTCGGTTTGTTCGCGGAATCGCGTGGCCAGGCTGAATTCCTGATCCGGGACCGCGGCATCCGCCGCGAGCAAGACGGCGCCCAGCGCGCTGCGTCCCGAGGCGGCGTGGCGCCGTACCTCCAGCACCGCGTAGTATGAAGTGAGCCGCACCTCGACGGAATCTCCTGCGGGGCTGGGCAGCAGCCGGAAACGGCCGCCCCAGACCCTGGGAGTGCGGGAGGCCTCGAAGACCACGACGCCCGATTCGAGGCCGCCGCTGCGAACCAGGTCGGCGGCCGCCGCAAAACCGGCCTCGGGCGGCATGGTGCTGATCCTGAGCGCGCGCTCCGCGAGGGCATCGGCCTGTAGCCGGGCGTCCCTGAGGTCGTCCTTGAGGCGACTGGACGCCCGCGTGATGCGCGCTTCGCGCTCCCCGTGCTCGCCCCCCCAGGCGTGCTCGAGCCGCTCGATTCGCCATTGCGTGAGCGTGAGCAGAATCGCGGCACCGCCCAGCGCCGCCAGGATCCAGCCCCGGCGCTTGAGCACGGCGGTGAGCAACAGAAGAGCGAGGGCCGCGAGGGCGGCTGCCCGGGAAGGCGCGCGCAGCCATTCGCCCGCGGCGACCGCGGCCCCCGCGAGGGAGAGTACCCACCTGGGAAAGGAAACGGTCAGATGACGCGTCCGCTGCGGTTGAAGGAGTTGACCCCGGCGCGCGCCGCGGAGGTGCTCGCGGCGGTGCCGCGGCTCCTCATACCCGCGGGAACGCTCGAGGCCAGAGGGCCCCACCTCCCACTGGGCTGCGACACCGTCATCCTCGAACGGCTCACTGACGATCTCTCCGCCGCTACCGGCATCGCTCGCGCGCCGGCGATCGAGTACGGGGTGCACGCCACTTCGGACGAGCCGGGCCCGGGCACCGCGGCCCTGACCCGAAAGACGCTGCATCGCGCCCTGAACGAACTTATCGCCATCTGGGAAGAGGTGGCAGGCGTGCGCGACACCCTGATCCTCACCGCCCACGCCGCGGACCAGCACCTCGAGGCGCTCTCGACCATTCGTACCGACGGCCGCGTGCGGGTCGTCGACATCCTCGCGCTGGAAAGCCTTCCCCCGCTGCGCGAGGTCCAGACGGGCCCTTGGCACGGCGGCGAGGTCGATACCTCACTGATGCTCCACCTCGCGCCCGAGCTGGTGGATGTCACCCGGATCCCACCCCTGGTGCCGGCCTCCGCTGCCAAGGGAGCCCGATTCTACGAGGCGATTCTCGAAACCCTTTGCAACCGCCTGGGCCGGTTTTGTTAAGTCGCTCTGATTCAGTATTTTACAGGTCGTTCGTCGCAAGCTGAAACCTGGAAAGACCGTGGCTCGTCATATCGACTGTCTCACGACCGCTAGCATAAGGAAGAACACCATGACTCGTTGGGCCACAGCCCTCGTTGGCGCTTCGCTCGTTGCCGTTTGCGGCCTCGCCGCGCAACAGCCTGCCACGCCGGCCCGCGCCGCCACGACGGTGCGTATCACGCTCGCGGAGGCGCTGGAACAGGCTCGGCAGAACAGTCCCACCTATCGCCAGACTCTCAATGACGCCGGTCCGGCGGGTTGGGGCGTGCGCAATGCCTATGCGGCGCTGATCCCCAGCTTCGACGTCGGCGGGAGCATGGGGTACACCGGATCGGGGAGATCGACCTTCGGTGGTACCACTTTCAGCCAGAACTCTCCTGCGCTGAGCTCGAGCTACTCGCTGTCGTTCAATTGGCGGCTGTCGGGCGACGTGCTCACCAACACCGGGACCCAGAAAGCCAACCGCCGCGCGGTCGACGCCGATATCGCCAACGCGGTCGAAGTGCTGCGGAACGACGTGACGTTTCAATACCTGACCGCGCTGCAGGCCGCGGCCCAGACGGAAGTGGCTCGCCAACAGGTCCAGCGCAACGCCGACTTCCTGGCGCTCGCCCGCGCCAAGTACCAGGTGGGCCAGTCCACCATGCTGGATGTCCGGCAGGCCGAGGTGCTGAAAGGCCAGTCGGATGTCGCCCTGCTCCGCGCGCAGCAAGCGGAGAACGAGGCCAAGCTGGAGCTGTTCCGCCGGATGGGGGTTTCGATCCCCGCCCTGCCCGAGACCGTTGCCCTGGTGGATTCGTTCCCGGTGACTGAGCCGCAGTACGACGAGAAGCAGCTGCTCTCGCTGGCGCGCGAGGAGAACCCGTCGCTCAAGGCCCTGCAGGCGCGCGAGCACGCGGCCGACTGGGGCGTGCGGGCGGCCAAGTCGCGCTTCCTGCCGTCGCTGTCCGCGAGGGCGGGCTACTCGGCCTTCACCCAGGAGTTCACCAACAAGGACCTGTTTCTCACCTCGCGATTGGCGGGAGCCCAGAGCACGGCGGATAACTGCCGCTTCCAGAACGCGCTCATCGGCAGCCTGCCGAGCGGCGGCGTCGCGGGGTACCCGAATGGCGGCATCATCGCCGACTGCAACGCGTTCGCGAACTTGAACGCGACCGGCGACGCGCTGGATCCGGCTTTCCAGAGCACGCTGCTCTCGAATAACAATGTCTTTCCCCTCTCGTTCACCAAGCAGCCGTTCTCCGCCTCGATCAGCATCTCGCTGCCGATCTTCGACGGCTTCTCCCGCAACCTGCAGGTCGCCCAGGCCAGAGCGTCACAAGCGGACATGGAAGAGAGCGTCCGGGCCCGCCGGCTCCTGGTCGAGACCGATGTCGCCGCCAAGTACCTCGGCGTGCTCAACGGCTATCGCGCCATCCAGGTCCAGGAACAGAGCCGGGTCGCCGCGCGGGAGCAGATCCGCCTGGCCCAGGACCGCTACCGGCTGGGGAGCGGATCATCTCTCGAAGTGTCGGATGCTCAGAACGCCGTTACGCGCGCCGAAGGCGACTACGTGAACGCGGTCTACGAATACCACAAGGCCATCGCGCTGCTCGAGCTCGCGGTCGGCCGCCCACTGCGCTAGTCGAGGAGTTTCCATGTCACGTCGTGCCAAGTGGACGCTGGGCCTGACCCTGATCGTCGTCGTCTTCGGTGGCTTCTTTGCCTTGTCGGCCGCCAAGAAGGGTAAGCGGGCTACCGAGGTGAGGCTGGAGCCGGTCGGCACGCGCGATCTGGTGGCCGCGGTCACCGCGAGCGGCAAGATCGAGGCGGAAACCAAGGTGGACATCAGCGCCGACATCACTGGGCGGATCACTGAGATCGGGGTCAAGGAGGGCGACCTGGTCAAGAAAGGTCAGTTCCTGCTTCAGATCGACCCGGCGCAGTACCTCTCGATCGTGAGCCGGCTGGAGGGGCAGGTCGCCTCGGCCGCAGCCGCGCTGGTCCAGGCCCGTACCAATCGGGACCAGTCCAAGCGCAGTCGCGACCGGGCGGTCAGCATCCAGACCACCAACTCGGAGCTGATCGCGCGGGAAGTCGTCGAGCAGGCGGTGCAGGCCTACGACGTCGCGGAGGCGAGTTACAGCTCGGCCAAGGCCGGCGTCGATCAGGCGCGCGCCGCCCTCTCCGAGGCGCGCAGCAACCTGGCCAAGACACGCCTGGTCGCGCCGATCGCCGGCCGGGTGGTAAGGCTCGCGGTGGAAGAGGGCGAAGTGGCCGTGCCGGGCACGTTCTCCCGCGAGACGGGCTTGCTCATGACGGTGGCGGATCTGTCGGTGGTGCTGGCCAAAGTTCAGGTGGATGAGACCGACGTGGTACGGCTCCACCTGGGCGATTCGGTGTCGGTCACGATCGACGCCTTCCCCGACACGTCGTTCGTCGGCCGGGTCACCAAGATCAGCAACAGTGCCAAGCTGGGGCAGACCGGAGCAGCCAGCGGCAGCTCGACCGATCGCGCGGTGGACTTCGACGTCGAGATCACCCTGGACAAGCCGCCCGCGGGCATCCGCCCCGACCTCTCGGCGACGGCGCGGATCGTGACCGACACGCGGAAACAGGCCCTCTCGATCCCGATCATCGCGCTCACTGTTCGCGAGCACGAAGACGTACCCAACGAAGTGAAATCCGGAGCCGGCGCGCCCGTGGGCACGCTGACCGCCGCCGAGCGCAAGAAGAAGGAGCGCGAGGGAGTGTTCGTGGTGCACAACGGCCTCGCCAACTTCCGCCCGGTCAAGGTCGGGATCGCGGGCGACGAGCACTTCGAGGTCCTCGACGGGCTCAAAGCCGGCGATACCGTGGTGGCCGGGCCCTACCAGGCGGTCCGCGACCTGAAGGACAGCACCCGGGTCCGGCAATCCAAGGACATGAAGGACACCAAGGGCGCGCCGGGCGCCAAGCCGACGCCATGAGCGACCTCGTCATTCAGATTCGCGACCTTACCCGCGGCTATGTCATGGGCGCCGAGACGGTACACGCCCTGCGCGGCGTGACGCTGGAGATCCGCCGCAACGAGTACGTCGCCATCATGGGGCCCTCGGGCTCCGGCAAGTCCACCCTGATGAATCTGATCGGGTGCCTCGACACACCCACGAGCGGCGAATACTGGCTCAACGGCCAGGAGGTCTCCCGCATGCCGGATGACGCGCTGGCCCGGGTGCGCAACCGCGAAATCGGGTTCGTCTTCCAGACCTTCAACCTGCTGCCCCGCGCCAGCGCGCGCGCCAACGTGGAGCTGCCGCTGGTGTACGGCGGGATCTCGGCGCGCCTGCGCCGGCAGCGCGCGGAGGCTGCGCTCCAGCGCGTGGGCCTGGGCGACCGGATGGATCACCGCCCCAACGAGCTGTCCGGCGGGCAGCGCCAGCGCGTGGCCATCGCCCGGGCGCTGGTCAATGAGCCCGCCATCCTGCTCGCCGACGAGCCCACCGGCAATCTCGACAGCGCGACCAGCGAAGAGATCATGCGGGTCTTCGCGACGCTGCACGCCCAGGGGCAGACGGTCATCATGGTCACCCACGAGGCCGAGATCGCGGCCCACGCCGCGCGCATCGTGGTGCTCCGGGATGGCCGGATGGCCAGCGACACGCCCAACCGGAGCGGAGCGGCGGCCTGATGCAGATCAAGGATGCGATCGGAGAAGCCCTCGAGACCATCCGCACCCAGAAGCTCAAGAGCTTCTTCTCGCTCATTGGCGTGCTGATCGGGGTGACCTTCCTGATCGCGGTGGTCTCGATCGTGCAGGGCATGAACGTGTACATGGAAGACAAGTTCGCCAACAAGCTGGTCGGGCTGAACACCTTCCAGCTCCGCCGCATGCCCAACTTCAACATGGGGAACATCTCCGAGGAGACCTGGCGGGAGTGGATGCGGCGCCCGCGCATCAACTACGCCGAGGCCAAGTATGTGGAAGCCAGGATGGCGACACCGGCCATCTACTCGCGCTTCTGCAGCCAAAACTTGCCGGTGAGCTGGAATGGCAAGACGGCCAAGGGTGTCGACATCTGGACGGCCGACGCGGCCATGTTCCAGATCAAGAACCTCGACCTCGAAGCGGGTCGGGTGTTCACGCCCCAGGAAGCTCGGCTCGGCCAAGCCGTGGCGGTGATCGGCTGGGAACTGGGCGACAAGCTCTTCAAGGAAGTGGATCCGCTCGGAAAGAGCATCGGCATCGAAGGCATCCCGTATCGCATCGTCGGGCGGATAGGCAAGCAGGGGACCCTGTTCGGCTTCTCGCTCGACAAGTTCGTGGTGGTGCCCTTCGACGCCCCGGTACACCGCGTCGCCTGCAACCTCGGCTTCATGGACGAGCTGCACATCCGCACCCCGGATGTCGCTTCCATGCAGGTGGCGCTCACCGAAGTGGAAGAGCTGATGCGGATTCAGCGCCGGCTCAAGCCGGGGCAAGAGGACAATTTCGCGATGCAAACGGCCGAGGGAGCGCTGGAAGGCTGGAAGAAGATTTCCGCCATCCTCTTCACCGCCTTGCCCGGACTGGTCGCGATCTCCCTGGTGGTGGGCGGCATCGTGATCATGAACATCATGCTGATGGCGGTCGCGGAGCGCACCCGGGAGATCGGCATCCGCAAGGCGCTGGGCGCCAAGCGGCGCGACATCCTGGCGCAATTCATCGTCGAGTCCGCCACGCTTTCGACAGTGGGCGCCGCGCTCGGTATCCTCGCCGGGATCGGGCTGGCGTTTCTGGTCCGGGCGACTACGCCGCTGCCCGCCGCGATCGCGCCCTGGTCCGTGGCGCTCGGCGTGTTCCTGGGCGTCGCGGTCGGGATGACCGCGGGCGTCTACCCCGCGACCCGGGCCGCGCGGCTCGATCCCATCGAAGCCCTGAGGCAAGAATGAAGGGATCTCCGGCGCAACTCTTCGAAGGCATGGGCATGGCGCTCGATTCGGTGCGCGCCAACAAGACCCGCGCGGCCCTGACCATCCTCGGCGTCGCCATCGGGGTGATGGTGGTCATCGCCATGGCTTCGATGATCACGGGCATCAACCGCGCCGTGGCGCACCAACTCGAGACGCTGGGGCCCAAGACCTTCTTCGTCTTCCGGTTCTTCCGGGGCGGCATCAACATCAGCGACGGCTCGGACGAGATGTCGCCCTGGCGGCGCAACCCCTGGCTCACGGTCGAGGAGGCACAACTCCTCAAGACGCTGCCCTCGATCAAGGACGTCGGCTACCGCGAAGGGACCGGCGGACCGGCGAGCTACGGGGACACCAAGCTCTCCAGTGTCAACGTCACCGGCTTCAGCACCAACTGGCCGACCGTCTCGGGCGGCACCATCTCGGCGGGCCGGAACTGGACCGAAGTGGAATTCGCATCGGGCGCCGAGGTCGCGGTGATCAATGACAAGGCGGCCAGCTCCCTCTTCCCCGGCCTCGACCCGATCGGCAAGCGGATCAAGGTGTTCGGGATGCCATTCACCGTCGTCGGGCTCTACACCGAGGCGGAAAGCCTTTTCGGCGGAACCTCCACACCGACCGTGATGATGCCCCACACCACCTTCACCAAGGTTGCCGACTGGCAAAAGGGCTGGATGAACATCGTGGTGATGCCGACCGATTCGGCCACGGTTGCCCAAGCGCAAGACGACGTGATCGCCTCCCTCCGCGCCAAGCGCGGGCTCAGGCCCTCGCAGGACAACAATTTCTCTGTGGTCACCCAGGACAAGCTGCTGGATACCTTCAACAGCGTGACCAGCGGGTTTTTCCTGGTGATGCTGGCGTTGTCAAGCGTGGGCCTGCTGGTCGGCGGCGTGGGGGTCATCGCGATCATGATGATCTCGGTGACCGAGCGCACCCGGGAGATCGGGGTCCGCAAGGCCCTCGGAGCCACCCGCCGGGAAATCCTCTTCCAGTTCCTGGTGGAGGCGGCCTCGCTCACCCTGCTGGGCGGCACCGTCGGGATGATCCTGGGCGCGCTGATCGCGTGGGCGATCGGCTCCTTCACACCCATACCCGCCGCAGTCCCGCTCTGGTCGGTGGTCGCGGCGCTTGTCGCCTCCGCGGTCACCGGTGTGTTCTTCGGGATGTACCCTGCGACCAAGGCCAGCCGGCTGGATCCGGTCGAAGCGTTGCGCTACGAATAGGCAGTAGGACGGGCTAGTTTTCGCCATGCCCTTCCTCGAAGCCATCCTGCTGGCCCTGGAAGCCATCCGGACCAGCAAGCTTCGCTCATTTTTCACCCTGCTCGGCATCATTGTTTCGGTGGGATTCCTGGTGGCGGTCGTCG
Source organism: uncultured Gemmatimonas sp. (assembly GCA_964649225.1). GTDB lineage: Bacteria > Gemmatimonadota > Gemmatimonadetes > Gemmatimonadales > GWC2-71-9 > JABFSM01. The sequence goes on along the minus strand of CAZYPO010000029.1, from coordinate 14,683 downwards.
CCATCATCCAGGGGATGAATTCGTACGTCCGCGACAATCTCCGCAGCGCGATGATCGGCACCAATACCTTCCAGGTCCGCCGCACTCCGTTGCAGGTGGGCTTCCTCGACGATTCGATGATGCGGGAGATCGCCAAGCGCCCCATCATCTCGAAAGAGGACGCCGAGCTGGTCCGCCGGGCCTTCCCCGACGCGGAGGCCGTCTCGCTGCAGTCCGGCTGGCCGACCCCGATCGCCGATATCAGTTATCGCAACCGCACCATCGGCAGCGTCACCGTGTTCGGGGTCACCCCGGAGTACCAGGTGGTGCAGGACTACCGGTTTACCGCCGGCGAACCGCTCACCCCACCCGACGTCGAGGAGCGCCGCCAGGTCGTAGTGGTCGGCAGCGACGTGGGCGAGAAGCTCTTCGATGGCCCGGAGTTCGCCGTCGGCAAGCGGATCCGGATCGGCGGGAAGGAGATGGCGATCAAGGGGGTGATCGGCAAAAAGGGCCGCGTGCTCGGGCAATCCTTCGATGGCTTCGCGCTGATGCCGCTCACCACCTTCGAGGCGATCTACGGCCGGCGGCTCACCACCACGATCTCGATCAAGCTGCATCCGGGGGGAACGTTTCCCGCGGCGATGGCCCGCGCCGAGGAGGCGATGCGACTGGCCCATCGGCTGCACCCCACCCAGGTGGACGACTTCTCGCTGGACAAGGCCGACGCGCTGGTGGCGTTCTGGACCAACCTTACCGGCGTGCTCTTCACCATCATTCCGGCCGTGGTCTGCATCGGCATCGTGGTGGGCGGAATCGTGATCATGAATATCATGCTGATGTCGGTCAACGAGCGCACCCGCGAAATCGGAATCCGCAAATCGCTCGGCGCGCGGCAGCGGGACATCCTCCGGCAGTTCCTGGTCGAGGCCGTGCTGCTCTCGAGCCTGGGCGGCCTGATGGGCATCCTGGGAGGCGCGCTGTTGGCCCTGTTGATCTCTTCGGTCAGTCCGTTGCCGGCGCGGGTGACGGCCTGGTCGGTCGGCGTGGCGCTCCTGCTCGGCGCCGGCACCGGGATCCTGTTCGGGGTGTATCCGGCCAGCCGCGCGGCCCGGCTCGATCCGATCACCGCGTTGCGGCAGGAGTAGCGGGATGCTCGCCGGGAACCTGACCGAGGGCGTTTCCGTCGCGCTGGAGAACCTGCGCTCCAACAAGCTGCGCTCGTTTCTCACCATTCTTGGCGTGGTGATCGGGGTGGCAACCGTCATGCTCATGGCGTCGATCGTGGACGGGGTGCGGACCCAGGTGTTCAACGCCCTCAACGCGGCGACCCCCAACGCGTTCTACGTGATGCGGTTTTTCTCGCAGACGCCGCTCAATCCGCAAAACCTGCCTTACGAGGTGCGCATCCGCCCGATCGTGGACGCCGTGGACGCCGACGCGATCCGGCGGGAGGAGAACATCCGTCATGCCGGGCTCTGGCTGCAGTCCTACGTGCGGATCGAGTACCAGGCCGCCCGCTCGCAGGGCGTCTGGGTGTTGGGCGCCGACGACGCCTACATGGAGATCAAGGGCGGGACCGTGGCGGCCGGACGATTTTTCTCGCAGGGGGAGCTGAACGGCGCCGAAGTGGCGGTGCTCGAGCTCGAGATGTCCCGCCGCCTCTTCGGGCGCCAGAATCCGCTGGGCGAGACGGTGCAAATCGGGGGCCGGGCGTTTCGGGTCATCGGGCTCTGGCAGCAGCCCGACAACGTGTTTCAGCCGCCGGGCTTCACCATCGGAGCCATCGTGCCCTACGAGGTGGCCAAACATTCGTTCAAATTCAGCGACACCAACGATCTTTTCATCGTGGTGCTGGGCCGCGAGGGCATTCCGGTGACGGAGGCGCAGGATCAGGCGACCGTCGCACTGCGGAAAAAGCGCGGGCTGCGGCCCGGGATGCCCAACACCTTCGATTTCATCACCCAGGATCAGATCCTGGAAACGATGAATTCGCTCACCTCCATGTTCTTCCTGGTCATGACCGCCATTTCGAGCGTGGCGCTCCTGGTCGGAGGGATCGGGGTCATGGCCATCATGATGGTATCGGTGACCGACCGGACCCACGAGATCGGCCTCCGGATGGCATGCGGCGCCAGCCGGCGCGAGATCCTCTGGCAGTTCCTGGTCGAGGCGGCGACGCTGACGTTGGTCGGTGGCCTGATCGGCATTCTGATCGGCCTGAGCAGCGGACAGATCCTCAAACGCGTGCTGAGCATGCAGTCGGCGGTACCGCTCTGGAGCGCGGTGCTGGCGACGCTGGTGTCGATCGGGATTGGGCTGGGCTTCGGATTATTGCCGGCCAATCGGGCGGCGCGGATGGATCCGGTGGAGGCGTTGCGGCACGAGTGATAGGAGGTAGGAGGTAGGAGGTAGGAGGTAGGAGGTAGGAGGTAGGAGGTCGCGAGGTCGCGAGGAGGGATTGACCTGCTCGCTACCTCCTCACATCGACTGCACGCCTAACGCCACCACATCCTCGACCAGCACCGTTTCATGGGTAAAGTACGGCTCCCCATAGCGCGTCCGGATCAGCGAGCCGTAGGCCCCGTTCTGGTGTTCCACCCTGCTGTACAGATCCTGCCCGGTGGGGAAGATCTCGCCGGCGCTGATGGCCGCGTCGAACTGGCTCGCGTAGCACTTGATGGCCGCGAGTTTGCGCTCGAACTGCGCGCTGATGTCTACCACGAGCGTCGGCTTGACCGGGTCCTCGCGGTAGGAGAGCGCATAGAGGACCTTGAACGGCCGGTGCGGGGTGCCGCCCGCCGGGTACTTGGCGAGACCCGCCAGATAACACGCGTCCCGGCCCAGTTCTGAGGCGACGCGGTGGTCGGGGTGGCGGCCCACCGGATACGGAAGGATGACGACCCGGGGCGCGAAGTCCCGGATGATCTCGACCAGGAGGCGGCGGGTCGGCTCGTCGTTGGCGAGGTGCGCGTCGGGAAGGCCGGCGTTCCGCCGCTCCGCGACGCCGAGAATTTTGGCCGCCCGTCCGGCTTCCTGGGCCCGGAGCTCGGCGCTCCCCCGGGTACCGGTTTCCCCCCCCGTCAGGTCCAGGATCGCGGTCCGATACCCCTGGTCCACCGCCTTGAGCAAGGTGCCGGCGCAGGTGAGCTCGACGTCGTCCCGGTGGGCGGCGATAGCGAGGATGTCGATCGGCATGCTGAATGATATCGTAGGGGGCCAGCGGACAGGGGGCAGAGGTCAGGGCCCTTCCCCCTACCCCTGAAACCTGCCTCCTGCAGCACTAGATTTCCGCATGCCTCGAGACCCCGTCTATCTCGACCACGCCGCCACCACTCCGGTCCGGCCGGAGGTGCTCGACGCAATGCTGCCCTATCTCGGCAGCGCGAGCTTCGGGAATCCCTCCAGTGCCCACCGATTCGGCCGCGCTGCGCGGGCCGGATTGGAGCAGGCGCGCCGGGAAGTGGCCGCGGCGATCGGGGCTGAACCGGCCCAGGTCGTGTTCACCTCGGGTGGGACCGAGGCCGATAATCTTGCCGTGATCGGCGCGGCTCTGGCCGCGCAGCACCACGGGCGCCCGATGCTGGTGGCCGTTTCCGCCGTCGAGCACAAGGCGGTCCTGGCCGCGGCACACCAGGTCAAGCAACTAGGCGGAGAGGAGCTCGTGCTCCCCGTCGACACCGACGGACAGCTCGAGCTGGCCGCGCTCGACGCCGCCCTGGCTCGGCGGCCGGCCGTGGTATCGGTGATGTGGGTGAACAACGAGACCGGGATCCGGCAGCCGATCGAGGAGATTGCCGGCCACTGCCAGCACGCCGGGGTCCTACTGCACAGCGATGCGGTCCAGGCCTTCGGCAAGCTCCCGCTCAGCCTCGTTGAGCTTCCCTGTACTCTACTCACCATTTCCGGCCACAAAATCGGCGCCCCGAAGGGAATCGGGGCGCTGATCGTTCGGGACCGCAAGGCGGTCGCGGCGATCATCCATGGCGGCGGGCAGCAGTTCGGCATCCGTCCCGGCACCGAGAATGTGGCCGGCGCCGTGGCGCTGGGCCGCGCCGCCACGCTGGCGGCCGAAGAGCGGGAGCAGGTGGCTGCCCGCCTTGCCGCGCTGCGCGACGATCTCGCACAGCGGCTGCGGGCCGAGGTGCACGATATCGTCCAACACGGAGCCGCCGCGCCCCGAGCCCCGCATATCCTGAACATCGGGGTGCCGGGCGCCGATAGCGAGGCGTTGCTGATGCATCTCGACCTCGCGGGGGTCGCCGCCTCGGGGGGATCGGCCTGCTCCACGGGGGCGATGGAACCATCCCACGTGCTCACCGCGATGGGCGTGCCGCGCTCACTCGCGCTCGGATCGATCCGGCTGAGCCTGGGCCACGCAACGACCACCGCGGATATCGACCGTGCGGTGGAAGTGTTTCCGAAGGTGGTCGAGAAAGTGCGGAAATTGGCCGTGGTGCTGGGCCGTGCGTAAGAGGACGGTCGCGCGATGACCCAAAGGGTCCTCGTAGCGATGTCAGGCGGGGTCGATAGCTCGGTCGCCGCGGCGCGCCTCGTGGAGCAAGGCTACGAGGTGGTGGGCGCCACGATGAAGCTCTTCTGCTACGGCGACGAGGTCCCCGACCGCCCCTGTTGTTCCCTCGACTCGATCAACGACGCACGTGACGTCGCCGCCCGGCTCGGCATCCCGCATTACGTGCTGAACCTGGAGGACCGCTTCTCGCGCAACGTCATCCAGAATTTCGTGCACGAATACAGCCGGGGTCGCACCCCGATTCCCTGCGTCCGCTGCAACTCCTTCACCAAGTTCCGCGACCTGCTCGCCCATGCCGACGCCCTGGGGTGTGACGCCATCGCCACCGGGCATTACGCCGTGGCCCGGGACGGGCGGCTCTTTCGCGGGCAGGACAGCCGGAAGGATCAGAGCTATTTCCTCTGGGGCATCGATCGGGCGGTCGTCGCCCGGATGCTGACGCCCGTTGGTGAGCTGAGCAAGGCGGAGACGCGGGCGATTGCCCGGCGGCTCGGGCTCACGACCGCGGACAAGCCGGAGTCGGTCGAGATCTGCTTCGTGCCTGATGACGACTATGCCGCGGTGCTCCAGCGCCACCTGCCCGCTGATGCTCCCGCACTCGCTCCCGGGCCATTCGTGACCAGCTCCGGCGAAGTCATCGGGGAGCACGCCGGCTTTGCCCGCTACACCGTGGGACAGCGGCGCGGCCTGCCGGGAGGCCGGGCCTTGCCGCTCTACGTGCTGGCCATTCGTCCCGAGGATCGCGCGGTCGTGGTGGGCGGAGCGGAAGAGCTGGGCAGCCGGAGCGTCCGGCTCGAGGAGCTCAACTGGCTTGCCGATCCGCTGCAGGTCGGCGACCGCTGCGAGATCCAGATCCGCTACCGGGCGCAGGCCGTCGCGAGCAGCATCACTGCCGCTGCTACTGACACGCTCACCCTCACCAGCGACCAACCCCTTCGGGCCGTCACCCCCGGCCAATCAGGCGTCCTCTATTCCGCACGGGGCCAGGTCCTGGGCGGCGGAGTGATTTCATGAGCATCGCGAGAAAGCTCCTCGGAATCGCGGCCGCGGGAACCGCAATCTCCCGATTCCCGATTCCCGATTCCCTGCTCGCTCAGACCAAGCAGCCGCTGAACTTCGAGCGCTTCATCGCCCTCAAGATCGTGGGTAACCCGCAGCTCTCTCCTGACGGGAGCACGGTGGCCTTCACGGTGAGCGAGCCGTCGCTCAAGGACAATCGCAACATTTCCCGGATCTGGGTCGTTCCCACTTCGGGTGGCGCCGCTCGCCCGCTGACCGCGGGACCCGGGAGTGACTTCGCCCCGCGCTGGGCCCCGGATGGGCGCTCGCTCGGATTCGTTTCCACCCGCGCCAACGGCCCCCAGGTCTGGCGGATTCTTTTAGCGGGGGGCAACCCGACCCAGCTCACCGAGCTGGAGAGCGGCGTTAATGATTTCCTGTGGGCACGCGACGGCAAGGCGGTGTACGTCAGCAGCGACATCAAATGGCCCGCCGACGGTCAGGAAATCGACCGACGCAATGGAGAGTATCCCACCCAGGCCCGGATCTGGACCGGACTGTTCTATCGCTACTGGAACGAGTGGCGCAACGGAATCCGTTCGCACCTCCTGCGGATCGAGCTGGCCGGGAATGCGCCGAAGGATCTGACCCCGGTGGATCACGACACCCCGCCGCTCGACCTGGGCGGCGCGGACCTCGCGGTGTCACCGTCGGGCGGTGAGCTGGCGCTGGTGATGAATCCCGATGCCGACGTCGCCCAGAGCACCAACAACGACGTCTTCACGGTTGGCAGCGACGGCGGCAACCTGTCGCCCGTGACCACCCGGCGCGGCAACGATCACTCCCCCGCGTTCTCTCCCGACGGGCGCTTCATTGCCTACCTCTCGATGGAAACGCCGGGCTTCGAATCGGACCGCCAGCAGCTCATGCTGTTCGACCGCGGAACCCGGCAGCACCGCGCCCTCAGCGCCGACTGGGATGTCAACGTCCAGAGCCTCGTGTGGACGCCCGATTCGCAGACGCTGATCCTCGAAATCGATGAACGCGGCGCGCACAACCTCTACCGTTTCGAGGTTGCCACCGGAAAACGCAGCCGGATCGTCACGGGCGGCGTGAACAGCTCGATGCAGGTGAGCCCGCAGGGCAACCAGGTGGTCTTCCTCCGCCAGAGCGCCACCCAGCCGCCCGAGTTGTATGCGGCCGGGCTCGACGGCCGGGGCCTCCGCGCCCTCACCAGCGTCAACGCGGCCGCCCTCGCCGGCCTCGAGCTGCCAGCGCTGGAGAGCTTCTCCTTCGTCGGTGCCCTGGGCGATTCGGTGCAGGCCTGGCTGCTCAAGCCTCCTGGCTTCGATCCCGGCCGGAAGTATCCGCTTATCTACGTCGTGCACGGCGGTCCCCAGGTTCCCATGCTCGACTCCTGGAGCCTGCGCTGGAATTACCAGATGTTCGCCGCGCGCGGGTACCTGGTGTCGGCGGTGAACTTTCACGGCTCGCCGGGCTGGGGCCAGCAATTCACCAACAGCATCTCCCAGCACTGGGGCGATTACCCCTTCGAAGACCTGATGAAGGGACTCGATCAGCTCGCGGCCCTGGCCTACGTGGACAGCACGCGGATGGCCGCGGCCGGAGCATCATACGGCGGCTACATGATCAACTGGATGCAGGGACACACCGACCGCTTCAAAGTGATGGTGTCCCACGACGGCATTTTCGACCTGGCCAGCGCGCAAGGCGCCACCGAAGAGCTCTGGTTTCCGAATCGTGAATTCGGCGAGGGCGGGATGACCAACCCCGACACCCGGGCCATGCTGGAGAAGTGGTCGCCTTCGAATTACGCCGAGCGCTGGAAGACGCCCATGCTCGTGGTCCACGGGCAGCTCGACTATCGCCTCGAGCTGGCGGAGGGACTCCAGGCCTTCACGGCGCTCAAGGTGCGAGGGGTACCCGCCAAGTTCCTCTACTTCCCCGATGAGGGCCATTGGGTCCTCAAGCCCCGCAATCGACGGTTGTGGTGGTCAACCGTGCTCGACTGGATCGAGCAGTACTTAAAGCCGGGGGGAAGTAATACCCCATAGGGGTATCTGTCGGAGCATTGTCACTATTCGGTCACGCCGAGCGCTGGGCGGCCGGGACTGAGCGTATCTTCCGGGCATGTCCGAAGAGAGCCTGGCCACCAGCGCCCCGCCCCAGCCCGTCAGTCACGAAGCGAGCGGCACCCACCCGGTGGAGCTGCGCCAACCCGCCCTCTATATCAATCGGGAGCTCTCCTGGCTGGAGTTCAACCGCCGGGTATTGAACGAGGCGCGCGACCCGCGCACCCCGTTGCTGGAGCGGGTCAAGTTCCTATCGATCTTCTCCTCTAACCTCGACGAGTTTTTCCAGGTTCGGGTGGCCGGCTTGCGAGAGCAAGTGGCGGCCCATTTGAGCGAGCTCACCGCCGACGGCATGTCGCCGGAGGACCAGCTCCGGGCCATTGCACCGCTGGTGCGCGAACTGCAGCAGGAGCACGGCCGCTGCCTGACCGGGGATGTGATTCCCGCGCTGGCGGAGCGCGGAATCGAGCTCCTGATCCGCCAGGAGCAGTTGTCGCCGGATGACCTGACCTTCCTGGGGCAGTACTTCACGGCCAATGTGTTCCCGGTTCTAACGCCACTGGCGGTAGACCCGGCGCATCCCTTCCCCTACATCTCGAACCTCTCGCTCTCGCTCGCCGTGATTCTGCGGGGCGATTCGGGCGAGGAGCGCTTTGCCCGGGTCAAGGTGCCCAAAATCCTGCCGCGCTGGGTGCCGCTTCCCGGGCTGCATCGTTACGTCCCCCTGGACCTGGTGATCGGCATCAACCTGGAGGCCCTCTTCCCCGGCGTGGAGATCCTGGGCTCCTATCCGTTCCGCATCACCCGCAATACCGATCTGGAGATCGACCCCGACGAAGCCGATGACCTGCTGGCTCTCATCCAGGAGGAGGTGCGCAACCGGCGCTTCGCCGAAGTGGTGCGGCTGGAGGTGGACCCCGCGATGCCCGACTCGCTGCGCCAGCTGCTCCTGGCTGAGCTCAACGCCGATCAGGAGAGCGACGGGCTGCCGCTGATCATGGAGGATATCTTCGAAGTGGAGGGGGTGCTCGACGCCACCGATCTGCTGGCGATCGCGGGGTTGGAGCTGCCCGAGCTGCGCGACCCCGCGTTCATCCCGGCGGTGCCTGCCCGGCTGGCCGGGACGCGCAACATCTTCGAGGTGATCCGCGAGGGTGAAGTCTTCGTCCACCATCCCTATGAGAGTTTTGCGGCCAGCGTGGAGCGCTTCATCCAGGCCGCGACCGAGGACCCCGACGTCCTGGCGATCAAGATGACCCTCTATCGCACCGGGGGAGATTCCCACATCGCGCGTATGCTCGCCATGGCCGCCGAGCGCGGCAAGCAGGTCGCGGTGCTCATCGAGCTCCAGGCCCGCTTCGACGAAGAGAACAACATCCGCTGGGCCCAACGCTTCGAAGACGTGGGAGTCCACGTGAGTTATGGTGTGGCGGGACTCAAGACCCACGCCAAGGTGATCCTGGTGGTGCGGCGCGAGGGCGAGCAAATCCGTCGCTACGTCCACATCGGCACCGGCAACTACGCGCCCAAGACGGCGCGGAGCTACACCGATTTTGGTCTTTTCTCGGCCGACCCCGACCTGGGCGCGGATTTATCGGACCTGTTCAACGTGCTCACCGGATTTGCCAGCCCGGAGGGCTATCGCAAGCTGGTCGTGGCCCCCACCGGGATGCGCACCCGGCTGATGGAGCTGATCCGGCGGGAGATCGCCCACGCCGAGGCCGGGCAGCCGGCTCGCATCCTCGCCAAGATGAACTCGCTGGTGGATCCCGAGATCATCGCGCTGCTCTACGAGGCCTCGCGCGCCGGGGTGACCGCGGACCTGCTGGTGCGGGGAATTTGCTGTCTGCACCCCGGGCTTCCCGGCGTGAGCGACCGCATCCGGGTGACCAGCGTGATCGGCCGCTTCCTCGAGCACTCACGGGCCTGGTACTTCCACAACGCCGGTAACACCGAGGTGCAAATCAGCTCGGCCGACTGGATGCCGCGCAATCTCGATCGGCGCATCGAGACCGCGGTGCCGCTCGCGTGCCCAGCCCACTGCGAAACCGTGCTCGAGCTGCTCGAGCTGATGACGCGCGACAACCGGCAGGCCTGGGACCTGGGGGCCGACGGCACCTGGACCCAGCGCCAGCCCGGCGAGCAGGAGATCGCCACCCACCGCGGGATGATCGAGCGGTACCGCGAGCTCGCGAAGACCACCTGATCAGCGGCCGCCCCCTCCGAAACCGAGACCGAGTTTCAACTGGATGTCGAGCTGCTTGATTTCGCTGGCGGTCTGCTGCGTGCCGCTGTAGCTCGCCGTGTAGCGGAAGACATCCGCACCTGCCGTCAACATGATGCCGCCCAGCCGGACGCCGGCCCCCACGCCTCCCACGCCCGAGATATCCGAGGTCTTCGCCTCAGAGGTGAATGCCACTCCCCCACGACTCACCACCCCGACACCGCCGCGCAGCCAGAGCGACAACATCGACGAGGGCGGTAATACGTAGAGCACCGCCGTGGCGTCGCCGAGGAAGAGTTTGGCGTTCTGCTTCTGGATCTGATTGCCGGCGTCCAGGCTGAACGTCGTCGGCACATAGGCGCCGGTCGCCTCGATGCCGAAATGGGAGCCGAAGCGCAGCGCGAGGGCCGCGCCGAACGACGGGCCGGCTTCGATTTTTCCCAGGTCGCCCGTTTGGCTCACCGAAACCAGGTCTTTGGTGGGAATGTAGATCCCGATCTGGGGGCGCAGGCTCAGGCGCTGCGCCGCGGCGTCGTGCGAGAAGGCAGAGCTGCCGAGGAGGGCGGTAAGCGCGAAGGTGGAGACGCGGCGGCACTTCGGAGTCATGCGGTCGTCCTCAGGGTTCGGGCTCGAAACGAGCCGTCATGATCGGCGGGAGCGGCTCCTCAAAGCCAATCGGGCGCGGTGCGCTGCGGATTCCAGGTGTGCCGTTCTTCCCGAACGTACCGGCTCCAGGAGTACAGCGCGTCATAGATCACGAAGCCGTGCTGCAGTTGCTGGTGATCGTCCCCGAAGTTCCGCGACAACCCCAGCGAGATCGCCAGCAATCCGGCCGCCTGGGGCGCCAGCTCCAGTCGCTCGGTGTCCGCTCCCCGGACGATCAACGCGATCTCCTCGAGATGGGGATCGCGCAGCTCGTATTTCTCCAGAAACGCGTCGAAGCTGCAGAGCGGTCCGGCATGCGACAGCTCCACACCTGCCACGTCGAAGGGAATCGCTCCGCTCGAGGCGGCCACCTCGCGCACCTGCGCGGGCGCCACGAAGAGGAACTCGGCCTCTCGATCGATGAACCGCTTGATGAGCCAGGGACAGGCCACCCGATCAATTTTGGGTCGTTCACGCGTCACCCACTTCATAGCAGCTCCGGTTCGATGTCGGATGCCCCAGCCAGGCGCACGGGGAGACCGCGCCCGCGAGTCAGCGCCCGTTCGTAAGTCATGGCGGCCGCGGCCACATCCTCCAGGGCCGTGCCGGTGCTGTCGAAGACCGTGATC
>CAZYPO010000029.1:0-3480 GCA_964649225.1 uncultured Gemmatimonas sp. | reverse complement strand
GGCGGCCGCGGCCACATCCTCCAGGGCCGTGCCGGTGCTGTCGAAGACCGTGATCTCTTCCGCTCGCAGCCGTCCCGGCTTGGTTCCGGTTACCACCTCCGCGAGCTCGGCGTGCACCGCCTCCGGGCGGAGCACGCCGGCAGCCAGGGCATGGTGGAGGTCGCCGATCGCCGCGCACTGCTCGAGCACATCGACCACCAGCGTGCCCGCCGCGAGCAATTCAGGCTCGAGCTCCTGTTTGCCGGCGTCGTCCGCGCCGACCCCCGCGACGAAGCTACCGGGACCCACCTCTTGCCGGGTCAGGAAGTACTTCCGCGCTGGAGTGCAGGTCACAATCACGTCGCTCTCGCGGGCTTTACGCATGGCCGCCGGGGCATTCAATGCCACCGCCTCGAGGCCCAGAGTTTTCCCGACCCAGCGCACCAGGTCTGCCGCGGCGAGGGGATTGCTGTCGTGCGCGTACACTCGAGTGAGCGGCAGCACCCGCGCCAGGCATTCGACCTGAGCCCGGCCCTGCCGGCCACACCCGAACAGCATGAGTACGCTGGAATCGGGACGCGCGAGGTACCGGGCCGCGACCGCGGTGGCCGCCCCGGTCCGGAGTCTGGTGATCTCGATCGAGTCCAGCAACGCGAGCAGGCGGCCGTTCTCCGCGTCACAGAGCGCCACGACTCCCTGAATGGTGGGGAGGCCTGCCCGGGCCGGGTTGTCGGGGAAATTCCCGTTGAGCTTCGCGGCGAAGTAATAGCGTTCCAGTCGGAGCGCCGCCGCCTTGACGTGAAAACCTCCGCCTTCGACGTGGACGCCGAGCACCGCGGGAGCCGAAGCGGCTCCCTTGGCGCGGCTCTGAAATGCCGCCTCCACTGCCGCGATACAATCCTCCGCCGGCAACAAGGCCCGCACGTCGTCCCCCGTGAGCAGCAGGGTTTCCGGGTTCATCCGCCGCCGCCCCCCCGCAGTAGCAATCCCGCCAGCGCCCCGCCCAACACGACCAGGCCTGAGGGCACCCGAGTCCGCATCACGACCACCAGCGCGGCGAGCGCGAGCAACGCCGTGGGCACATCCTGAATGGCTCGCCGCCCCAGCACGACGCACGCTCCGGCAATCGCGCCCGCGGCGGCCGAAGTCACCCCGCGGACGAAGCCGAGCACCAGTGGACGATGGGCGAAGCGGTCGAACACCGGCAGCAGCACGACGGACAGCAGGTAGGCGGGCAGGAACACCCCGACGGTTGCGGCCCCTGCCCCGGCAAGGCCGGCCACCAGGAACCCGATGAACGCCGCCGTGATCACGACCGGTCCGGGCGTCAGCATGGCCACCGCGATGGCATCGAGAAACTCGCGCTCGGTGAGCCAGCGATGCTCGGTGACCACGCCCGCGTACAGAAACGGCACGATGGCGAGCCCGCTGCCGAACACGAAGGTCCCGGCTTTGGCGAAGTACAGGAACAGTTGCGGGACCAGCGCCACCGAGAGCGTGGTGCCCGACTTGATCCGGCCGAGCAGCGCCGGCAGCAGCCCGGCCAGACCCGCCAGGCCAATCAGCCACAACGGCTCGCGGGCACCCCAGATCGTCACTGCCCCGACAATCACCACGATGCTCCACAGCAGCGGGTCGCTGACCGCGGTGGCCCGGGCCAGTCGCCACGCCGAAACGATGATGATGCCAAGCACCACCGCTCCAACGCCGTAGAAGGCCGCCGTGAGCCAGGAGAGTCCGCCGTAGCGCACATAGAGTGCACCCAGCAGGAGCGTGAGCAGAAACGAGGGGAGAATAAAGGCAAGGCCCACGGCCGCGGCTCCGCGCAGCCGGAAGTGCAAGTATCCCAGACAGAACGCCAGCTGCGCGGCCAGCGGACCGGGGGCTAGCTGCGCTAGCGTGAGACTCCGCGCGAATTCAATCTGCGAAAACCACCCCCGGCGCTCCACCAGGTCCCGCTGCATCGAGCCGACCAGCGCGATGGGTCCCCCGAAACCCACACTGCCGAGCCCGAGGAAGTAGCGCGTGAGGCCTCCGAGGGAGGGGCGTCCGGCCGCCGCGCTGGTCATCGCCGCGCCGAGCTGAAATGCTGCAGCAAGCCCTCGAACACCGGAGCGGAGCGAGCCAGCCGATCCACGTCTTCCGCCTCCGCCGCGACGATGCCCGCCATCAGCGCCGCGATGCCGGCGGTCTCCGGCCGCTCGTACTGCGGGTCCTTGCAATCAATGTCGTGAATGATCTCGCCGATTGCGCCGAGCGCGGGATCCTTGAGGCCAAAGCGCCGCAGCAAGACCTGGAAGGTGCAGTATGCTCCTTCGTGGGTGTACTCGGCCTGGTACATGTCGAAGCGAAGCTCGGAGGCCTCGGGGCGGTAGCCCCGCGCCGGGACGAACTTGAAGCGCGCTTCCGGATCGATGAAGCGACGAATCAGCCAGGAGCTGGCCATGCGATCAATGTGAACGTCGCGCCGGGTGACCCAGGCCCTGCCCGGCTTGATGGATTCCGGGGCGGCGGGCGCGCCACCCGATCCGGTTTCAGGAAGCGAAGTCTCGAACCTGGCCCGAAGCTCCTCGTCATTGATGCCATCGAGAAAGGCGGCACGACAGAGCATGGCCTCGCCACCCTCAGCGCGGATCTCGCCGAGCAGCCACTGGAAGTCTTCCCGGGACGCCTCGGTGTCTGGCAGTACATACACCGAGCCGCGCAGCGGCACTGCCCCGAGGCGCTGCAGCCGGCGGCGGACTTTGACGCGGAGATAGTCCGGTTTCGGGGGCAGCTGATGAATCAGGAGCAGCCATGAATCTGTAGAATCATCCATTGATTCTACAGTATCTTCGCGCTATGCTTTTCGCAAGGGGGCCAACATGCCAGAGCACGCCGACAGCTATGTCCGCGAGACGCTCGCAACGCTCGTCCGTATCAACTCGATCAACCCGGCCTTTGCCCCGGACGCGCCGGGAGAAGGGCCGATCGCGGAGTGGACCTCCGCGGAGCTCTCTCGCCTGGGCTGTACCATCACCCGGCGCGAGCCCCTTCCCGGGCGCGTGAGCGTGGCGGGCACGCTCAAGGGAAGCGGCGGGGGACCCTCACTCATGCTCTACGCCCATATCGACACCGTGGGGGTCGACGGGATGGAGGATCCCTGGAGCGGCGAAATAAAGGAGGGACGCCTCTACGGCCGGGGCTCGTACGACATGAAGTGCGGGTTAGCGGCCTGCCTGGCTGCGGTGAAGGCCTTGCGCGACTCGGGGCTGCGGCTCCGCGGCGACCTGGTGGTCTGTGCGGCCGCCGACGAGGAGACCGAGAGCCTCGGCATGCTGGATCTGCTGAAGGTGGTGCACACCGACGCGGCTATCGTCACCGAGCCGACTGAGCTCGACGTATACGTCGCCCACAAAGGCTTCTGCTGGATCGAAGTCGAAACGCGGGGACGCGCGGCGCACGGCAGCCGCTATCAGGAAGGCATCGACGCCAATCTCCGCATGGGCCGCTTCCTGGCCG
>CAZYPO010000028.1:1298-36503 GCA_964649225.1 uncultured Gemmatimonas sp. | reverse complement strand
TGCTCGGCGGGATCGTCAGCTATGCGGTCAAAGGCAAGCAGTATGTTGCGGCGACTTCCGGGGGAGGCTCCATCACCTTCGGCAAGGACGGCTCGCCGACGGTGTTCGTGTTCACTCTGCGCGAGTAGAGTCCGCTCCCCCCGGCACCAGCCGGGTCTTGACCTGCCCGCGCGCCGCGGTGATGATACTTGCGGCCTCGGCGGGATCGTCGGTCACGTGGAAAAGCGCGAGGTCTCCCGCATCCACCTTTCCCGCCGCCGCCACGGTCCGCTCGAGCCAGTCGACCAGCGGTCCCCAGTAGGCCGCGCCGAAGAGCACCGTGGGGTGCACCGACATCTTGCCGGTCTGCATCAGCGTGAGGTACTCGAAGAGCTCGTCGAGGGTCCCATACCCGCCGGGGAACGCGATCATCGCGCTGGAATAACGCGCCAGCATCATCTTGCGCACGAAGAAGAAGCGGAAGAACACGCTGCGGCGCACCCAGGGATTGGTGCCCTGCTCGTGCGGTAGCTCGATGTTCACTCCAATGGACAGCCCGCCCCCTTCAACCGCGCCGCGATTGGCGGCCTCCATGATCCCGGGCCCGCCGCCCGTGATAATCGGGAAGCCCGCCTGCGCCAGCAGCTTCGCGGTCGCGGTGGCCTTGAGGTACAGCGGATCGGTGGGGAGGGTGCGCGCCGATCCGAGGAAGGTGACGGCATCGGTCACGTCGCTGAGGCGTTCGAAGCCCTCCACGAACTCCCCCATGATGCGGAATACCCGCCACGGGTCACCCTTGCGGAAGTCGTCGGTCCGTTCGGGCGGAGCGGTGCCGAGCAGGACCTCGTCTTCGGTCGGGCCGGCAGGGGGCGCGCTGTGGATCAGCGGGCGGTCGGTCACGCCGGAGAATATAGCGTGACCAGTGACCGGCGACCGGTGCTACTTTACGGGTCCCTGGTCACCGGTCACGGGTCACGCTGTCCTGGCTCTCCCTCACCCTCCGCCTTTCCGCCCGCGCCGCGGTGCGTCCGCGCCTTGCCGTCGATCTGCTCCGCACCGCCTGGGCCTTTCGCCGCCGCGACTGGTGGCGGGTCCCTCCGTTTTTCCCGCTACCCGACCCCGCCTATCTCCGCTGGCGCATGTACACGGCCTACGGAGACGAAGCAGCCGTTCCGCCGCTCGAGGACGTGATCGGCTTCGCGCGCTGGCGCCGGGAAACGATGCACTTGTGAAGCCTCACGTCGTCATCGTTGGGGGAGGCTTCGCCGGACTGTACCTCGCGCGCGATCTGGCCCATGTGGCGGTGCGCGTGACGCTGATTGACCGCACCAATCACCATCTCTTTCAGCCGATGCTGTACCAGGTCGCCACGGCGGCGCTCTCCGCTCCCGACATCTCTTCGCCGATCCGTTCGGTGTTGCGCAAGCAGCGCGACACCGAGGTGCTGCTGGGCGAGGTCTCGGCCGCGGACATCGCGGCGCGTGCCGTCGTGCTTACCGATGGCACCCGGATCTCCTACGACTATCTCGTGCTGGCCCCGGGGGCGCGGCACTCCTATTTCGCCCATCCGGAATGGGAGTCGCTGGCGCCCGGGCTCAAGAACCTGGAGGACGCCGGTGAAATCCGGCGCCGGATTCTCCTGGCGTTCGAGCGGGCTGAGCGGGAACCCGATTCCGTCGTGCGGCAGCGTCACCTTACCTTCGTGGTGATCGGCGGTGGGCCCACCGGAGTCGAGGTTGCCGGCGCCATCGCCGAGGTCGCCCGCTTCGCGCTACGGCGGGATTTTCGGCGCATCGATCCCCGTGATGCCTGCATCCTCCTGCTGGAAGGTGGGCCGCGGCTGCTTGCGACCTATCCGACTCGGCTGTCGGATCGCGCCAAGCAGCAGCTGCGCCGGCTCGGGGTGGACGTGCGCACCGAAACGCTGGTCACCCGGATCGAACCCGGCTTCGTGCATGCCGCCGGCTGGACCATCCCGACCGACACCATCATCTGGGCGGCAGGCAACCAGGCAAGTCCGCTGCTCCGGACCTTGGGCGCTCCGCTCGATGGCCAGGGCCGGGTCCTGGTCGAGCCCGATTGCAGCGTACCTGGCCATCGCGAGGTGTTGGTCCTGGGTGATGCCGCCGCCTATCCCCATCAGCCCGGGTACCCGTTGCTGCCCTGGATCTGCCCCGCGGCGATTCAAATGGGGCGGTACGCGGCGCGAGTCATCCGGGATGACCTCTCCGGCCGGCTCCGAGCTCCATTCCGCTACCACGACAAAGGGCAGCTCGCCGTGATCGGCCGCGCCCATGCCGTGGCCGATCTCCGCCGGGTCAAAGCCTGGGGCCTGCCGGCGTGGCTGCTCTGGGTCTTCGTGCACATCTTCTTCCTGATCGGCTTTCGCAATCGGGTGATCGTGATGTTCGAGTGGGCCTGGTCGTATGTGACCTTTCAGCGCGGCGCGCGGGTGATCACGGGGCAATGGCGGCCGCAGCCATGAGCCAGATCGCCGCATTGGAGGTCTACGCCCGCCAGCTCGGCTTCCTGGCGTGCGGAGTCGCCTCGCTCGAGCCCAGCCGGCACGGGGAGGCGCTCGATCGGTGGCTGGGCGCCGGCTACGCCGGCGGCATGCGGTACCTCCACCGCCAGGCCAAGAGGCGGAAGCTGCCTGCGGAGATCGTAGCCGGGGCCAAGGTCGCGGTGGTCGTGCTGGAGAATTACTTGCCGGCGGGCGCGGGAACCGGGAGTCGGGAATCGGGAATCGGGAATCACCGAGTGAAGATCGCGAAATACGCGCGCGGTACGGATTACCACCTCGCGCTGAAGCGGCGGCTCGGATTGCTGGCCGATTGGCTACGTGCACAGGGAGCCGGGGTCGCCGAGACCTGGGCCGATGCCGGACCGGTGCCCGAGCGCGAGCTGGCGCAACGCGCCGGACTGGGCTGGATCGGCAAGAACACCATGCTGATCCGGCCCGAGGCGGGCTCCTACTTCTTCATCGGCACGGTCTTCACCGATCTGGCGCTCGAGACCAGCGCCGGGCAGGACTACGACCGGTGCGGCAGCTGTACCCGTTGCCTGGACGCCTGCCCAACCCAAGCCTTCGTGGAGCCCCGCCTGCTCGACGCGACCAGGTGCATCTCGTATCTCACCATCGAGTCCCGACGCCCGATTCCCGATGCCCTGGTGGGGAAGCTGGAAGGATGGGGATTCGGCTGCGACATCTGCAACGACGTCTGTCCCTGGAATCTGCGCTTCGCCGCGTCGGCATCCGCCCCGGAGTACCAGGATCGCGGCGCGATTGCCACCGAAGATCCGGCTTGCTTCGAGCGCATGAGTGAAACGGAGTTCGCCCAGCGGTTTGCGGATACTCCGCTGGAGCGTCCCGGTCTCGCCGGGATGCGGCGCAACTGGGCGGCGGCGTTCCACAGTCTCGAGGAGACCCCGTGATCGAGCGAGTCCACTCCTTTGCCATCTTCGTCAATAACCTGGACCGGGCGACGGAATTCTATCGCGACACGCTCGCCCTGCCGGTGCACAAGCAGGGCAGTTTTGGTCTGGAGTTGTTTCTGGAACCTCCGCACCTCGGGGTGCACCCCGCGGTCCACCCCAAGGCCAAGGCGCTGGTCGGCCGTGATACCGGGATCACCTTCTACGTGCCGGGGCTGTTGCATTTCTGCGGGGTACTGCACGAGCGCGGCGTCCGCTTCGTCAGCGAGCCGACTCGGATGGAGTGGGGCGTGATGGCGATGGTCGCCGATCCGGAGAACAACATCTTTGCGCTGTGGGACGACAGCGCGCCGGAGCAGGGCTAAAGGCTGGCGAGAAGCTTCTTGAAGCGAGGGTGATCCCGGACTGATTGCAGGTCCGAGTCGTTCTCGATCCACTCCCGGTAGGCATACCCGCGAAGTACGGCTTGTTCCAGGCAACCGAGCGCCTTGTCGGTTTCGCCGATGAGCGCATACACACAGCCCACGTTGTATAGCACCCCCGAGTCTCCCGGGTCCACCGCGAGCGCCCGTTCGAGCCATTCGACGGCTCGCTGCCGGTCTCCCATCATGCCGACGTCGCCGGCGCCGAAATAGAGCGCACGGGCGTCGTCGGGATAGAGCTCGAGGTGCTTCTCGACCTTCGCGACGGTGCGGCGACGCGCGTTCTCCTCTTCCTCCTTCCGGCCGAGCCCGGCGTACACCTGGGACAGGAGTCCCAGTGCCTGGAAGTCCTCGGAACGAACCTCACTCGCCTTCTCGAACATCTGGGCGGCCGGCTCCAGCTTGCCCTGCTCGAAGCAGGCCCGAGCGTAGAAGTAGTAGGCCTCGAAGAGCGTCGGATCGAGCTTGATCGCGGTCTCGAACTCTGCCTCCGCCTCCGCGTATTGCTTCCGGAGTGTCAAGGCCAGCCCGCGCGAGGCGTGGGCCTCGCCCAGGTCGGGAGCCAGCTCGAGGGCCTTCTGACTCGCACTCTCCGCCTGGCTCAGATTCGCGTCGCTGCGGTCCCACCAGCGATAGAGCATCGAGCTGCAGTCGGCCATTCCGGCATAGGCGCGCGCGAACGTCGGGTCGACCTCCGCGGCCCGCTGAAACATCCGGCGGGAGAACTGCAGGCTCTTCTCCCGATGCTGATGCTGGAACTGCCTGCCACGGAGGTAGTACTCGTAGGCCTGAACATTCTCCGGGCGGGCTTGCTCGATCGCCCGCTTCGCATCGTCGCTCAGGACCACTCGCAAGGCCTTCACGATGTTCTCGGCGATCTCGTCCTGGACCGCGAAGACATCTTCCATCTGCCGGTCGTACCGGTCGGACCAGAGGTGATAGCCGTCCGCCACGTTGACGAGCTGCGCCGTGATGCGCAGCCGACTCCCCGCCTTGCGGACACTGCCCTCGAGCACGGTGCTCACGCCTAGCTGCTCGCCCACCGCGCGAATGTCCTGGTTTTTTCCCTTGAAAGCGAAGGCCGAGGAGCGCGATGCAACCCGAAGCGCCTGAATCTTGCTGAGCGCATTGATGATCTCTTCCGCCATCCCGTCGGTGAAATAGTCCTGGTCCTTTTCCGGGCTCATGTCCACGAAGGGCAGCACGGCGACCGATTTGGCCTTGGGGGCCGCCGGCATGCTCGCCGTCACCGGACGCGGGCCCGAGGGCGTGGTCGAAATCCCCGGGACCGCGAGAGCCTGGGCAAATTGAAGCGTCGTGGCGAAACGGTCGGCCGGCTGTCGTTCCATGGCGCGCGCAATGGCGCGTTCCACGCTGTCGGGCACCGCGGGGCTGGCGGCACGAAGCGGCGGCGGCGGTTCCGAGAACCGCTTCATGATGATGGCCTGGGCGTTGGAGCCGGTGAACGGCGGCACCCCGGCGAGCATCTCATACACCATGCATCCGAGGCTGTAGAGATCGCTCCGTCCGTCCAGATCCGACTCCCCGGACGCCTGTTCCGGACTCATGTACGCGGGGGTCCCCACGGTCGATCCGGTCTGAGTCAGATTCTCGCTTCCAGCCGCGCTCAACGCCTTGGCGATGCCGAAGTCGGTGACCATCGCCTCGCCCTCGTGGAGCATCACGTTTTCAGGCTTGATGTCGCGGTGCACGACCCCCTGGTTGTGGGCATAGCCCAGCGCGCTCGCCACGTGCCGGGCGATCTGGAGTGCCTCGTCCATCGGAAGCCGGCCCCGAACCATCCGGTCGCGGAGCGACTCGCCCTGTACGAAGGGCATACTGTAGTAGAGCAGGCCGTCAGCCTCGCCCGAATCGATCAACGTCAGGATGTGGGGGTGGCTGAGCCGCGCGGCGATTTGAATCTCGCGGAGAAAGCGATCGGTGCCGAGCTGGGCGGCGATGTGCGGATGGAGAATCTTCACCGCCACTGGGCGGTGGTGCTTGAGGTCCTGTGCGAGGTACACCGTCGCCATTCCGCCCCGGCCGATCTCGCGTTCGACCGCGTAGCGGCCGGCCAGTGCGGTCTCGAGTCGGGCTTTTAGATCGAGCATCAGCGAGGAGGAATCATCGGATCGCGGAAACTACCGGCCTCGCCGAGATTCTGCTAGAAGCGCGCGGCCTTCCGCTTGCGTCGCCGGGCCGCTGCGGACTTGAGCTTCCGCGCTTCGCTCGGCTTGAGGTAGTGCCGCTTGGCGCGGAGATCCTTCAGGATCCCGGCCTTGATGACCTTCTTCTTGAACGCCTTGAGCGCGCCGTCGAGGCGGTCGCCCTCACCGATCGTCACTTCAATCATCCAGGCTCTCCTTTGCAGAGGATGCGGCATCGGCCGGCCCGACTTCCGTCGAGCCGGCCGATAGTACAACGAGCTGCCCCGAAAGGCCGCCCGGCTGGCTTACTTGGCGATCTTGACGACGTTCTCCGCCGCCGGGCCCTTCTGGCCCTGGACGATCGTGAACTCCACCCGCTCGCCTTCGGCGAGGGAACGGAAGCCCTTGTCCTGAATCGCCGAGTGATGGACGAAGCAGTCCTTCTCGCCGTTCTCCGGGGTGATAAAACCGAACCCCTTGGCATCATTGAACCACTTCACCGTGCCGGTCGTACGCATTTCCTACTCCTGTTGTGTTTGTAATCGGAGTCCCGGAAAGGTACTGACCGACTACATGTGAATCGCGATCTGTCCCCTCGCGCGGGGGGCCTCACCGAAACCTCGGACTCTCCGAGAGAGCGGCTGAACGAACCAAGGGGGTCGCAATGAGAGCGACCCCCCATGCATCGTTCCCGAAGCCTGCTCGAATCAGCCAACCTGGCCGATTCGGCACGGACCAAAGTAGCACAAGGGGGCGCGGATTTCAACCCCGTCCCATTTGCCTCACTCTCCGGCAAGTCGTGCCGGCGAGAGATTGAGCAAGCCCGCGACGGCCAGAAGCGCCAGCACTGCAAACCCGATCGGATGCCGGGTGGTGAGCAAAGCGGCGGCACCCAGCAGGGCGGAGAACTCCAGCAACCCCCAGAGCAGCACGGCTTGACCCAGATGAAGACGCCACCACTCATCGGGGCTCTGTCCTGAACTCCGCTCAGGGAGTCGACTTCTCAGTAAGTAGAAGCAGAGCAGGGCGCAGGCCCCGACGAGAACGGCGAGCACGTCGATCGCCCCCAGGTCGCTTCGTAGCGGCCCCGTGCTCCGGGTCGCGACCAACGCCCCGATCGAGACGATCAGCGTGCTGGCGATGAGAAAGGAGTGAATGGTCCGGGCGGTGGAGCCGGCGGGGGACGGTAACCGGGAGGGCATCAGCCGCAGGTTACGGCACCGGCCGCCGCTCGCGATCCTCTCCGCCCAGCTGCGCGGCGGCGCTGATGCTGTCATCCGGGATGATGACGCCCTCAGCGCCGAGCAGGCGGAACAGCTTCCACTGCTGCTGCCGGGCGGACCAGACCCGCGAGCCGTTGTACATGAGCGAAATCAGCAGCACGCCATCCGCACGGCCCAGATACCCGGTCAGCGTCGCGACGTCGCCAAGCGTGCCGGTCTTGGCGCGCACGATACCCGGTCCCGGTAGTCCTCGCGCCAGCTTGCGCAGCGTTCCGACCCCGTTGGTGGGCAGGAGCTGCGAGAAGCCGTGGCCCGCGGGCGAGAGAGGAAAGCGGGCCAGGTAGGAAATGAAGGCGAGCGGAGTGACGCGATCCTCGTGGGAAAGGCCGCTGCCGTCCACCAGACGGATGCCCGAGTGCTCCCCCGTGATCTGCTGCACGTGCGCGGTCAGGCGGTCCGCGGGATGATCGTCTCCGGCAGCCCACCGCAGCATCAGCTCCGCGCCGATATTAAGACTACGTCGGTTGACCTCAGTGGCAATCGAGTCGAACGGCTCCGAGCTGACCTGGGCCAGCACGGATTGGGTGGTGATGGAGGCTGGTGCCGAGATGCCGCTCGCGCGGATCCACTCGATACCCGCATCACGTAGCGCACGGGCCCAGGTTGCCTCGAGCAGGGCGCGCGGGTCAGGCGCGGTCCCAGTGAACCGCCTGGTACGTGCGCGAGTGCCGATGCTTCCCGTCACGATGTACCTGCCCCCGGCCGCGCGCTGGAAGCGCAGGCGCGAGGAACGACCCAGCACAGTCCTGGCCCGGATGTCCACCAGCTCGCCCGCGCCGGCCGGCGATTCGGAAACCATCGTCGGGGCTCTTCCGGCGGCCGCTCCCGCGGCAATGGCAAAGCTCAGCAGATTCTCGTTCAGGGTGAGCGCGCCGATCAGCGGAGCGAACAGACGACCGCGGTGGCGGGGACTCCAGACCTCGGGATACGTCGCACTGGCCTCGCCGATGGCACTCACTACGCTGAACGGGCCCACCAGACGGCGGATCCCGGATTGGTAAAGCTGGAACGCCAGCTCACCAAGGCTGGGGCCGCCGCGCGAGGGCCGCTCGAATGTCGGATCGCCGTTCAGCTCCAGCGCCCAGGAACCGATCCACGTGCCCGTTTGCGGATCGACATGACCGCTCCCCATGACCCGCGTCAGCCGCCGGGCATCCCCCCCTACGATGCTGCGCGCGAAGCCCGTGGTAAGCAGCTTGACCGATGAGGCTGGAACCATCGAAAGCCCGGGTTGTATCCCCCAGATCAATTGCCCATCGAGGGTTGCCACCGCGATGCCCCAGGTGCCCGGCGCGGCACGCGAGGCGCGGGCAAACCACGCGTCGAGTTGCGCTTGAATGGAACGATCTTCCCGCGCCGGCCGGGGCCGCGTGGCGGCCCCGGCCGGGCCAACGGCCACGGCCATCACCATCAGCATCGAGGCGCGCAAGAGCTTCATTTCAGCATCGCTTTGGCAATTGTGAGGAGCTGCATGTTGCTGGTCCCCTCATAAATCGTGCCAATTTTCGCATCCCGGTAGTATTTCTCGGCGGGGTACTCCCTTGAGTACCCGTAACCCCCGAACAATTCGAGGCATGTAGAGGTGATTCGGTCGGCAACCTGGGAGCTGAAAAGCTTTGCCATCGCAGCCTCGGTCGCGAAGGGGCGCCCTCCATCCTTGAGGCGCGCGGCGTTGTAGACCATGAGACGGGCGGCTTCCACGTCTGTCCGCATTTGAGCCAGCTGAAACTGCACCCCTTGGAACTCCGCGACCGGCTTGCCGAACTGCTTGCGCTCCTTGACGTAGCCGAGCGCCGCCTCGAGCGCGCCTTGCGCGATGCCGATCATCTGCGCTCCGATACCGATCCGACCTTCGTTGAGCGTCTCGATCGAGACCTTGTAGCCGAGCCCGACCGGGCCGAGCACGTTTGCTTCGGGCACCTGGCAGGACTCGAGGATCAGCTCGCAGGTGCTGGAAGCACGGATGCCGAGTTTGTTCTCCTTCTTGCCCACCGAGAACCCCGGGAAGTCCCGCTCCACCAGGAATCCGGTGATTCCCTTGTAGCCCTTCGACGGGTCGGCGTTGGCAAAAACGATGAAGAGGCCCGCCTCGGCCCCGTTGGTGATCCAGAATTTCCGTCCGGTAAGCTCCCAGTGCCCTCCGCGCAGCTCGGCTCTGGTCTGCAGCGCGAAGGCGTCGCTCCCGCTCCCGGGCTCGGAGAGCGCGAATGCCCCGAGCAGCCCGGTAGTCATTTTGGGGAAGAATCTCGCCTTCTGTTCGTCGCTGGCCCACCTCAGCAGGCAGTTGTTGACCAGTGTGTTTTGGACATCCACGTAAATGGCGGCCGCGGCATCCACCCGGGCCAGCTCTTCGATGGCGACGGTGGCGAGGAAAAAGGAGCCGGCCGAGCCGCCCCAGCGTTCGGGGATCTCGATCCCCATCAAGCCAAGCTCGAAGAACTTCTGCAGGATATCGGGCCGGAAGCGGCCTGCCTCATCCATTTCACGCACGTGGGGCCCGATTTCCGTTGCCGCAAACTCGCGTACTGTCTGCCGGAAGAGCTCCTCCTCCTCGGAAAGCACGGTCAGCGCCGGGGAAGGGGTCATGATCTCTGGCATGGGTTGCTCCAGAAACGCGGGCGTGAACTGCTAAACCTTTGCAATATAGGGAATGCAGTTGGCGAAAGCGCTTTGGCGGCTTGCGTCTCAGGCGCGGCCGGCCGCCAGCACGTCGAGGGCGACCGGCACCTTCCCGAGCGGTGCGGAGACTTGTGCCCCGCTCAGCCGGTCCCTAACGGCGGCCAGCATTTCCCGCGCGATCCGTACCCCCTCGGCCAGGCCTTCCTCGCGGCCCCGCTCGCTGGCGCGCCGCATCCGATCCAGCACCTCATCGGGAACCGTCACGCCGGGCACTTCGTTGGCCAGGAACTCGGCATTCCGCAGCGAGACCAGAGGCCAGATGCCGCCGATGATGGGGAGCCGGAAGCCTTCGACCTTTTTCAGAAAGCGGTCGAGCTGCTCGAGGTCGAACACCGGCTGCGTGATCGCGAACTCCGCTCCCGCCTCCACTTTCCAGTGGAAGCGCCTGAGCTCGCGGTCCAGATCGGGCGCGGCGGGATTGACGCCCACTCCGATTACAAACCTGGTCGGCGCACCGATCGCGTTGTGTCCCGGATCCAGGCCGCGGTTGAGCCGGGAGACCAGATTGGTCAAGCCGATCGCGTCGATGTCGAACACCGCGGTGGCGTCCGGGTACGGCCCCATCTTTGGCGGATCGCCGGTGACGAGCAGGAGATTGCGTAGCCCCGCCGCCGCGGCGCCCAGCAGGTCCGAGAGCATGCCGAGCAGGTTCCGGTCGCGGCAGCAGTAGTGCACCACCGATTCGAGTCCGACCTCGCGCTCGATCATGATCCCCGAGATGAGCGCCCCCATCCGGCTCTGGGCTCGCGGTCCGTCTGGCACATTCACCGCGTCCACCCCGGCGGCCTTGAGCGCGCGGCACTGCTCGAACATCGGCGCGGGGTCCACGCCCTTGGGAGGCACGATCTCGACCGTGGTGATGAACTCTCGCCGGGCCAGCTTGCCGCCGTAGTGCGAGCGCTCCGCAAGCGGCGCGGGCTCGACCCCTTGGACGGGCTGCTCGGTGGTTACGGTGAGATTGGCGTGCCGGGGCATCACCGATTGGACAAAGCCGGTGATCGCCTTGATGTGCTCGGGCGTGGTGCCGCAGCACCCTCCGACCAGCCGCGCCCCGGCCTCGACGATTCGCTTGGCGTAGTTCCCCATATACTCCGGAGAGGCCATGTAGA
The DNA here is from genome assembly GCA_964649225.1 of uncultured Gemmatimonas sp. Taxonomy (GTDB): domain Bacteria; phylum Gemmatimonadota; class Gemmatimonadetes; order Gemmatimonadales; family GWC2-71-9; genus JABFSM01. Next base: position 25,449 of record CAZYPO010000028.1, on the reverse strand, counting down.
TCTTGCGGTCGCCGACGTCGCGGGGCAGCCCGGCATTGGGTTGCGCCGAGATCGGCCGGGTCACCACGGCCGCGAGCTGCTCCACGGCTTCGAGGACCCCGTGCGGCCCGACCGAACAGTTCACGCCGATCACATCGGCCCCCATCTCCTGGAGCAGGGGGCCGAACACGGCGGGCTCGGTGCCGTAATGCGTGCGGCCGTCGGTGCCGATCGTCATCTGCGCGATGACGGGGAGATCGCTGATCGAGCGCACCGCGGCGAACGCGGCGCGCAGCTCCTCCACGTCGCTGAAGGTTTCCAGGATGAAGCCGTCGACCCCGCCCTCGAGCAGTCCCTGCGCCTGGCGGGCGAAATCGGCTTGTGCCTCCGCGACGGAAGTTTCGCCGAAGGGCTCGATCCGGATGCCCAGCGGCCCGATGGCCCCGACCACTGCCGCCCGCCCACCCGCCGCGCTCCGCGCGACTTCCGCCGCCGCGCGATTGATCCGTTCGGTGTCGGCGGCCAGGCCGTACTGGGCCAGCTTGCGCGGATTGGCGCCGAAGGTATTGGTCTCGATCAGCTCGGCGCCGGCCCGCACGTACTCGCGGTGAATTTCGCGGACGAGATCGGGCTGCCGCAGACAGAGCTCATCGAAGCAGACGTTGAGGAACACCCCGCGCCCATAGAGCATGGTTCCCATCGCCCCGTCGCACACATGGGTGCGGCCGTCTGCGATCAGCTCGCGCAGGTTCATCGCTCGTAGCCGAGGTTCGGTGCCAGCCAGCGCTCGATTTCCGCCACGCTCATTTCCTTGCGCTTCGCGTAGTCCGCTACCTGGTCCCGCCCGATCTTGCCGACCCCGAAATAGCTCGACTCAGGGTGCCAGAAATACCAACCGCTCACCGCGGCGGTCGGGAACATCGCGAAGCTCTCGGTCAGCCGGATCCCGGTGCGCTCCGTCGCTTCGAGCAGCTCGAAGAGCGTCCGCTTCTCGGTATGATCGGGGCAGGCGGGATAACCGGGTGCGGGACGGATCCCCTGGTACGCCTCGCGAATCAGCTCCTCGTTGCGAAGCGATTCGTCGGGCGCATATCCCCACAGCTCTCGGCGCACCAGCTCGTGCAGCCGTTCCGCGAACGCCTCGGCCAGCCGGTCCGCGAGCGCCTTGGCCAGGATGGCGGAGTAATCGTCGTGGGCCGCCTCGAACTCCGCGACCATGGCATCGACCCCGTGCCCCGTGGTCACCGCGAAGCCGCCGACATAGTCGAGGTGACCCGACTCGAGCGGCGCGACGAAATCGGCCAGGGCCAGATTGGTCCGGCCGGCGGCCTTGGCCATTTGCTGGCGGAGGGTATGGATGACGGCGCGCCGCGCGCACCGCGTCTCGTCCGTGTAGAGCTCGATATCGTCGCCCACGGCATTGGCCGGCCAGAATCCGACGACTCCATTGGCCGTGAGCCGTGCTTCGCGCACGATGCGCTCGAGCAGGGCCTGGGCGTCCTGAAACAGGGGCGCGGCGGCGGCGGCGGTGAGTGGATCGCTGAGGATCGCCGGGTAGTGACCGGGCAGCTCCCAGGCCTGGAAAAAGGGGGTCCAGTCAATGCGCTCGACCAGCTCGGCGAGCGAATAGCCCTGGAAGCCGCGGATCCCCAGGAAGGACGGCCGCGGTGGAGAGGCCGCTCCGTTGGAGGGAACGAAGCGGGCCGCGCGCGCCTCGCTGAGCGATGCGAGGCGGTCACCCGCCGCCCGGGCGGCGCGGTCGACGCGCACGCGCTCGTACTCCGCCGCTACCCCGGCCGCAAACGCGTCCCGCTGCGTTTCGCTGAGCAGGCTGGACGCCACCCCCACCGCGCGCGAGGCATCCAGCACGTGCACGACGGGCCCCGAATAGCGGGGCGCAATCTTCACCGCCGTGTGCACCTTCGACGTCGTGGCGCCTCCGATCAGCAGCGGGAGGGTGAACCGCTCCCGCGTCATCTCCTCCGCCACAAAGGCCATTTCCTCCAGCGATGGCGTGATCAGGCCCGACAGGCCGATGATGTCGACCCGCTCCCGCGTCGCCGTCTCCAGGATTTTCGCGCACGGCACCATCACGCCGAGGTCGATCACGTCGTAGTTGTTACACTGCAGCACGACCCCGACGATGTTCTTCCCGATGTCGTGCACGTCCCCCTTCACCGTCGCGAGCAGCACTTTGCCTTTCGCCTTGGGCGCGGCGCTGGCCTTCTCGGCTTCGAGGAACGGGACCAGGTAGGCCACGGCCTTTTTCATGACCCGGGCGCTCTTAACCACCTGGGGGAGGAACATCCTGCCGCTGCCGAAGAGATCGCCGACGACGTTCATCCCGTCCATCAGCGGCCCTTCGATGACGGCAATGGGGCGCCCGAGCTCCGTCCGGGCGGCCTCGGTATCCTCGACGATGAAGGCGTCGATGCCCTCGACCAGGGCGTGGACCAGACGCTCGCGCACCGGCAGCTGCCGCCAGGCCAAGTCTTCGGCGCGGTCCGCCTTGCGTCCCTTCACCATTTCGGCCACCGCGAGCAAACGCTCGGTGGCATCGGGCCGGCGATTGAGCACGACGTCCTCGACCCGTTCCAGCAGGTCCGCGGGAATGTCGTCGTAGATCGGGAGCGCCCCGGCGTTGACGATGCCCATGTCCATGCCGGACCGCACGGCGTGATACAGAAACACGGCGTGCATCGCTTCGCGGATCGGCTCGTTGCCCCGGAACGAGAAGGACAGATTGCTCACCCCGCCGCTGACGTGGACATGAGGGATGCGCTGCTTGATCCGGCGGGTGGCCTCGATGTACTCGAGCGCGTAGTTGTCGTGAGCTTCGATCCCGGTGGCGATCGCGAAAATGTTCGGATCGAGGATGATGTCCTCGGGTGGGAAGCCGGCTCGCTCGGTGAGCAGTCGATAGGCGCGTTCGGCGATCGCGAACTTCCGCTCGGCGCTGTCGGCTTGTCCGCGCTCGTCGAAGGCCATCACGATGACGGCCGCGCCATAGCGCCGCACCAGGGCCGCTTGCCGCAGAAACTCCGTCTCGCCTTCCTTGAGCGAGATCGAGTTCACCACCGATTTGCCCTGCACGCACTTGAGTCCCGCCTCGATCACCGACCACTTCGATGAATCGATGACCAGCGGCACCTTGCTGATGTCGGGTTCCGAAGCGATGAGTCGAACGAAGGTCCCCATGGCCCGCTCGGAGTCGAGCAGGCCCTCATCCATGTTCACGTCCACCATTTGCGCGCCGCTCTCCACCTGCTGCCGTGCCACCGCCAGTCCGGCGTCGTACTTGCCCTCCGCGATCAGCTTGGCGAATCGACGCGAGCCCGTGACGTTGGTGCGCTCGCCGATATTGATGAAGAGCGTGTCGGGTCCCACCGTGAGCGGTTCCAGGCCGGAGAGGCGCAGCCGGGCCGGCGGGTTCGGGCGCTCCCGCGGCTTCCGGCCTCGCACGACAGCGGCGATCGCGCGGATGTGGTCCGGGGTGGTGCCGCAGCAGCCGCCCACGATGTTGAGAAAGCCGTGCTCGGCGAACTCCCCGAGCACCGCAGACATCGTTTCCGGCGTTTCATCGTACCCGCCGAATTCGTTAGGCAGGCCCGCGTTAGGGTGCACACTCAGATGCACCGGCGCGACGCGAGAGAGCTCCTGGACGTAGGGACGCAGCGCCTTGGCGCCGAGGGCGCAGTTGAGCCCGACCGAGAGCGGCCGTGCGTGCATCACCGAATGCCAGAAGGCTTCCACCGTCTGACCGGAAAGCGTGCGACCGCTTTGATCGGTGATGGTGCCGGAGATCATCACGGGCAGACGGAGTCCGCTCGATGCGAAGTAGCCCTCGAGGGCAAACAGCGCCGCCTTGGCGTTCAGTGTGTCGAAGATGGTTTCGACCAGCAGTAAGTCCGCGCCGCCCTCGACCAGGGCCGCGGCCGCCTCGGTGTAGGTGCCGACCAGCTCGTCGAACGACACGTTGCGGAATCCCGGATCGTTCACGTCCGGCGAGATCGATGCGGTGCGGCTGGTGGGACCCAGCACGCCGGCCACATAGCGGGGCCGTGCGGGGTCGCGCGCCTCGAATGCATCGGCCGCTTCTCGCGCCAGGTTCGCGGCCGCACGATTGAGCTCGGGTACCAGCGCCTCCATCCGATAGTCGCCCATCGAGACGGCGGTCGAGTTGAACGAATTGGTCTCGACGATATCGGCGCCTGCCTCGAGGTAGGCCGTGTGGATGCCGCGGATGATTTCGGGGCGGGTGAGGCAGAGGAGGTCGTTGTTACCCCGGAGGTCGACCGGCCAATCGGCAAACCGCTCACCTCGGTAGTCCGCCTCGGCCAGCCGATGCCCCTGAATCATCGTGCCCATCGCTCCGTCGAGCACCAGAATGCGCTCCCCCAGCAAGCCCTCCAAACGGGCCAGCCGGGCGGTGCGCCGCTCGTCGAGCGGGGAGGATCGGGGCGAGGGCCTTGCCACCAAAGGGGTATCTCCCAGAAACAAAAAACCGAGGCTAAAACGGCCCCGGGTGGCGTTTTAGCGGTTATTTAACGTGGCCGCAATCAGCGCAAATCGCCACGATCAATTGTCCCGGACTGACGAATCATACAGACACGCAATCTCCCTGCCAAGGAGAGCTCACAGCCCCAGTTTTCGCCTGGCGTCGGCCACGGAAATCCCGCGGACCAACACCCCCTTCTTTCTCGCGCTCAGTCCCGAGAGGACAGTTACGCTGGAGCGGGTCACCCCAAGCACGGCCGCCAGGAACCGGACCAGCTCGTCGTTCGCTGCGCCATCGACGGGCGGGGCAGCCACCCGGACCTTGAGCGAGTTTCCATGCCTTCCCGCCAGCTCGGTGCGCGAGGCGCCAGGCTGAACGTGCAGCGCCAGCCGCACGCCATCAGAAGCCGGGCCAACCGGTTCGATCAAAGGATGCTGAGGAGGAATCCGCGCAGCACCAGGATGAGGATATAGGCGACGAGGGGACTCAAATCGAGCGGTCCGAAACCGGGAAGGCGGCGCCGAATCGGCTCGACGATCCAATCGCTCAACAAATACACCGGACCCATCCAGCGATTGTACCGGCCCGCACCGAGCCAGCTGCCCACGACGCGGATGATGATGGCGAGCGAAACCAGTGCGGTGCCGGCGACGACGGCCAGCCGGAGCCACGCTGCTGCCCCCGCGTTTTGCATCGATCCGAAAAGGGCTACCACCCCCAGCAACCAGCGGACGGCGGTGATCGCCAGCAATCCGAGCACCAGCACGCCGCCGACCAGCCAGAGCGGGGCGTCCTGCGGGTTAGCCCCGGCCGCCAGCAGCCGGCGTTGGATGGGCCGAACCAGCGGGTCGCTCCAGGTGCGAACGAACCGCGGCCACCTGCCGAACGGCGCGAAAGCCTGGTGGCGTACGCCCCAATGAGTCAGCAAGACCACCAGCGCCGCTGCCACCGCGACCAGTGCGGTAACCCGCACGGTCGCATCGACGGTATGACCGAGGTTGTCAAACATGAAGCGGCCCGCGCTCCGGGAAGCTCGCGGGCCGAAATGTGTCGGGAGAATGGACGCTGCGAAAGTGCAGCGTCAGGTCTCGGGGGTCAGACGCTTCTCGAGCAGGAACCAGGCCCGCCCGCCGATATAGCCGTCGCGCCGCACCATGCACTGCCAGCCGAGCGCCTCGAGCAGTCCCTCTTCGGTAAGATGATCGGTCCACAGCTCGAGGACATGCGCCCCCTGTTCAGCCGCGCGGAGTTCGAAGGCCGCCAGCAACCGGTGCGCATGTCCCTGATGCCGTTCGCGGGGAAGCACACCCACCTCGATAACGGAAGCGACCCCGCCTCGCATCGACCAGCGAAGCCCGCCGATCCAATCCCCGATCTCGTCGGTGAGCACCAGATGGCGCTCGTCCGGGCTCTCGTCGCTCGCGTCGGTATCGTCGGTGAGATCCCGGAGCCAGTCCGAGAACTCCTCGCCGGATTCCATCTCGCGAATGGTGAGTTGCCGATCGTCTTGAACCATGGGCTCCTCGCCTACAGGGTCACACGCGCCTTGAATATGCATACGTCATGCCGTCTAGTGGGCCCGGCATTGCCGGGAGGCTGGAGGTGTATTGGCGCAAGCGATCGAAGCGGTCATTCCTTTCGCAAGCACCCCGCAGGCCGTGGTTTGCGCGCTCCTGGCGGCTTCCGCTTCAGTAGAGGCTGTAGCGGTGGCGCAATTCCGTTCATTGCCAAATTCGACACACATGTGACACTCCACTTTCTGGGCGGACAGTGTCGTCCAGAGCAGAAAGGCCACAAAGGCGAGCAGGGCCGCCAGCACCAGCCCCTTCCCCTTGGCAGTCATGCGGTTCTCCCGAGTGATTTCTTAGCCCGCGCGCAGCGCCTGGAGCAGCGCCGGCAGGCAGCCGACCAACCAGACGAGAGCTGCTGCCGCAATGGCCTGGCCGGTACTCGTCCTGGCCATTTGCTTGATCCCGACGGCCACCAGCGCGGTCCCCCACAGGGTGAAGAGATCGATTCGTCCCAGCAGGGCCAGCAGCATCGCGCCGGTGGTCTGCGGATCCAGAAAGCGGCCGACCCCGAGGCTGACGCTGAAGCGCGAGGTAAGCCGGCCTTCGTCCATGAGCAGGGCCTGGACGCCGCCCGCGATGCCTTCCACTACTCTGGGGAAGAACGCGAAGGTGGCAATGGTCGCGCCCTGGGCGTAGCTGACTCGGCCCCCCACGACCCGCGCGCCCAGCCAGATGACGGCCCCGAGGATGAACACCCCGATCGGCACTCCGACGAGAATGAACACGGGTGCCAGGCTGGTGGCGAATTTCCGCGCGGTCTCCATCCGCTCCGGTGTGAGGTTCGGATTGGAGGCCATGCCGCGCTGGAATTCGGCTTCCATGATCGGCTGCATGGCGCTGCGGGTGGCAAAGAAAATGATGGCGGAAAGCACCAGCAGCATTACCAGCGCGTGTCCGAACTTGCCATCGCTCCGGCGCCGGAACAGCTCGACCGGAGCAATGAACACGTCGAGCAGGTCTTCCCAGCGGGAGCTGGTCGCAGGGGGAGCGGCGGGGGTCTCGCTCATGGGAGCTCCGGAAGAGGCGTGGATTCCTGGCGCAGCCAATCCAGATAGCCGGGATCGCCGGTGCTGATGGGAGTCGCGACGATCTCAGGTAGCTGATAGGAGTGCAGCGCGCGAATGCGCGCCATCAGCGCGGAGAGCCTGGCCTCTGCAGTCTTGGCGATGCACAGCCACTCGGTGGCGTGGGTGACCGCGCCCTCCCATCGGTAGACGCTTCGCAGCGGGCCGAGGACCTGGGCGCAGGCGGCCAGCCGCTCCTCCACCAGCGTTGCGGCGATTTTGCCCGCTGCGATTTCGCTCTCGGTGGTGGTGCTGACCTGGTACCATCCGGTCACGTGCAGCTACCTGGGGCCGGGAGCAAAGGCGGCAGGCCCGGAGTCGCCGCCGGCTCGATGCCGTCGGCGATCGGGACCGCGGCCGCGCGCCAGCCGCTCTTGAACGTCACGGTCAGCCGGAATCCAGGGGGGTCGGCCTCCACGGTTTCTACATCCGGAAGCCGCCGCGCGAAGCAGGCCGCCCGGGTTGCCTGCTCGGTCACCGCCGCCGAATCGGCGGTCATCCGCCAGGCGGCCAGCGAGCGTCCGATGGCCACCAGCTCGGCCTGTTCCCGGCCGAAGCGGGCGAACTTCGCCGCGGGGAGCAGCCCCGATTGAGCGGCAATCGGATCGTAATTGTCATAGGGGCGACAGGAGAGCAGCGCCAGTACCGCAAGAATGGCGGAAGCACCACAGCGCATTGAACGCCTCGCAGGGATTCAGAGGGGATTCCCGACTGGAATATACTCGACGGCGATATCTTGAAAGGGTGAGACTCTTCCTCCCGCTCCTGCTGCTCACGGTGATCCCCCCGGCGAAACAGATCTCCGGGCCGCTCAGCGTATTCAACGCGGGAAGTCTGGCCTATCCGTTCCGCGAGCTACTCGCCGCGTTTGTGGGGGTCCATCCCGGTGTGCGACCGACCCAAGAGAGCTCGGGAAGCCTCGAGGCCGCGCGAAAGCTCAGCGAGCTTGGCAAGATCCCGGATGTGCTCGCGGTGGCGGACTATAGTGTGATCACCAAACTGTTGCAGCCCGCCTACGCCAGCTGGTATGTCTGCTTCGCCTCCAATGCGATGGTCCTGGTGTATTCGGAGCGCTCCGCGGGCGCCGCCGAGGTGTCGGGGCAAAACTGGTGGCAAATCCTGCTTCGCCCCGGGGTGCGCTGGGGGCTTTCGGATCCCGCGCAGGACCCCAACGGCTACCGAGCCCGCATGGTATTCCAGCTCGCCGAGGCGCACTACCAGCAGCCCGGCCTGGCGGACCGGCTCGACGCCGCCGTCCGCGCCCGATACGTTCGGCCCAGTGAAGCCCAACTGCTTGGCCTGGTGCAGGCGGGCGAGCTGGACTACGCGTGGTCATACCGCTCGCTCGCGGGGACCGCCGGGCTGCGGTCGGTCACCCTCCCTCCCGAGATCGACTTGAGCGACCCCGCGCGCGGGACACAGTACGCCGCCGCCCGAATTCGTTTGCCGGGGCCGCGGCTCGGCTCAGCCGATTCGGTGGAGTTCCGCGGCGAGCCGATCCTCTATGCGCTCACAATTCCGACGGCCGCTCCGCATCCTCAACTGGCCCGGGCATTCGTGGGATTCGTGCTGTCCAGCGCGGGTCAGTCAATCCTGCGCAAGGCCGGATTCAGCGTGCCTGACCACCCCGTGTTTGTCGGAGGGGTGCCGAAATTGCCGTGACGGGTGACCAATGACCAGTGAGCGGCAGCGGCTAGATTGCTGCGGCAGGTTCACCGCCTCAACCACCAAGCGACAATCCCGAGGAGCATCACCATGAGCGGCCCAGCGAACATCCCGGCTCCCCATAATGAGCCGGTCCTTGCCTACGGACCGGGGAGTTCGGAGCGTGCGGCAGTAAAGGCAGAGCTCAAGCGGCTGGGGAGCAGCGTTACCGAAATCCCGGTAATCGTGAACGGCAAGGATCTCCGGACCGGCAAGCTGGTCAAAGTGGTGGCGCCGCATCGCCATCAGCATCAGCTCGCGGAGACGCATCAGGCGGACGCGAAAGCCCTCACCGCTGCGGTCGGGGCGGCGCGCCGGGCCCAGCGGGACTGGGCAAGCTGGCGCTTCGAGGACCGGGCCGCCGTATTCCTCAAGGCCGCTGAACTGCTGGCCGGGCCCTGGCGGCAAAGGCTCAACGCCGCAACGATGCTCGGGCAGAGCAAGACGATCTATCAGGCCGAGATCGACAGCGCCTGTGAGATCATCGATTTCCTCCGCTTCAACGTGCACTTCGCCGAGCGGATCTACGCCGAGCAGCCGAATTCCTCTCCCGGTGTATGGAATCGGATGGAGCATCGCCCGCTGGAAGGCTTCGTCTACGCGATCACCCCCTTCAACTTCACGGCGATCGGCGCCAATCTGCCGACCGCCCCGGCGTTGATGGGCAACACGGTGATCTGGAAGCCCGCGGCCACCGCGTGTCTGAGCAATTACTTCTTCATGCGGCTCTTGCAGGAGGCCGGCCTGCCACCGGGCGTCATCAACTTCGTGCCCGGGGATTCCCAGCTGGTGAGTGGACGCCTGCTCAGCGACCGGGCTCTCGCGGGCATTCACTTCACCGGCTCGACGACCGTGTTCCAGTCGCTCTGGAAGGGGGTCGCTGAGCGGTTGGAGAGCTACGCCTCGTATCCGCGCCTGGTGGGAGAGACGGGCGGAAAGGATTTCATCCTGGTCCATCCCAGCGCCGACGTCGAGGCGGTGGCCGTCGCCATGGTGAGAGGGGCCTACGAATACCAGGGACAGAAGTGCAGTGCCGCTTCGCGCGCCTACATCCCGCAGAGTCTCTGGCCGAAGCTCAAGCAATCCGTACTGCAGATGATCGCCGACCTCAAGATGGGAGACGTGGCCGACTTCCGGAACTTCCTGGGCGCTGTGATCGACGCGAAGTCGTTCGCGAAGCTCTCCGGCTATCTGTCCGCCGCACGGAAGGACCGGGGGGTGACGATCCTCGCGGGCGGCAACGCCGACGCCAAGCGCGGCTGGTTTGTCGAGCCGACGCTGCTCCAGGTCAAGGACCCGGGCTACCGCACGATGTGCGAGGAGCTGTTCGGCCCGGTGCTGACGGTCTACGTGTACCCGGACCGCGCCTGGAAAGCCACCCTGGGGTTGGTCAATAGCACCAGTCCTTACGCGCTTACCGGGTCGGTCTTCGCGCAGGAGCGCGCGGCGCTGGTGGAAGCGGCAGCGCAGTTGCGTTACGCGGCAGGGAATTTCTATCTGAACGACAAACCCACGGGAGCCGTGGTGGGACAGCAGCCGTTCGGCGGGGCCCGGGCGAGCGGGACCAACGACAAGGCCGGATCGATTCTGAACCTGCTGCGCTGGGTGTCGCCTCGGTCGATCAAGGAGACCTTCGAGCCGCCGCACGATTATCGCTACCCGTTCATGCAGGCCGAGTAGCCCGGCGTGCCGGCGGACGCCCCCCGATCGCGAGGGACGGCCTGGGCGCTCGTCACGCTGCTCGTCATCGGGCTCGGTCTGCGGCTCTATCACCTGGGCAGCGGACTCTGGTTTGACGAGATCGAGACCCTGGTCGAGTACGTCCGCTCTCCGCTGGCGCGGATCATCACCGATTACCACAGCACCAACCAGCATCCGCTGTATTCGGTGCTCGCCCACCTCAGCATCGGGGCGCTGGGCGAGTCCGGCGCCGCGCTGCGCCTTCCCGCCGCTCTGCTCGGCACGGCGAGCCTCTGGGCGTATTACCAGCTCGCCGTCAGGGTCAGCGACCGGCGCGAGGCGTTGCTGGGCGCCGCCCTGCTCACCGTTTCCTATCACCACGTGTGGTTCTCCCAAAACGCTCGCGGGTATTCCGGGCTGCTGCTCCTGACGCTGCTCGCGACCCTGGCCTTCATCCGGCTGCTGCGCGAGGAAGCGGCGGGATGGGGGACTGTCGCCGGCTACGGGCTGAGCTCGGCGCTGGCCGTTTATATCCATCCCACCGCGGTGCTGCTCTCCATCTCCCATGCGCTGATCCTCGCCTGGGTCTGGTGGACCGCGCGGCGAACCAGGCCCCGGATGGGGATTCGCCCGGGGGCTGGAATCCTGCTGGCCGCGTGCTTGACCCTGCTGCTTTACGCGCCGGCCCTGCTTCAAGTGGTTGCGACACTCAGCGGGCGGAACCCGCACGCGGTTCAGACGGCCTGGCAGAGTCCGCTCTGGTTCTTGCTGGAGAGTGCGCGCGGACTCGCCGCAGGGCTTCCGGGCGGGTGGCTGGGCATCGCGGCGGGCAGCCTTGTCATGGTGGCGGGCCTGGTTGGGCTCTGGCGCCAGAGTCCGGTCCTGAACGCCCTGTTCGTCCTGCCGGTGCTGCTCACGGCGCTGACGCTGCTGGGCGTGCGGCAAAACCTCTGGCCGCGATTTTTCTTCTTCAGCGCCGGCTTCGCCGTGCTGATCGCGATCCGGGGCGGCTTCGTGCTTTTCGGCCTGCTGTTCCGGGAGCGCGGGCGCGCCTTCGCCACCGGCGGCGCGATCCTTGCCATCCTGGCTAGCGCTTTCACGCTGCCCCGGGCCTGGCGCCCGAAACAGGACTTCCTCAGCGCGGAGCGCTTCGTGGATCAGGCCCGCTCGGTGGAGGACGCGGTCGTGACCGTGGACCTTACGGAGTATCCCTATCTGCGATGGTTGCGACGCGACTGGGCAGCCGCCAAGAGTCTGGACGGACTGCAGGTAATCGAGCAGCAGCACCGGCGCACCTGGCTGCTGTACACCTTTCCGGTTCGCCTGGCGGTGGTTCAACCCGGGATCTGGCAACGGCTCGCCGTGGGTTACGATACTGCGGCGGTGTTCCCGGGAACCGTCGGTGGCGGCGCAGTCGTCGTCATGGTTTCCAAGCCGGCCCCTCCAGCACCGTGAGGGCTCTGTGATCGAAGAAATCGTCGGGGAAGAACCCGCGCAGCTCGTGCAGGCGGTCACCGTGGTGATTCCGGCCTACAACGAAGGCGAGCATGTCGCCGCGCAGGTGGAGGCGGTGCGGCGGACGATGGAGCGGAGCGGCTGGGCGTTCGAGATCATCGTGGTAGATGACGGCTCGAACGACCGGACGGCCGCCGAGGCCGATTCCACGGGCGTGCGGGTGCTCCGCCGCAGCAAGAATCGCGGCTACGGCGCCGCGCTCAAGCTGGGGATCCATCGCGCGAAGTACGGTTGGATCCTGATCACGGACGCGGACGGGACCTATCCGGTGGAAGCCATTCCGGCGCTGCTGGCCCTGGCCGAGAAGAACGAAATGGTGGTGGGCGCCCGGCTCGGCAAATCCGTCCGGATCCCGCTCGCGCGGCGCCCGGCGAAGTGGCTGCTCACGAAGCTGGCGAGCTATCTGGCCGGTCAGCGCCTCCCGGACATCAACTCCGGATTGCGGCTGATGCGGCGCTCCTTGATCGAGCAATACGAGCGCCTGCTGCCGGAGGGGTTCTCCTTCACCACGACGATCACCCTGGCCGCGGCCTGCAACGGACACGCGGTGGCCTACGTTCCGATCGACTACCATGCCCGGTTGGGCAAGTCGAAAATCCGTGCCCGCCAGGCCTACGACTTCAGCTTGCTCATCCTGCGCACGATCGTGTTTTTCAATCCCCTCAAAGTCTTCATCCCGGCCGGGGCGCTGCTCGCTATCGCGGGGTTCGGCAAGTTCGCCTACGATGTGACGCAGCGGCACCTGTCCGAGAGCGCGTTGGTGGCTCTGCTCGGCCCGCTGATCATCTGGGCGGTCGGCCTGCTCGCCGACCAGAACATGCGCATCGCGAGAGGTCGTTGAAACTCTGGGCCAAGGCCGCGCTGAGCGCGGGGCTGCTGGCGCTGTTGTTCCTGCTGCTCCCCTGGGCGCAGGTGCGCGATGCGCTCACGCGGCTGCCGCCCGCCGTATGGCTCGGAGTCCTGGCGGGGTTCACCGCCGGCCACGTGGTGGGGATCGGCAAGTGGCGGCTCTTCGTCAACAGCGCCCGGGCCGGCTTGGGCTGGCTGGACGCGACTCTGTGTTATTCCGCCGGCCTCTTTGCGAATCTCTGCCTGCCCAGCATCGTGGGCGGCGACGTGCTTCGACTGGGTCTGGCGGCCCGCTTCACCCGGCGCCCGGAGGCCGCGTTGTGGGGTGGCATCATGGACCGGATCAGCGATCTGCTGGCGCTCGCTCTGCTGGTGACGGTGGGTGGTCTCCTGGCGCGCAGCCGTCTCGAGGGCTGGCTCGGCGAGGTGCTGCTCGTCCTGTTGTTGGTGGTTGGTGGGGTGACCCTGCTTGCGCTGCCCCTCGTCCTCCGGCGGCCGCTCCAGCGCTGGCCCCGGCGGCTCCGCCGTCCGATCGGGCGCGGCCTGGTGGGTTTGCGGCAGCTGGCGCGACGGCCGCGACCCGCCGCGCTCGGACTTGCCCTCTCTCTGAGCATTCAAAGCGGCTTCGTCCTGCTGAACGCGTGGCTGGGGCGCAGCGTGGGGATCGAGGTGGATCTTGCCGTCTGGTTCCTGATCTGGCCGCTCGCCAAAATCGCGAGCCTGCTGCCGATCAGCCTGGGAGGGTTGGCGGTTCGCGAGGCGAGTCTCGCCGCTCTGCTGGTGCCGTTCGGCGTGCCCATGGCGCGCAGCGTCGTTTGTTCCTTGCTCTGGCAGACGGTGCTGATCGCCGGGGGATTGTTGGGTGGCGTCGTCTGGCTGGTACTCAGTCGTTCGCGCCAGCTGCCGCTCCGGGCCAGCAAGGGTCCCGTTCCCGCTTGACCATGCCTCACGTAGTCATTCTCGGCGGGGGACCCGCCGGCGTCGGGGCCGCCTATCAGCTGCGTCGCCTCAACCGGGCGCGGGTGACCCTGCTCGAGCAGCAGGAGGTGGCCGGCGGGAATGCCGGAAGCTTCGAGCTGGAAGGCCTCTGGGTGGATTACGGCAGCCACCGGCTGCATCCTGCCTGTGATCCCGCAATCCTGGCGGACATCCGCCGCTGGCTTGGCAACGATCTGCTGGACCGGCCCCGGCACGGACGAATTCGGCTCCGGGGCCGCTGGATTCACTTTCCGCTCCAACCGGTCGATCTGGCGCTCCGGCTCGACCCCGGCTTCGCGCTGGGCTCACTCCGCGATGCGATCCTGAAGCCGTTTCGCGCCGCGGGATCCGCGGCCAGCTTCGCGGATGTTCTGCGGGCTGGCCTGGGCCCCACCATCTGTGACTCATTCTATTTCCCGTACGCCAGGAAGATCTGGGGGCGCGCTCCCGCCGAGCTCTCGGCGATCCAGGCACGCCGGCGGGTGTCCGCGAGCTCTTTCTCGAAATTGGCAGGCAAGCTCCTCTCGCAAGTACCCGGTATCAAGCAGCCCGGCGCGGGACGTTACTTTTACCCCCGCCGGGGCTATGGCCAGATCAGTGGGGCCTATGCGGAGGCCGCGCGTGCGGCGGGAGCAGAGCTGCGGTTTGGCCGGCGCGTGACCGGCATCAGCGCGCCTCGACGGCCGGATGAATCATGGACGATTGAAGCCGAGCCGGGCGGGGGGCGCGAGATCCTGGAGGCGGACCAGCTCTGGTCGACGCTCCCCATTCCGGTGCTGGCGCGGCTGATGGGCGAGACCACGCCGGCCGAGGTGCGCGAAGCGGCAGGGCGGCTGGAATACCGCGCCATGGTTCTGGTCTATCTGATCCTGCCTGCCGCGCGGTTCAGCGAGTACGACGCGCATTACTTCCCCGGGGCCGAACTGCGCGTCACCCGGCTTTCCGAGCCGAAGAACTACGCCGATTTGCGCGCTCCTGCCGACCGTACGGTGCTCTGCGCGGAACTGCCTTGCAGTCCGGACGAAGACGTCTGGAGCATGAGCAACAGCGAGCTGGGTGAGCTCGTCGCTCTCGATCTGGCCCGGGCCGGGATTCCGCTGCCGGTGCGGCCGCTCGCGGTCGAAGTCCGCCGGCTCCGGCAAGCCTATCCGATTTACGCGATCGGCTACGAACGCTGGTTCGGAGTACTCGACGCGTGGGTGGATAGCCTGCCGCGGCTCCTGAGTTATGGTCGCCAGGGTCTCTTTGCCCACGATAACACGCACCACGCCCTGGCGATGGCGTATGCCGCGGCCGACTGCCTGGAAGCATCCGGCTTTCGCCGCGATCGCTGGGCCGAATGTCGCCGCGGGTTCGAGACCCACGTCGTCGAAGACTGAGTGTAGTTTCCCCCTTCTCCCTGGCGGACCACAGGAAATCGCATGCGGTATCTCGTTACGGGTGTGGCCGGCTTCATCGGTTACCACGTCGCGGCCCGGCTGCTGGGCATGGGGCATGAGGTGAAGGGCGTCGACAACCTCAATGCCTACTATGATCCCACGCTGAAGGCGGCCCGGCTGGCCCTGCTGACCGGCCAGGCCGGTTTCCGGTTCGAGCGCCTCGATCTGGCGGACCAGGCTTCCGTGCAGCGGCTGTTTACCGGGGAGCACTTTCCCCGGGTGATCCACCTCGCGGCGCAGGCCGGAGTGCGCTACTCACTGGAAAACCCGTACGCGTACGTGGAGAGCAATCTCACGGTCTTCATCAACGTGCTGGAAGGCTGCCGGCATGGGCGGGTGGAGCACCTGGTGTTTGCCTCGTCGAGCTCGGTGTACGGAGCGAACACGCGCATGCCGCTGTCGGTGCACGATCATACCGACCATCCCGTCTCGCTCTATGCGGCAACGAAGAAAGCCAACGAAATGATGGCGCACTCCTACAGCCACCTGTTCGGACTGCCCTGCACCGGGCTGCGGTTCTTCACGGTGTACGGTCCCTGGGGGCGACCGGACATGGCCCTGTTCGCGTTCACGAAAGCCATCCTGGAAGACCGCCCGATCCAGATCTACAACCACGGGCGCCTGCGGCGGGACTTCACCTACATCGATGATGTGGTCGAAGCGGTGGTGCGGATCGCGGAGCCGCCCGCGAGCCCCGACCCGGCATGGTCCGGCGAGCGGCCCGATCCCGCGACGAGCCGGGCGCCTTATCGGTTGTACAACATCGGGAACGACTCCCCCGTCGACTTGATGGACTTCGTGGCAGCGCTGGAGCAGGCGCTGGGGAAGCAGGCGGTGAAGGAGTTCCTCCCGATGCAGGCCGGCGACGTCGTGGCGACCCACGCGGACGTGAGCGAGCTCCGCGAGGCCATCGGGTTCCGGCCCAGCATCAGCGTGCGGGAGGGGGTCGCGCGCTTCGTGGAGTGGTACCAAGCGTACTACCAGCTCCGCTGATGGACTCGCCGGAGCTCACCGTCGTCGTCCCATCGGTCAATGGCCTCGGCGATCTGGTCGGCTGCCTCGAGGCGGTGGATCGGCTGCGGCAGTCGGTCCGGCTGGAAATCCTGGTCGTCGACCGGCTCGGTGGAGAAGTCGCCGAGACCGTCCAGCGCCGCTTTCCCCACGTCGTGCTGCTCGGGGTGCCCGCAGAGACCACGATTCCCCAGATGAGAGACCTGGCCTTTCGCCGGGCGCGCGGCGACGCCGTAGCCGTCATCGAAGACCATGTCGTCGTTCCGCCCGACTGGGGCACGCGGCTGCTTGGCGCGCTGCGTGAGGGCTACGACGTCGTCGGCGGACCGATCGAGAACGCGGCGAGGGACCGCTTGCTCGACTGGGCCACCTTTCTCTGCGAGTACAGCGCCTGCCTCCCCCCGCTACCGGCCGGGCCCGCCGAGTGGCTCCCCGGGAATAACGTGGTCTATCGCCGCTCGCTGCTCGAGAGGTACCGCGCGGTCACCGCGGAGGGCGGTTGGGAGAACCGGCTGCATGACGCGATAAGAGCCGACGGAATTCCGCTGCTCTGTCGGCCGGAGATCGTCGTGGGGCACAAGAAGCACTTCGGCTTCGCGGAGTACCTGTCGCAGCGATTCCTCTATGCCAGATCCTATGCGGGCGCGCGGGTTGCCCGGGCGGGTGCGGGCAAGCGGGCCGCCTACGGCTTCGCCGCCTTCCTGTTGCCGCCGCTGCTGCTCTATCGCACGCTGCAGCGCCTCATCGCCAAGCGGGTTGCCCCCGGGCTCATGCTGAAATCCCTACCGCTGATCGGAATCTTCGTGCTGGCCTGGGGATGGGGCGAGGTCGTCGGATCCTGGTTTGGAGCGGGGGGGTCGCTCGCGCGGGTGCGCTAGCGGCGGGCTGCGGGCGGGGCCACAGCCGGCATCTTCCCGAGCACCGGAAGCCGAACCACCTCGCCGGTCGCGCTGCTGCGCCGGACGGCGGCGGCGACTTCCACCGCCCGCAGGCCGGCGTACCCGTCGGCAAGCGTCCCGTCCACCTTGCCGGCGATCCTGGCGAGGAAGTCCCGCAGCTCTTCCTCGAAGGTGAGCAGTGCCGTCGACTGCCAGGAGCGGAGTTTTTCGCGCAGCATGATTTCCGGATAGAAAAACCGGCGCTGCTTTCGCGGCGACCCGGGGCGATCCTGCGTGATCAGCAGGTTCCGCATCGGGGCGTACGAGCCGCGCACCATGCCGCGGCTCCCGTACGCTTCGACGTAGGACTGATAGCCCTTCCATTCCGTCCAAGTGGCCTGGTAGTGCGCCGGAATCCCGCTGGGACTCCGCAGTACGGCAACCGCGTTGTCCTCGGACCCCGCCACCTTCCAGATCGATTCGGACAGTACGCCGCTCACCTCGGTAATCTCGCCAAGGAGATGGCGCGCCAGGTCCGTCATGTGAATGCCGACGTCCATCATCGCGCCGCCGCCGGAGACCGGCGCCTTGTACTGCCAATCGGCGCGAAAATTGGAGAGCCCGTCGTGTCCGCCGAATACCCGCAGATGGTCGAGCTCGCCGATCAGCCCGCTCGCGACTGTCTCCTGCACGAATCGGAACGCCGGGTAGTAGCGAAGATTGAAACCCACCGCGAGCGCCCGGCCGGCCTCGAGGGACGCCTCCACTATGCGCCGACAGGCCTCGACGGAGTTGGCCAGCGGCTTCTCGCACAGCACGTGCCGGCCGTGCCGCAATGCCGCGAGGCAGGCCTCCTCGTGCAGGTGCACGGGCGACGAGACGATCACCGCGTCCATCTCGCGGTCCATGAAGTCCTCGAGCTCCGTGAGTGCCGGCGCACCCGAATCCGCCACGGCGCTCGTGGCCGACTCCCGGGACGGATCCAGCACGGCCGCCAGTTGAGCGGTCGGATGCTCGCGCACGGTTCGGGCGCGCAGTCGCCCGATCAGGCCGGCGCCCACAATGCCGATTCGCATTTCCCTCTGGTTGCTCCGGGTTGCGCGAACGAAGGACGGGCGTAGCTGGAAAGGATAGGAGTCGTCGCTGATGGGCGCAATCGCGCCGGTGCGGCCAATTCCGTATCGGCACCGGAATCGGCTATGTTCGTGCCCATGCCCGGTTCCGTCCGCTTGAGGCTGTTCCTCTCCTGCTGGCTCGTCTACGTCCTTCATTTCGCCACAGACTTCGTCCGTGAGCACTACCTCGTCGTGAGCATCGTGGAAAACCACGCGTACCGGCTCGATCCGTACTATGGGCTGCACGTGGACATTTTCCAGAATCCGCCGGAAGCTCGGGTCCAGGGAGCGCATCACGGTGCCAATCCCGGCATCTCGATGGTCGCGGCGATTCCCTACTTCGTGTTCCGGCCGGCCGTCGACTTCATGGTCCGGCGCGAGCTGGCCGCGCGGCCCGCCCAGGGAGATAGCAGCATCGTCTACCGCGATGACCGGCCGCGCCGGGTGGAGTTTTATCGGAAGATCCGCCGCGCTGGTCTCGATCTCCGCTTCGGCCTGGTGGCCGCGATCACCATGGTATTCTGCATGGCCCCGCTCACAGCGGCGAGCGTCGTCCTGATGTACAGCTTGCTCGGAGCCATGGGCCTGGGGCGCCGGCTCGCGCTCGGGCTCGCCGCGGCCTACGCCTTCGCGACGCCGGTGTTCTTCCGCACCGCGTACCTCAATCAGAACCTGGCGCTCGGGATCTTCGCCTTTTTCGCTTTCGTGCTGCTCTGGAATCCCGCCCGGCTGGTCTCCTGGAGCACCCGCTCGCGGAGCTTGCTCGCGGGTTTGCTGGCCGGCCTGGCCTTCCTCTGCGATTACAGCGGTGTGGTCCTGCTGCTAATGCTCGGCATTTATGCCTGGTGGCGTCACGCCGAAGACCTGGGTTTCCGGGGGGGATTCCAGCAGAGCCTCTGGTACGCGGTGGGAGCGGTCCCGGGCATTCTCCTGTTGTGGCAGTACCAGTGGGTGAGCTTTGGTAATCCGTTCCTGCCCCCCCAGCACTGGATGGCGCCGGTTCCGGGGATCGAGGTGGGGTATCGCGGTGTCGGAGGCTTGAGCCCCGAGCTGTTCAAGCTGTTGCTGATCGATCCCCGCTTCGGGTTGCTGCTCGCCATGCCGGTCGCTGTCCTGGCGCTCTTTGCGCCGTGGCTCGCGCGGAAAGGGAAGAGTGCGCTGCCGTTCCGGGAGGGCATCTTCTGCCTGATCCTTTCCGCCGGCCTGATCACTTTTTTCTCCACGGTGCAATACACCCGGCTCCAGTGGGTCACGGGAATCCGCTACCTGGCGCCGCTGTTTCCGTTTCTCTTCCTGGCGGCGGTTCCGGTATTGCTTCGGCTGCCGCGGCTGCTGTCCTACGGGCTCCTGTTGCTCTCGCTCGTGATCAACTGGAGTCTGGCGATGGTCCGCGACCAGGGGACCATTCTCGCCAACGTGAAACGCGTGATGGTGGAAGGCTTTCAGCTGCCCTGGCTCAGCGTCCTCGGCAAGGTGTCGGCGCAGTATGTTCCCTGGCTCAAAGGATCGGTGTCGCCGCTGCCCCTCTTCGCCCTCTGCGGGGTACTGATCTGGCTGACGTGGAGGCTGCGCCGTCCCTGGAGCCGGCTCGGGGAAACCGAATAGGCGCGGTGGTATAGACCTTGCTCATTCCTCCCGGGGTCAGGAGGGATAAGGCATTGTCAAATCGGTACTTGCGAAGACGGGGCGGCTCTGGCCTCTGGTGGCGGGCGCCCCTCCTCGCCACAGAAAGTGTTGGCTTCGCGCCGCGAACGATATTGCTACCGGGCCACTCTCCGGGGCGGCCGATGCTGGGGGTGGGCATCATGGCGACATCATCCAATCCGGTACGCCCTGCGCCGAGAGCCGATTCCCAGGTTCTGGTGGACGTGGTGATCCCGGTTCTGAATGAGGCGCACGTCCTGGAGAAGTGCGTTACCACCGTGCGCGCCTTTCTCGCGCAGCATGCCTCGTGGGCGTGGCGGGTGGTCATCGTCGACAACGGCTCGGTCGATGGGACGGATCGGGTCGCTCGGCGGCTGGCGGAAGCGCACGCGGACGTGCGGTTCATGCGGCTTCCCCTGCGCGGGCGGGGTCGCGCGCTGCGGCAGGCCTGGACCCAGAGCGACGCCGACATCATGTGCTACATGGATGTCGACCTCTCGACCGAGCTGGCGGCACTTCCCAAACTGGTTGATGGCCTGCTCCACGAGGGCTTTGATCTCGGCACCGGCTCGCGGCTGCTGCCGCAGTCCCGGACCACCCGCTCCTTCAAGCGGGAAGTGATCTCCCGGATCTACAACCTGATCGTCAAGGCCTCGCTGCGATCCTCGTTCAGTGATGCGCAATGCGGCTTCAAGGTGATCGCTCGCTACGTGGTGCAGGACGTGGTGCCCCGGATCGAGGATGATTCGTGGTTCTTCGATACCGAGCTGCTGGTGCGCGCCGAGCGGCTCGGCTACCGGATCATGGACTTGCCGGTCGAGTGGAAAGAGGATGACGACAGCCGGGTGAAACTCGCCAAAACCGCCTGGGACGATCTCAAGGGCATCGCGCGGTTGCGGCTGGAATTCTGGGGCCTGGTGCGCGCCGCGGAGCCCCGACCCGCGGCGGCAGTGTCCGAGCACGCCGAACCCGTGAACCTCACCCCTCCCTGATTCCGCCGGTGCTTCCGCTCTTCCTCACCGGCGCGAGCGGATTCGTCGGGCGGAGGCTGTTGGGCATTCTGGCTCGGGCCGGGTACCGCGACGTCCGTCTCCTAACCCGGGATCCGGCCCGTCTTGCCGGCCTGGCAAGCTTGCCGCCGAGTTGGCGGGTGATCGAGGGCGCGCTCGGTGATGCATCGGCATGGGGCGACGCGCTGACGGGCACCGATACCGTGGTGCATCTCGCCGCCGCCACCGGCAAGGCCCCCCGAAGGCTGCATTTCGAGGTGAATCGCGAAGGCACCCGCGGGTTACTGGAGCGGTCGCGAGCCGCCGGGGTCCGGCGCTTCCTCTATGTCAGCAGCATCGCCGTCGCCTATCAGGATCGCCCCCACTACCACTACGCCGAGGCCAAAGCCGCGGCGGAAGGGCTGGTGGGCGCGTCCGGGCTGGACTGCCTGATCGTGCGCCCCACTGTCGTGCTGGGGCCCGGCAGCCCGCTCCTCGCCGGCCTGCGACGCTTGGCCCTGCTTCCGATTCCCCTGATCTTTGGCAACGGCAAGGCCCCGGTGCAGCCCCTGCATGTCGACGATCTGGCCCGACTGCTCGAAGCCGCGCTCAGGCTCGCGGGCTGGGGTGGCCGCGCGATTACCGCGGGCGGGCCGGAGATCCTGAGCATCGAGGAGCTGCTGCTGCGGATGCGCGCCACGAGGAAGCCTGACCGCCGCGGCCTGGTCCATCTGCCACTCGGGCCGAGCCGACTCGTACTGTCGCTGCTGGAGCCGATCCTGCTTCCCCTCCTGCCATTCACGGCGGGCCAGCTGGCCTTTTTTGCCAATCCAAGTATCGTCGAAGCGGACTCCCTGCTCGCCGAGCTGCCTGCTCCCGCCCGGGGACTCGCAGAGATGCTCGACGATCGGGCGACTCTATGACGCCGGACGCCCCGGCGACGGAACCGCTCGGGGCCGAGTGTCGGGTCTTCTGCCGTTATCTCGCCGACCAGGAGCCCTCCCCGTACGTGGTGAATTGCTATCAGCGAGCCTGGCTCTCGACCTTGCCCGCCGAGTTGCCCCTCGCCTTCATCGATCGCGGCTCGCTTGCGATCGCGCGCTGGGGCACCCTACCGGCGCGCATCGCCGACGCCTACACCAGGGTCTTTCGCCCCTACGGACCGTTGCGGAGACGGCTGATCCTGCTGCTGGCGATCCTGGAGAACAGTCCGCCGACGGATCGTCCGCTCAATGCCGCGCGCGAGGGTTCCCGCCCCGCCATCATGACGGGCATGCTGCTCAACTTGCTCGCCGGGGGTGTCTGTCTGCTGGCGGGGATCGTGTTGCTCGGACCGCTGCATCTCACGACCAAGCTGGGAGGCAAGATCCCGTGAGTCGGATCCTGGCGGTCGGTTCAGGCGCGTCTGGAGTTCACTTTGCTCTGACGGCCCTGGAGCGCGGCCACGAGGTGACCATGCTGGACGTCGGTCACCAGCGGCCCTCGACGGTGCTGCCCCAAGCCACGTTCGATCAGCTCAAGGCCTCGCTGCCGGATCCGGTGTCCTATTTTCTCGGCGAGCGGGGAGAGGGAGTCGTCTATCCCGCTCCCCAGGGGTCCTACTATGGTCACCCTCCCAGCAAGCAGTACGTCTTCGACATTCCCGCCGGCTTCGCGGCACAGGCCAGCGCGATGGAGCCGCTGTTCAGCTTTGCGCGCGGTGGATTTGCCGAGGCGTGGACCGCCGGCGCGTACGCCTTCAACCGTGCCGACCTCGAGGACTTTCCTTTCGGTTACGACGAGCTCGAGCGCTGTTACGCGAGGGTGGCCCGGCGGATCGGGATCGGCGGTTTGCACGACGATCTCGAGCGGTTCATTCCGCTGGACGACAACTATTTGGCGCCGCTCCCACTCGATCCCCACTCGCAATGGCTCTGGGATCGCTATCACTCCCGGCGCGAAGCGCTGAACCGGTCGTTGGGCTTCTACCTCGGCCGGTCACGCGTCGCGACCCTGAGCCGGCCCTACGGCGGCCGGCCGGCCTGCGCCGAGCTCGGACGCTGCCTGTGGGGTTGCCCCACCGAGTCGATTTACACTCCGGTTGCCACCTTGCGGGAATGCCTTGCCCGGCCGGGCTTTCACTACGTGCCCGGCGTGCTGGCGCGGCATTTCGAGTTCGACGAGCGGGGCCGGATTACCAAGCTGGTTGCTCGCCGGGTCACCGATGGAGCATCCCTGGAGTTCGAGAGCGAGGTCGTGGCCCTGGCCGCTGGGGCACTGGCGAGCTCGAAGATCGTGCTCGATTCCGTCTATCGTCGCACGGGCAAGGTGGCGGTGTTGCCCGGCCTGATGGATAACCGCCAGATCCACGTTCCGTTCCTCTCGCCCCGCATGATCGGCCTTCCCGTCAAGACGGCCAGCTATCAGTTCCATCATCTGGCCATCGGGATCGAGCGCGCGGTGACCCGGGATTACGTGCACGGGCAGATCACGACCCTCAAGGCGGCCTCGATCCATCCGATCGTGCAAAGCCTCCCAATGGATCTTCGCGGGGCGCTCGGACTCTTCCGGGCGATGCGGGCCGGTCTGGGGGTGGTCAACCTCAACCTGTCCGACTGTCGCCGCGCGGACAGTTACCTCACGTTGAAGCCGATCGAGGGAAGCGATGATACCGAGCTGCTGATTCGCTATTCGGACGATCCCGCGGAAGCAGCCCAGGTGTCGGCCGCCATTCGGTCCCTCAAGCGCGCACTGAAGGCGCTCGGCTGCTTTGTGCCGCCCGGCATGACCCGGATCCGCCCCAAGGGCGCCAGCGTGCATTATGCCGGAACCCTGCCGATGTCGGTCTCGCGGAGGGAGTACACCTGTGATCCGGCGGGCCGGAGTCACGACTTCGAGAATCTCTACATCGTGGACGGGGCGGGTTTCCCGTTCCTGCCGTCGAAGAACTTGACCTTCACGCTCATGGCCAACGCCACACGAATCGCGGACAAGATTTGAGATCTGGGCTTTCTAGCGCCCGCCGGCACCTCGGTGTGCTTTGGACTTGCGCCAGGCGGTCAGGAAGTCCGGCTGCCAGCTCAGGGGCCAGTTCTCCATCGCCCAGGGCCCGTCGACCTTGAAGCCCCTTGCGATGTCGGACGGATCCCGCAAACGAAGATTGGGGGCCGGGTTCGGTGTGCAGGGAAGCGGCGCGTCCCAGCACTGGTCCCTGGCCACATTGAGCAGCAAGCCGCTGCGGGTCTGGTAGGTCTTCAG
>CAZYPO010000028.1:0-1198 GCA_964649225.1 uncultured Gemmatimonas sp. | reverse complement strand
AGATACGGCAGGACGTAGCGCGGCTCCGGCGCGACGAAAAACCAGGCACCCACCGCGAGAGCAATCGGCAACACCAGCAACCACGCGCGCGGGTCCGCGGCACGCTGGACAGTCGTGGCGCGCCGGCGGAGCACGAGCGAGGCGAGGACGGCCAGCACCGTGAGGGCAAGCGGCAGTGCGATCTCGTACGGGTCGTTCAGCACGCCCCGGGTCCACGGAAGAAACCAGCTCCGCAGGCCGGCTTCTCCCGCCACCACGGGCAGGTTCTGGGTCGAGGCACGGCCGCCGTGGACGATGTAGGCAAACTCCGCTTCGGCATGTTCCGCCGGTACCCGCCACTCGACCGGCAACCCTGCGAGCGTGGTCGGAAAGAGCGGATACCCGCTGAGCACCACGCCACGACCGGTCCATGCGGCAGCTAGGACGAGCACGGCTCCGAGGGCCCAGCCGACCGTGCGGGTGCGCCGCGTTGGGCTGGGTTTGGCGCGCCGCAGCCAGAACACGACGGCCAGGGGAAAGGCGGTCGCGGCGAAGATGGCCGCGTTGGTCTTGAACGTGACGGCAAGCGCCAGAAGGGCCCCGATCGATACCACCCGGAAGTCTGCCTCGGGGCCATCGACGCCACCGTCGCGCAGCAGTGCGTAGAGCTCGACGGTGGCCACGAGCAAGACGAGCGAGGCGGGCAGGTCGGTCACGAAGCTCGAGACTCGGCCGTGCAGCGCGAGGCTCGTGACCGCAGCGAGGAGTAGGAATTCGAAGAGCCGGCGGGGCCGGTGATCTCCGGCAGACAGCCGCGCTCCTGCCACGATGGCCTGCACCAGGAAGACGAGCACCAGCAGTCCGTTGGCCAGATGGTTGGCGCGGGCCTCCCAGGGTCCCGCGCTCAACATCGCGTCGAATAGCAGGCTGGAGTTATTGAAGGCGAGCGGCCCGTCGAGATTGCCGATACCGGGAACGGCAGGGTAACGCTCTGCCCAGCGCACGACCTGCAGGTGATACAGCCCACTGTCCCGGTTCGCCATAGCACCGAGCGAGAGATTGGCGACCCAGAGCGCGGCAAGAATCACGAGGACGAGAAGCAGCGGCGAGGGACGCCGGCCGCCCCGCGCGAAGACCGCTCCGAATTCCCGCCGGACGGTCCAGAGGCCGAGCGCGCCCGCGGTGAGGACGAGGCCGGTCGCCCACCCCGTAATTGGGA
>CAZYPO010000027.1:3246-39851 GCA_964649225.1 uncultured Gemmatimonas sp. | reverse complement strand
GAGCCGTCCCGCAGGGCGGGATGTGACGGAGCAGTACGCGGCGGCGTAGGCATTCGGGATCATCGGCACTGGTACAGTTTGACTCGCTAACGCCGTTGCTCGTAACTGTACCAGCGCGGGGCTCCGGTCGCGCTTTTCTAAAGCCAGCCTCTTCCTTACTTTACAGTC
The DNA here is from genome assembly GCA_964649225.1 of uncultured Gemmatimonas sp. GTDB lineage: Bacteria > Gemmatimonadota > Gemmatimonadetes > Gemmatimonadales > GWC2-71-9 > JABFSM01. The sequence continues at coordinate 39,683 of CAZYPO010000027.1, read as the reverse complement.
ATCATGCTCAGCCAGACCCAGCTTGCGGTTCGAGCCGGGTCCGCCCGGACCCGGCGAGGGCGTCCCCTGCCCTCACCCAAGCAGCGATACCATGGGTACATGCTCCAGCGCATCGAGGACTACAAAAACTCTCTCGCGCGGGAGGAGTTGCTCCGGCTGGGCAATGACGCCGCCAGCGAGCTGCAGGATGCTCCCGAAGGGCAATACTTCCTGACCGAAGTCCTGATGCAGGAAACCGTGGATCGCCTCATCACGAAGCGGCTACGCCTCCCGACGTTCGCCAAGTGGCGTCAGAAATTCGCCAAAATCCGCGAAGCCCAGCGCGAACCGACTCACTGGGGCATCGAGCGCGGGAGCGCGGTGGCCTCGCTGCTGCCCCGGCTCGAGCCGGGGGATCACGCGCTGGTGGTCGGCGGCGGCGCCGAAGCAACCGCCTACCTGCTCGCGGCTCACGACGTTCGGGTGACCTGCCTCTTCGGCGACGACGCGACCTGCACCCGGATCGAGAATCGGATGGCGGCCGAATCGCTCACCGGCGATTTCGCGGCCTACGTGGTAATGCTGGGGACCTGGTTCCCGGAACTCGAGCTTCCGGTGCACCTCGTCGTGATCGATGCCGCGACCCTGGCGGGGTTGTCGGGGCCACGCCGACTGGGGTTGATGGCCCGGCTCCAGGATGTGACGATTCCCGGCGGAGTACACGCCGTCCTGCCCAACGACGGGAACGTGGCCGCGGAAACCTGGCTCTCGCTCTACCCCGATTGGGACCGCGTGCCGCTGCGGACGGAATCGACCCGGCGCGGGACCAAGCGTCCGACGCCACCGGGCGTCCTCCTGGCTCGGCCGCTGCCCCCCAATACTTCGCAGGCCACCTCTGCCTGATTTCCTCCCGGGATAGCCCGAGCTTGCGCCGGGCCTCCGGAGGGCCGTAGACTCGAAGTGATGCCCAGCTTCACCCTGAACGGAACCGCAATCCCCTTCGAGCCCGGGGCCACGATTCTCGACGCCGCACGCGCGCGCGGTGTCGAAATCCCGACCCTCTGCTGGTATCCCAAGTTGCCCAACGTCGCGAACTGCCGGATCTGCCTGGTCTCCGTGCAGGGGATGCCCAAGCTGGTGCCGTCCTGCGGGACGCCGGCCGCCGAAGGCATGGTGGTGGCGACCGAGTCGCCGGAGGCAATCGAGAACCGCCGCAGCGTGCTGCGCTTTCTGCTGGAACGCTACCCGGGCCAGCACTTGAGCAACGGCGGACGCGCCAACCCGCGCAACGAATTCGAGCGCTACGTCGCGCAGTACGAGGTGAGCCCTCGGGAGCATCACGAGCTGCCGCTCCGAGCCGGCGATACCCGCCCGGGCGACGTGATGATCAGCCATGACATGTCGCTTTGCGTCCTCTGCACCCGTTGCGTACGGGCCTGCGAGGACATCCAGGAAGTAGGTGTGCTCGACGTGGCGCAGCGGGGTGCCCACACCGAGATCATCGTCGGCGGCGACGGCGATCCCGACCATGCGGGGTGCACCTGGTGCGGGGAGTGCGTCCGGGTCTGCCCCACCGGCGCGATCTTCGAGGTGATGCCGCGCCAGCGCTTCGAGCCCGCGGCCATCCGCCAGCCCGACCAGAGCGTTCGCTCGGTGTGTCCTTACTGCGGCGTCGGATGCCAGATCGACATCCAGGTGCGCGACAACGAGGTGATGCGGGTGACTTCGCCCTGGATCGAGGAGCGCACGCCCAATCAGGGCTCCACCTGCGTCAAAGGCCGCTTCGGCTACGATTTCCCCCAGCATCGCGATCGCCTCACCAGGCCGCTCATCCGGAAAGGCTGGGAGCGGCGCGACGGCCGCTGGGTCTGGACCCAGGAGCTGCCGCGCTATCGCAGCGGGGATTGGGAGACCGTCGCGGAAGAAGGACGGCACCGCAAACCGAAGCCCCCCAAGCGCCAGGTCGGCAAGCCGCCGCAAACCGGAATGGCCCTGACGGACGACGGCGATGTGCGCGATCGCGTCGCCACGCCGGCGGAATGGTATGACAGCTTCCGCGAGGCCAGCTGGGAAGATGCGATGAGCCTGACCGCGCAGGAGCTCGCCCGCATCCGCGGCACGCTCGGGCCTAAAGCCCTGGCCGCGTTTTCCTCCGCCAAGTGCAGCAACGAGGAAAACTACGTGCTGATGCGGATGGTCCGGGCCGCCTTCGGCAGCAACAACGTGGATCACTGCACCCGGCTGTGCCACTCCACCTCGGTCGCCGCGATGAACCGGGCGCTGGCCACCGCCGCGGCCTCGGGCTCCATGCGGGAGATCGAGGAGGCCTGTGACGTCATTTTCATCGCCGGCGCCAACACGACCGAGAGCCACCCGGTCTTCGGCGCGCTGATCAAGCGGGCCCACGCGAAGGGCGCCCAGCTCATCGTGGCCGACGTGCGCCGCACCGAGCTGGCCGGCCTGGCGGAGCTGCATCTCCAGATGCTGCCCGGCACCGACGTCGCGTTGTTCAACGGCATGCTGGCGCACATCCTCGACGCCGGGCTGGCCAACGAGGGTTTCATCCGCGAGCGCACCAAGGGGTTCGAGGCCGTGCGGGAAGCGGTCAAGCCCTACACTCTCGAAGTCGCCGAGAAGATCACCGGCATTCCGCGCGATACCATCCGGCGCGCGGCCGAGGCCTACGCGCGCGGCCCCAACAGCTCGACGCTCTGGGCGATGGGACTCACGCAGCACGCCACCGGCACCGACATCGTCGCCAGCCTGCTCAACCTCCTGCTCGCGTGCGGCATGATCGGTCGCTGGGGCGCCGCCATGATCCCGATCCGGGGCCAGAACAACGTGCAGGGCGCGAGCGACGTCGGCGCGATTCCCTTCGCTTACACCGACTATCGCCCGGTGACCGACCCCGCCAACCGTGCAGAGTACGCCCGGGCGTGGGGCGTGCCGGAGCAATCGCTTTCGCTCGAGAACGGCCTCATGGTGACGGAGATCGTGAAAGAAGGTAGTCCGGTCCGCGGCATGTTCATCATGGGCGAGAACCCGGTGCTCTCCGATCCCAATGTCGCCAAGGCGGAAGAGTGGGTTCGCAAGCTCGAATTTCTCGCGGTGCAGGATCTCTTTCTCACCGAGACCGCCCGCTGGGCCGACGTGGTGCTGCCCGGCTCGTCCTTCGCGGAGAAGGAGGGCACCTTCGCCAATACCGACCGGCACATCCAGCTCGCGGCCGCCGCCGTGCCGACGCCGGGCGATGCCCGGCAGGACCTGGAGATCCTGATCGACCTGTCGCGCCGGCTGGGCCTCGCGACCCCCTACGACACCCCGGCCGAGGTGATGGACGAGATCGCGCGGGTGACTCCGACCTGGCGGGGCGTTTCCTACGCAAAGCTGCAGCGGGAGGGCGCGCTGCAATATCCGGTGCTGACGCCGGACTCCAAGGGCACGGCGTTCCTCTTTGCCGACCGTTTCCCCACGCCCGATGGCCGCGCCACCTTCGTTCCGGTGGAGTACCTGCCCCCTTCCGAGCTGCCCAGCCCGGAGTACCCGCTCTTCCTCAACACCGGCCGCCAGATGTACCACTGGCACACCGGTACCATGACCCGCCGGGCGCAGGGCCTGGACTCCCGGGAGCCGGTGCCCGTCGTGGAGATCTCGCCGGTGGACGCGCTCGCCCTCGGCGTGGCGGAAGGCGAGACGGTGCGGGTTACTTCGCGGCGCGGCAGCGTGCTGATCGGCGTGCGCATCTCCGAGCGCCAGGCGCCCGGCCAGGTCTTCATCCCCATGCACTTCCGGGAAGCGGCGGCCAATCTCCTGACCAATCCCGCGCTGGATCCCTACGCCAAGATCGCCGAGTTCAAGGTGAGCGCCGTGCGCGTGGAGCCGATGCCGGCGCCCGCCGCACAGGCAGGGGCCCATGGATGACCGCCGCCGCCGGCAAAGAGCGCCCTCCCTCTAATCGAAGCCGCCGGGAGATTCCTCGCCGGGAGACGGCCGCGCCGTGACCGTGCTGCTGTACCACGACGTGCTCGGCGATTCGCGGACTCCCGAGAGCGGATTCGGCGGGGCCGACGCCGAGCTCTATAAACTTGGGCGGGACACCTTCGAGCAGCATCTCGCCGCAATTGCCGGCGTCGCGCAAGGTGTTTTTGCCGGGCCGCCCGATGCTCTTGCCGCGATGCTGCGACGGCCGGAGCACGTGGTCCTGAGCTTCGATGACGGCGGAGCCAGCGCGTGGCCCGTGACGGCGGAAGCGCTCGAACGGCGCGGCTGGCGAGGACTTTTTTTCATTACCACCGACCGCATCGGTACCCCAGGGTTTCTCGGGGAGGAGGCGATCCGCTCGCTGGCCCGGGCGGGCCACGTGGTGGGGAGTCATTCCGTCTCCCACCCGGCGCGGATGGCGGCTCTGGATCGCGCGGACCTCCGCCGGGAATGGCAAGAGAGTCGCGACCGCCTGGAGAACCTCATCGGCGGGCCGGTGCGCAGCGCTTCCGTGCCCGGGGGCTATCACTCGACGGCCGTGGCCCAGATCGCCGAAGAGTGCGGGTACGAGCTGTTGTTCACCTCCGAGCCGAGGCGCTCTCCCTGGATCTCCGGCCGGCTGCTCCTTGCCGGACGTTTCTCCATCGTACGTGACACGCCGGCCCGGGTCGCCGCCAGGCTCGGCACGGGGGACTTCATGGCGTGTGCCCGGCAGACCGCGGCGTGGAACGCCAAGAAGATCGTCAAGAAGCTCGGTGGCCGGGCGTGGCTCGGATTCCGCAAGCGCTACTGGGCATGGAAGGCGACGGACCGCGACGCTTCGCAGCGACGCTGAATCCGGCTATGCTTGAACGACTTCTCCCCTAAACCGGAATCAATGCGCGCACTCGTCAAGCTCGGACCGGGCCCCGGCATGGAGCTTCGCGACGTTCCGCTGCCCGTTTGCGGCCCCGCCGACGTGCTGATCCGCGTCCTGGCGGCGGGCGTGTGCGGCACCGACCTGCACATCTGGGAATGGGATCACTGGGCCAGCGGCCGGCTCAAGCCTCCGGTCACCATCGGCCATGAATTCGCCGGGCGGATCGAGCGCCTGGGGCCCGACGTGGAGGCGGAAGGACTCCTCGCGGTCGGAGACCCGGTCACGGCGGAAGGGCACATCGTCTGCGGCCACTGTCTCTCCTGCCGGACCGGGAACGGGCATCTCTGCAGCCGGACGCGGATCATCGGAGTCGACCGGGACGGCGCCTTCGCCGATTACATCGCGATGCCGGCGTCGAACGTCATCAAGCTCGACGGGATTCCGGTCGAGATCGGTGCCATCATGGACCCGATCGGGAACGCCGTGCACACCGTGCTCGAAGGCGGTGGGCTCGCGGGCAGCACCGTTTTCGTCCTGGGCTGCGGCCCGATCGGCTGTTTTGCCTGTGGGGTCGCCAGAGCCGCGGGCGCCTCACTCGTCGTCGCGAGCGACTTCAATGAGATTCGGCTGGCCCTGGCGCGTGAGATGGGTGCGCAGGTGATCCTCAACCCCGCCAAGGACGATGTACTCGCCCGGATCCGAGAGCTCACCGGCGGCGATGGGATGGACCTGGTCTGCGAGATGAGCGGGCACCCCGCGGGTCACGCCCAGGCATTCGCTGCCGCACGCCTGGGGGGGAGAGTGAATCTGCTCGGCACGCCCAGCCGTGCGACGGAGGTGGATTTCGCCCGGGACGTGATCTTCAAGGGCCTGACGCTGTATGGTGTCACCGGACGGAAGCTGTACTCCACCTGGCACCAAATGGTCCGCTTCCTTCGCGCCGGCCAGCTCGATCCCCGACCGGTGGTGACCCACCGCTTTCCCCTGGAGCGGATCGCGGATGCCATCGCCATCATCAAGGAAGGCAAAGCGGGCAAGGTCATCCTGGAGGTGGCCGCATCCACCCATTGGTGAGGCGCTGAAACCATTCCGATGCCGATCCTCGATGAACGACTGAGCACCGCCCTGGCCCAGTTCCGTCGCGACGGTGTCTACAAGCGCCTCAACCACCTGGAGGGTCGCCAGGGACCGCGCGTCCGCATGGAGGGACGCGGCGAGGTCATCATCCTCTCCTCGAACAATTACCTCGGCTTCAGCGAAGAGCCGGAGATCATCGCCGGGGGGAAGGCCGCGCTGGATCAGTTCGGCGCCGGCACCGCCTCGGTGCGCTTCATCTGCGGCACCTTCACCATCCATCGCGAAGTCGAGGCGGCGCTCGCCCGCCTGGTCGGCACGGCGGCTTCGCTCAGCTTCGGCAGCTGCTGGAACGCCAACGAGGCCGTCCCCACCACGCTGCTTACCGACCAGGACATCGTGCTGAGCGATCAGCTCAATCACGCATCCATCATCGATGGCATGCGGCTGGCCAAGGCAATCACCAAGTGTGGGACCGGAGTCTTTGAGCACAAGAATATGGCGGATCTCGACGCCAGGCTGACTGCGGCGAAGGACCGCCAGGTCAAGCTGGTGATCACCGACGGCATCTTCTCGATGGAGGGAGCCATCGCGGATCTGCCCGGCCTGCTCGAGGTCTGCCGGAAGCACGGCGCCGTACTCATGGTGGATGACAGCCACGCAACCGGCGTACTGGGACCGACCGGGCGGGGTACCGCGGAGCATTATGGGCTCCTCGGCGAGGTGGACATCATCACCAGCACCCTCGGCAAGGCACTGGGCGGCGCGGCCGGCGGCTTCGTGGCGGCCTCGGAAGCCGTCTGCGACTATCTGATTCAGCGCAGCCGGCCCCAGCTCTTCAGCAATGCGCTGCCCTGCACCGTGGCGGGAAGCGCGTTGGCCAGCGTGAAGTTCCTCGAAGCGCACCCGGAGCGCGTGGCGCGGCTGCGAGACAATGCCAGGTATTTCCGGCGCCGCCTGGCCGACCTGGGCTTCCAGCCCCTCGCGGGTGAAACCCCCATTATTCCCGTCATCATCGGCGAGACGGCCGCGGCCATGCAAATGAGCGAGCTGCTCCTCGCCGAGGCTGTTTTCGTGACCGGTTTCGGGTATCCGGTCGTACCGCAGGGAACCGCCCGGGTGCGTTGCCAGGTTTCCGCCGCGCACAGTCGCGAAGATCTTGATCAGGCGCTGGCTGCATTCTCCAAAGTCGGACGGAAGCTCAAACTGATCTGAAGGCGCCGCATCGCCTTGCCTTTTGCCCAAAGCAGGCCATTCGGCATGAAGGGCCGCTCCGCCCGCCCCTCCTCTGGGCGGCGAGGCCCAGGGAGTTTTCTGGTGGGGTGAGCCATGCTATCTCGTTATGTCTCAATAAGATAGACACACGGAAAGCCCCTCTTGCCTGCAGCGAACCGCAGTCGCCCTGGAGGCTGAGGTCGCTAAGGTCCGTCGTAGCACGGCGTTTGCCGTCTGCTGCAGGTCTCGATTCTCCGTTCGGAGGCAGGCCCATGCGCATCCGTTCCAGAGTCCTACCCCTCGCCACGCTGGTGACCCTCGCTTTGGCTCCCGGCGTTCGCGCCCAGTCGGCGCGCTCCGAGAGCTCGGGAGTCGCCGGGGTCCGCGAAGATCGCTTCAAATGGTTCTTCGGAGCCTCGGCAGGCGCGCTGCTGTTTCAGACCCAGGCGCAGACGCAGAGCGGCATCCCCGCCGTCGGTGCACACCTGTCGGTCATCGCGCGGCGCGCCGGTCTCATGCTGGGGGTGGATGAGGCCTTCGGGAGCGACGAGCCCTCCCGCTTCATCGACCCGACCAGCGGCGACCAGCAGCGGTCGGTGACCTTCGATCGAATCAGGCGTTATGGGTTCAACCTCACCGGGTATCCCGTGCGGGGAGCGCTGGAGCCGTATCTCGGAGTGGGGTTCGGCCTGCTGCAGGTCGAAAACGCCCAGCTCAGCGGTGAGGTCTTCAGCTCCCCCGCGGCCGCGGCGGAGAGCGCCCAGGCGGCCAACGATCGCTCGGGTAGCGCCTTCATGTCGCTCCTCGCCGGGGTGCAGTTCCGCGTCGGCCGCATGGCCGCTTTCGGGCAATACCAGATCAGCTCCGCGCCCGCGGCGGGCAACTTGATCCGCGGCACGGGGCATTCCATCATGGGTGGCCTGCGCTTCTCCCTGGGTAGCGCGAAGGAGGACATCAAAGGGGGCGGGTACTAGACTCTCCTGCAGTGCGGACAATCTTACTGCTGGTGCTCGCCGCCGTCGCCACGCTGATCATGCAGCGTTACGTCGGCGGCGAGACCATTTATGCGCCTGAGGTTGCCGCGCAGCGGGAGGCGGATCACCAGTTTATCCTGACCAATCGGCTGCCTCCCGGAAAAACCTGGTCGAGCTACGGGCTGGCCGGGACCAACGCCAGAGCAGCTACCGTGTACCTCGCTGAGGGCATTCACCGCGCCTTCAAGCTCAGCCTGCATCACACCTATTTCCTGATCGACACGCTGGCGCTGTTCGCCTCGCTGCTCGGTCTCTACGCATTCCTCCGGCTCGGCTCGACTCCCGCCTTCGCCCTCTTCGGCTTGCTGTATTTCTGCCTGGTCCTGCCACTCACGTACGCATTGCACGTTTTTCACCCCTGGGACCGGCTCTCCGTGCTGTTCTGGATCGCGCTGCTCTGCTGTCTTCGGACCGATCGGCTGGGGGCATTCGCGGCGCTGCTCGTCGCGGGGATTCTCGTCAAGTACGACCTGGTGCCGCTGCCGGGACTGTATTTCCTGGTGAACTGGCGGAGGCAGAACGCCAGGCGCATCACGCTGACCACCCTCGCTCTGTTCCTGCTTTCCTTCGGAACCTACGCCGCGCTCAGCCTGCACTTCGGTTCCGGTGTCGGTCCGCGCACGCAGGTCTGGGCACAAATCACCAGGAACCTGGACTACCTGGGGACGACGCTTATCCTGTATCCGCCGTTGCTGGCCTTCACGCTCCCCCTCCTCCTCACGGTGATCGGCTGGCGGTCGGCGGATCGTTTCGCACGAGCCGCGGCGGTCTTTGCGGGGCTGCTCGTCTTCCCGCTCTTCCTGGCCACCAACTTCGGCGAGGTCAGAGCGGAGATTCCGTTTCTTCTCCTGCTGTTGCCCTGCGCGCTCACGGGCCTGCAGTCGATCATGCCCAGAGTTCACCAGCTGCCGGCGGGAGCACCCACATAGCGTAGCGGCCAATCCACGGCCTTGGTAATCCCGATTCGCGGAGTCGTGAGCACTTCGCCGATCGCGTCGGCGTCCCCCCTCACCACCAGAAACCGCGAGCGCGCCATCGGGACGCCGTCGAGCTCACGGCTGATGCCCAGCGCCTGGCACAACTTTCCGGGTCCGTTGGCCAGCTGACGGTCGGCGATGCCGCCCCGGCGGCGGCGCATCAGTGAGAGGCCCTCGAGCGGCAGCAGCCCACGCAACAACACGGCTCCGCCGGGCGCCGGTTTTCCGCAGACCAGATTGGCGCACCAGTGCATGCCGTAGGAGCGATAGACGTACCAGGTGGCCGCCGGCCCGTAGAGACTGGCGTTCCCGTTGTGGCGGCGGCCCTGGTAGGCGTGCGAGGCCGGGTCGCCCCTGCCCAGGTAAGCCTCGGTTTCGGTGAGGATACCGCTCAGGCGGGTCCGCCCGAGCAGAGCGACGATGTGCGCGCCGATCAGCTCGCGCGCAACGAGATCCGCCGGGCGTTCGAAGAACGCTTTGGGAAGCGGCCTCAAGCGCCCTTTTTGCGGGACCGCCCTCGCTTCCTGGCCGGACTTACCTCGCTCGCTGCTTGCACCGGTGCAGCGGGCTTCCGGCCGCCCCGGGTGGGCGGCTTGCCCACCTTGGCGGCGGCCTTCTCACTGGCGGGTGGCTCGTCGACGTGGACTACTCCGACCAGGGGCAGCTCCGCCGGGCGCAGGGTTGACCGGGAGCCGCGCCGGAAGCGCAGCGCGGCGGTGCGTGACGGGCTCGATGCGGACGCCGCCGCGGGCCCCTTGCCATTGTCCGCCGTCGCTTCGCCGCTGGGCCGACCCGGCACCGGTGCCGCCGATCCCGAGGGGGAATGGCTGCGATGAGGCGTAATCTCGTAGCTGTCCTCGCCGACTTTCCGGACGTCCGCCACTTCCGCGTCATTCGCCTGCCGAAGCAGCCGGGCGAAGCGCGCGGGCTCCAGCAGCGAGTCCTCCTTACCATGGAGCGCGGCCATTCGGGCCCGCAGCGTGTCACCGCTTACCGGGGCAGGCAACTCGCCCAAGGCCCGCGCCATCAACTGAAACGCCGCCGCCAGCGCCAACTGGCCAGCGCCGGCGGGGGCCGCGGCCGGTGGGGCCGCAGCGGTTTCCTTGGCCGCACCGCCGCTTTCCCGCCCGCGGCCCCTGCCGCGCCCGCGGCCCCGGCGGCCTTTGCCATTCTCGCGCTCCGGCTCCGCTGCCGGGGCCGGCCGCTTCGGCGCGTGGGCCTGATCGAGGGGTGCGACCTCGAACTGCCCATTGTCGAGCTTGGCCACCCGCAGGAGCCCCTTGCTTCCCGCCTCGGTGACGAACTTGCTGAAGCGATTGAAACCGGCGTTGCGCTCGTCGAAATTGGGATCGATCTGTTGCATCACCTGCTTGAGCCGGTCGGAGCGCATGACGTCGCCGTTCCGGCTCATCAATGCCACGGCCTCGCCCACCAGCTCCCAGGGATCGCGCTGCGCGGAGGGGGTATCCGCTTCCTTGGTGAGGCCGGCCAGATCGCTGTAGGAGAAGTACTCGTCGCAGTTCTGGATCAGCAGATCGCTGGCCGACTCGCGGATTCCGACGCCGATCACATACTTCCCGTACTCCTTGAGCTTGATCACCAGCGAAGAGAAGTCGCTGTCGCCCGAGAGCAGGATGAAGGTGCCGATCTCCGGCCGGGTAAACACCAGCTCGGTCGCATCCACCGCGAGGCGGATGTCGGTCGCGTTCTTCTTGTTGGTACCGAACGCGGGGGCGAAGATGAGATCGATGGACGACTCGGAAAGCGGGACGATGTACTGGGGATAGCGACGCCAGTCGGCGTAGGCGCGCTGCACCGCGACCTTGCCCTTGATGATGTCGCTATTGAGCAGGGTGCGGAGCTCCTTGGTCAGGTCGCTCCGGATGCCCAGCGTCACGTTGTCGAAGTCGATCAGGAGTGCGGCGTGGGGGGCCTGGTGGACGTGCACCGGCACTGGGGCGGGCGGGCTGGACGTCTGATGACTCGACGGCCGGCTGACCCGATGGGTCGGGTGACTCACGTAGGTTTTCTCTTCTCCGCGGCCCGCCTCGTCTCGAGTTCCCCCCGCTTCCCGGGCCCCGTCCAGAGCAAGCTGCTCTCGGGGTCAAGGAATTCGGTGCAGGAACGTGAGCGGGCGGTACCGCTCTGGGTCCGGACTCGTCCGACGGCCCCATTGGCCCCCGGCTGTCCAGACGGGCAAGCTAGCTAAGTCGTTGCCAGGACGGTAGGCTAGCCGTCTTCCGGCCGATTTCCGGCCAACGCCGCGATGATGCGCTCACTGGCCTTTCCGTCCCACCCTTCGGGCCGCGCCGGCCGGAAAACCCCCCGAGCCCTGGCATCCAGAACGGCGTCGAGGCCGGCGGCGATCGCGGCGCGATTGCTTGCCACCAGCCGATTGGTGCCCTCGGTCACCGTGACCGGCCGTTCGGTAGTGGAGCGGGCGGTCAGGCAGGGGACGCCGAGCACGGTGGTCTCCTCCTGAAGCCCGCCGGAGTCGGTCAGCACGACGGCGGCGGCGTCCACCAGGCTCACGGTCTCCAGATAGCCCAGGGGATCGAGCAGTCTCACGTTGCCGTTGGGAGCTTGCAGCCCGAACTCGCCGATCCGCTGCCGGGTCCGCGGATGCACCGCGAACAGCACCGGCATACGAGCCCCGAGATCCTCCAGCGCGCGCAGCAGCTCGTTGAGGATCGCGGGATCGTCCACGTTGGATGGACGGTGCAAGGTCACGAAGGCGTACTCGGCGCCTTCGACTCCGAGCCGCCTGGGCATGGCCCGCGCGCGGGCGGCCTCACGCAGGTGGAGCAAAGTGTCCACCATCACGTTGCCGACCAGCCGGATGCGGGTCGCAGGGATTCCCTCGGCCAGTAGATTGGCGTCGCCGTCCCGGCTGGGCGTCAGACAGAGATCGGCGAGTTGATCGGTGAGAATCCGGTTGATCTCTTCCGGCATGGCGCGGTCTCTACTCCGCAACCCGGCCTCGACGTGCGCGATCCGGGTGGCCTTCTTCGCCGCGACCAGCGCGCAGGCGACCGTGGAATTGACGTCGCCATACACCACCACCCAGTCCGGCCGGTGCCAGTCGAGGATCGGCTCGAAGGCCACCATGATGCGGGCCGTCTGCTCCGCGTGCGAGCCGGAGCCGACGCCCAGGTTTTCGTCGGGGGCCGGCAGCTCGAGATCGCGAAAGAAGGCTTCGCTCATCGCGGCGTCGTAGTGCTGACCGGTATGGACCAGCACCTGCTCAAGGCCCTGCACCGCCGCGCCGGCCCGGAGAACGGGCGCGACCTTCATGAAATTCGGACGCGCGCCCACCACGTGCAGCAGCTTCACGACGGTTCCGGCACCCCCGCGTGCGGCAGGTTGAGAGTGAAATAGAAGCGGGTTCCGACTCCGGCGGTGGTCTCGACGTTGAGATCGCCCTGCATGGCTTCCACCAGCTTGCGGCAGATGGAGAGGCCGAGCCCCGAGCCGGAGAAGGCATAGTCCCGGTCTTTCTGCCGGCGGCGGAAGGGCTCGAACAGCAGCGCCATGGCCTGGGAGGGAATTCCCCGCCCCGTGTCGCGGACCGAGAATTCGACCCCGGTCTCTCCGATCTCGGTGCAGGACATCTCCACGCTGCCCTCGTCGGTGAACTTGAGGGCGTTGGTGGTGAGGTTGAGCAGAATGCGGCTCAGGGCCACCGGGTGCCCCACCCGCGCACCGCGCTCGCAGGGCGACAGGCGGACCTCGAGCCCCTTCTCTTCGGCGATCGGCTGCACGATGTCGCGCACCGACTCCATGATGTCCTGAATGGAGAAGGGGAGCGGCTCGAGATCGACCAGGCGGTCGCCTCCGCGGGCCAGCTCGATGACGTCGCTGGCCACCGAGCTCAGCCCGAATGCGGCGCTGTAGACCAGCCCCAGCTGGCGTTCCTGCAGCGGAGTGACGGGTCCGCTCCGCCCGCGCTTCATGGTTTCCCCCAGGAAAAGAATCGAGGTGAGGGGAGAGCGGAGATCGTGGGCCAGCTCGACCACCAGCTCGAGCCCGTCGGGACCGGTGAGCCGGTCGGCGAAGCGCTGGTCCCAATTGGGCTCCAGCTGCTGGCCGACCATTTCGAAGGTGAGCAGCGTCTTCAGCAGGTCGCTGCCTTCTGGTGCGGAGGCCTCGGAAGCTGCGAGGCGGATCACCCGGCCCCGCAGTAATCCGAGCAATCGGCGCGGAAGCTGGGACTTGGAGAGCTCACTCAGATCGGCGGGATTCTGGCCCTCCAGGCCCGCCTCCAACGCACCGGTCAGCTGGTCCAGGGCCCGGACGACTTCGTCCCGCGACGCGGCGTCCTGCCGGACGACTTGCCAGTCGTCGATCAGTTGCCGGGCCGCCTCGGTGAGGAGCCGGGATAGCACCGGCTCCCCCGTCCGGGAGGTCATTACTCCCCGTCTCCGGCTCGCTCGTCGCGTGGAAGTTGATGCTTGTCCATCAGCCGATACAGGGTCGTCCGGTCCACTCCGGCCAGCCGAGCCGCTTTCGACATGTTGCCGCCGGCCCGGTTTACCAGTCGGGCGAAGTACTCGCGCTCGAAATGCGCGACCACTTTCTCCTTCGCGGCATGGTAGGGCTCGTCGTTCGCCGGCAGCAGCGAGGGGCGCCCGATACTGGGATCGGTGCCGCCGTCATCGTACACCGGAATGTCGTTCGGCTGGATGTCCTGATCCGGATCCACCAGCACGGCCACGTGCTCGATGACGTTTTGCAGCTCGCGGACGTTGCCGCGCCACGGCCGGGAGCGGAGGAAACCGATGCTCTCCTCGCTCAGGCGTGGTAGCCGGGCCGCGGCACCGCGATGCCGGATCCAGTAGTGGCTCAGGAAATGGTTGGCGAGGAGCGGAATGTCCTCCTGGCGCTGCCGCAGCGGGGGCAGCGCGATCGGCACCACCCGCAGGCGGTAGAACAAGTCGCCGCGGAGAATGCCGCTGTCCACCGCCTGTTGCGGATACCGATTGGTGGCGGAGATGAAGCGCACATCCACCTGGGCGTCGGTGGTCTCCGAGCCGACCCGCCGAACCACGCCATCCTGAATCACGCGGAGCAGCTTGGCCTGCAGCGCCAGCGGCATCTCGGTGAGCTCGTCCAGAAACAGGGTGCCACCATTGGCGGTCTCGAGCAGGCCGGGTTTGTCGCGATCGGCGCCGGTAAAGGACCCCTTGCGATGCCCGAACATCTCCGACTCGAGCAGCGGCTCCGGCAAGGCGGCGCAATTGATGGCCACCAGCGCCTTGCGGGCGCGCCGGCTGTGCTGGTGGATGAACTGGGCGATGACTTCTTTGCCGGTGCCGCTCTCGCCGCTAATAAAGACCGAGGCGTCCGTCGGCGCGACCTTGCGCGCCAGCTCCACCGCTTTACGGAAGAGCGGCGAGATGCCGATCAAGGCGGTCGAGTCGCTCTGGCTGTGCTGCAGCAGGACCTGCTGCCGCAGCTCGCTGGCCTCGCGGCTCATCATCACCGCGTGCGAGGCCCGCCCAATCAGGACCTGGAGATGGGTGGCGCTGAACGGCTTGGGGAGGTAGTCCCAGGCTCCCGCACGCAGGGCCTCGATGCTCGAGGTCACGCTCGGGTTGCCGGTCATCACGACGACGATGGTATCCTTGTGCTCCTCCAGCGCCGCGCGCAGGATCTCGAGCCCGGAGACCTGTGACATGTAGAGATCGACCAGCACGATGTCGAACTTGCGGCGCTTGAGCAGCTCGCGCGCCTCTTCCCCCCGTCCCGCCAGCGTCACCGAAAAGCCGTCCATCTGCAGCACGCTGGCGCAGCTCTCCCGAAGTGTGCGCTCATCGTCGATCAGCAAGATCCGGATGTTGGCCTTGACCTCCGGCGGAATCGAGAGAGGGTCACGAGTCCCTCCCCCATCCGGGAAGTTGGGCGGTCCGGTCACGGCTGTAGGCGTGCTGCCCATTCCTAACTCCTGTCGTGGTTCTGTTGCGATTATGCCGTCCCTATGCCGCGATTTCCGTGCCCGGGCGTGCGTGCAAGCAACAGATTCTCGAACCTCAAGCCGTAACTGAAGCAAGGATACGGCGTCTGATGCGTAGACGCAACAACATGAAAGCTGGTAACGACGGCACTTTGCCCCACTTCCCAGGGCGGCGCCACAGGTGGTACTGCCCTTGCAACACCCCGTGCTATCCGTGATTTTCACAGTCTGGGTGGAACCCGAAAGAGCCGCGAATGCCGAGACCACAGGGCCCCGATCCATTGGCGCAAGGCGCCCTCGCCAGCGCTCCGGCGACGGGCGCGGATCTGGCGACGTACGTCGAAGGGCCGAGCACCTCCCCCGACCTCACGCGGGTTATTTCCTCCCTGCGCCGGTTCCGCTGGACGATCCTGGGGCTCACGCTGCTCGGGCTCGGCGGCGGCATCGCGGCCACCCGCGTCATCAAGCCTGACTATCAGGTCCAGGCCACCATCTGGATTGAAACCCCCAACAAGGGCAGGGCGGGCTCCCCCATTCAGGGAGAACAACTGCTGGAGTCCACGGCCTGGGTCCAGCTGCTCACCACCTTCAAGGTGCTCGATCCGGTCGTGCGGGGGCGCAAACTGTACCTCAACTACGCGGACAAGTCCGACTCGGCGCTCTTCCGCGGCTTCGATCTGACCACGCGGTTCAGCCCCGGCCAGTTCGAGCTCTCCATCGCCAAGGACGGCAAGAGCTACCACCTCAAGCAGCGCAACGGCCTCTTTTCCGAATCGGGAAGCCTGGGAGACTCGGTGGGCCGGCAGGTCGGATTCCGCTGGGCGCCCCATCCGGCGCGGTCGCAATGGGGCCGCAGCGTCAAGTTCGATATCGTCACCCCGCGCGAAGCCTCGGGCCTGCTGATCAGGAGCCTCACCACCAAGCTCAAAGAGGGGAACTTCCTGGTCCTCTCGCTGCAGAACGAAAACGCGGAGGCGGCCGAGGCCACCCTGAACGCCCTGGTCCAGCGCTATGTCGACGAGGCCGCGGAACAAAAGCGCCGCAAGCTCACCCTGCTCGCGGCCGTGCTGGACACCCAGGTCATCGACCAGGCCGATCGCCTGAAATCGGCGGAGGAGGCGCTGGAGTCATTCCGGGTCGGGACGGTGACCCTGCCGCGCGAAGACACGCCGGTGGCCGCCGGGCTCCAGTTTACCCAGCCGACGGTGTACTCGGAGTATTTCAAGCAGCGTACCGTGCTGGACTCCCTGCGGCGGGATCAACGGGACATCGAAGAAGTGCTCAAACGCAATCGGGCCGGCGAAATCGCGGTGGATGCCTTCAATACGATCGGGGCGATCCGGCAGGCGCCGGACCTGCAGCGCGTGCTCGGCGAGCTCTCCACCGCTGAAGCCGACCTGCGCACCATGCTCACCAAATACACCGAGGAGTACGACGGCGTCCGGCGCCTCCACGAGCGAATCCAGCTGCTGCGTACCCAGACGATTCCGCTCTATGCCGCGGCCCTGGTCAGGCAACTGCAAGACCGGCAAAACGAGCTCAGCGCGCGCGTCACCCTGTCCTCCCGCGAGCTGCAATCCATCCCGGTTCGCTCGCAGACCGAGTCCCGGCTCAAACGGGCAGTCGATCAGGCGGACATCTTGTACCGGACACTCGAAGCCAGCCGCCAGCAGGCCAGGCTCGCGGAAGCGAGTGCCATCCCGGACGTTCGCATTCTCGATAGCGCGGTGGCGCCGACCAAGCCCAGCCGGAACAGCGCGCCCAGTATCATTCTGGTCGGCTTGCTGCTGGGATTCGGCCTCGGCCTCGCCATCGCCTTGGTGGCCGACCGGTTTGATCCCCGCTTCCGCTATCCCGATCAGGTCTCTTCCGGTCTGGGCCTCCCGATCCTGGGAACCATTCCGGAGATCAAGCGGGCCAAGGGTCGCACGGGTACGCACGAAGAAGCGGGACAGGTGGTGGAAGCGTTCCGCGCGATCCGGATGAGCTTGGCGCACAGCTTCGATGCGAGCGGCCCCATCGCGCTCACCATCTCGAGCCCTTCGCCAGGCGACGGCAAGTCGCTGATCGCGTCCAATTTGGCGCTCTCCTTCGCCGAAGCCGGTTATCGCACCATCCTGGTCGACGGCGACATCCGGCGGGGCGGGCTGCACCACACCTTCGGGCTGGAGCGGCGGCCCGGCCTGGTCGATCATCTGTCGGGCGAAGCGAGCCTCGGAGCAATCTTGCGGCCGGCCACGCACCCGCTGCTGACCCTGATTCCCTGCGGGTCCCGCCGGCATCTCGGTCCCGAGCTGCTCGGCAGCGTGCGGATGGGGGAGATGATGGACATCCTGCGGCGGGACTACCAGGTGATCATCATGGACAGCCCGCCGCTCGGCGCCGGGATCGATCCGTTCGTGCTTGCCACGGTCGCCAGACATCTGGCGATCGTGCTCCGGGCCGGCGAGACCGATCGTCAGCTCACCGAAGCCAAGCTGCAGATCATCGACCGGCTGCCAGTGCGGGTGCTCGGGGCGATTCTCAACGATGTCAGGCTGAAGGACGGGGCCTACAAGTACTACCGCTACAGCTATGGCTACGTGGCGGAGGTGGAAGAGGAGGAAAAGCCCCGGCTCACTTCAGGTAAGTCGACTACCTAGTCCGCTCAGGGCAGCGCGAACTCGCTGCCCAGCAGTGCCCGGGCATCCGCCCGGGCCACCTCGTCGAGCGGCACCTCGTGGATCAAGGCTCGGACCGCGAGCGCCCCGTGCCCGTTGCGCAGGGCGTGTAGCGCGATCACCAGGCGATCGGCCAGCCGCTGGGCGCCCTGGCGTGCGCCGCCAGCCGAGACGATGGCGAAGCGCAGGGGTCCGATCCGGCCCACGACGTCGGCGGCGCGCACCGAGCCCTTCACGATGTCACCCATGCGGCGGGCCAGATCGCCCGCTTCCTCCAGGGCGGCCGCACGCGGGTCGTCATCCAGGACCACCGTGACCAGCGAAACCTCGCGCTGGTGGCGCCGGGCATCCGCCAGGACCTCTTCGGTTCGTCGCAGCATTCCGCGGGCGTTATACAGGCCGGTCAGGTCGTCCAGCAGGGTCTCCTCCAAGAGGCGACCCGCCGCGATTCTGACCTCGAGATAGATCCGAATCTTCAGGAGCAGCAGCTCCGGATCGAGTGGCTGTCCGTAGAACTCCCAGGCTCCGGCCCGGTAGGCCTCGATGCGTTGCTGGCGGCCGGCGGGGCCGGCAGTGCTCAGCAGAATCGGGGTGGCGTGGCCGATGCGCGGATCCAGGCGGAGCTGCCGGCACACCTCGGGTCCGCTCAGGTCGGGCATCTGGTTGTCGAGAATGATCAGATCGGGGGGGAGCTCCAGCGCGCGCTGCAATGCCTGGCGACCGGTGTAGGCTCGCTGTACCTCATACCCTTCGGCGACCAGGATGGACTCGACCGAGCGCGCGGCCCACTCCTGATCGTTGGCGATCAAGATTCTGCTGGGGCGCCTGCCATCGGGATTGGAGGCAGCGGGTTCCGGGTTAGGGCAGGTCATCAGCGCCTCGCTTCATCCTGGAGTCCCGCCGGCGGAGTTCGCGGCGAGCGGTGCCTGGAAAAAAGGTGGCGTACGTGCAACATGTCGCCACAACGAAAAAGTGGCTGATTTCCAAACCAAGGCGATTGCCCCTTCGTGTCGATGCTCGCAAGTCGCTGTATTGCATTAACTTAGAACCCATGGTCAGATCGGCAGCAGCAGCAGAAGTCGTTGACCGAGCTGCAGATCGAGCAAATTCACAGCAAGAAACCTTCCGTTAATGTTGAATAATCTCACGGCTACCCCGACGAAACGGTCTCACTCATGCAGAGCAAGCTCCTCAGGCACAAGAGGTTCGACCACCTGCTGCAAGATTTGGCAAGGCGTTGTGACCATCCAACACGACGTTGCGCTGGCGCGACCTGTTTGGTTCGGTGCGGACCGGTATGTGCGGCGAGACTGCGCCTAACTCGTTATGTTCAAAGGAGTTTACATTGCTGGATTTCCACCCCACTCCAGAGCACAGTCCCTGCTAGGGATTACCTCAAATCACGCGAGAGCCACTTGTCAGACCGCATTTCTGCAGCCCTGAATCGATTCGGCGGGATCATCGCCTGGTTACTTGCCGTGGCCCCTCTGGCAGCGTCCGCTCGCGTCGAAGCGCAGGACCTGCGACGGGCGGTGGCGTCTCGGGCCGAGCTGCAAGCCAGCCTCGTCGAGCTGGAGCAGTACATCGCCTCTCCGGGATACAGCGGCCGGCTGCGCGGCGAGAAGCGCCGCGAGGCTGCAATGATTCGGGCTCGCCTCGAGGATGGCGACCTCCAGGTAGGCGACCAGATCGACCTGTCTGTCGTCGGAGAAACGGCGCTCACCGCGATCTTTCCGGTAGTTGCGGGGCGGATCCTGTCCCTGCCGGGTCTTCCGGAAATCCCGCTCAACGGCGTGCTGCGCTCGGAGACCAAGGACTACCTGACGGCGCAGATCGGCAAGTACATCCGGGAGCCTCAAGTGCGGGTCCGCACCATGATTCGGGTGAGTGTGTACGGCTCGGTCCGCAATCCGGGGTTCTACCAGGTACCCGCGGACGCGCTCGCCTCCGATGCGTTTATGTCGGCGGGCGGTGCGAATGCGGACGTGGATCCCAACAAGGCGTTCGTCCGGCGCAGCGGCGAGGAAATCTGGCCCAAGGATGCTTTCCGCGACGCGATGCAGAAAGGCCTGACCCTGGATCAGCTGAATCTCCGGGCCGGCGATGAGCTGGTGCTCGACCCGAAAAGGCGCGGCGCCGGATTCAATCCGTACGTCATCATCGGAGCGCTGGGCGCGGTGTCTACCACGATCTACCTGCTGCAACGGATCTTCTAAGCAAAGCGCGGGTGGGCGACGCGAATGACTATGCCGATTGAAGGAACCAGACCTGAGAAGTCGCGGGCAAAGCGCCGCCACCTCCGCCTCCTCCGGGAGGGGGCGCACGCCGCGGCTCCGCTCGCGGAGAGCGGGGCGCGCCGCACCCTCAACGTCCTGGTTGCGCTGCTCGGCATGCTGATCACCTTGCCGCTTTGGATTCTCATTGCCATCGCGATCAAATTGACTTCACGCGGCCCGATTTTTTACGATCAAACCAGAGTCGGCCTCGACCAGCGCGGGACCGGCATTCAAGGCAACGATCCGCGACGGAAACGGGATCTCGGCGGCCGCCCCTTTCGCATCTACAAGTTCCGCACGATGACCACCGACGCCGAGCGCGGAACCGGCCCCGTCTGGGCGGAGCGCGATGACGCCCGGGTTACTCAGGTGGGGCGGGTGCTCCGCCAATACCGCCTGGACGAGCTGCCCCAGCTGATCAACGTGCTCAAAGGCGATATGAACGTCGTGGGCCCCCGGCCGGAGCGGCCGACCATCGTGGCCAACCTGCGCGAAACGATTCCCAACTATCAGAGCCGGCACCGCGTGCGCCCCGGCATCACCGGCCAGGCGCAGGTGAAGCTCCAGTATGATTCCTGCCTGGACGACGTCAAACGGAAGATCGACTACGATCTCGAGTACCTCCACCGGCACGGGTTCTGGGCCGACCTCAAGATCATGGCCCAGACCATTCCGGTGATGCTGTTCCGACGGGGAGCCCGCTAGCCGGATGACCTCGATCCGCGCCCCGGCCACCGAGCAGGCAGTGCCCGCTCCGGCCCGGGTCAGCCTCCCTGCCCTCATCACCGCGGTGCTCTTCACAATCCTGTTCGCCCGGCCCGCGCTGCTCCTGTTCCGGGATTGGTGGACCAATCCGGAGGCTGGGCACGGGTTGCTGCTCGCTCCGGTCGCCGTCTGGCTGGCCTGGAGACAAGGGCTCCTCAAGGAGTTCGAGCCGGCGCCCGTGCTGGGCACGCTGCTGCTCGTCACCGCGATTCTGGTCCGTGCCACCGCCGACCTGGCGGCGGAGCTCTTCACGCTACGCTTGTCGCTCCTGCTCGCGGGCGTCGGATTGATCGTGTACTTCCGGGGTTTCCGGCAGGCCCTGGCGTGGTGGCTGCCAATCGCGTTGCTCACCCTTTCGATTCCGCTCCCTGAGCTGGTGACCAGCACGCTCGCGTTGCCGTTGCAGTTCAAAGCGTCGGCGCTGGGGACCAAATTGCTGGAATGGCGACAGGTGCCCGTCGCCCTCTCCGGAAACATCATTCAAATCCCCGGACATCAGCTCTTCGTCACCGAGGCCTGCAGCGGCCTGCGCTCGCTCAATGCGCTGCTGGCGCTCTCCGTGCTGATGGGCGGCCTCTGGCTCAGTCGGTCGCTCAGCCGGCTGCTCCTGGTGCTGGTCGCGATCCCCATCGCCATTCTGCTCAATGGAGTGCGGGTGTTCCTGACGGGCTTTCTGGTCTATTTCGTCGACCCGAAACTGGGCGAAGGCTTCATGCACGTGACCGAGGGATGGCTCCTGTTCGTGGTCTCGCTGTTGCTCATCAGCACCGCCGCTTTCGCTTTTCGGGTAATCGAGCGGACCTTGGTATCGCGCCGCTCGGCAACCGGCAACCATGCCGACGAGTAGGCCGCGGGTCTGGCTGCCGGCAATTCTGCTCGCGGCGGGCTGCACCTTGCTCGCCCTGGTGCAGCGCCAGCAAGCTGTTCCCCTGGCCGGGCCGCTTGCCGAGCTGCCGAAAGGAATGCTCGGCTTCGAGGGCACCGATATCCCGATCGCGCCCGAGGAACAACGGATCGCGGGCATGTCGAGCTTTGTGCTGCGGCTGTTTTCCGACAGCCTCAGCCGGCAAGCCTTTTCGATTTATGTCGGATATTACGAAGCCCAAAGCCAAGGCAAGAGCATCCATTCCCCCAAGAACTGCCTGCCAGGGGCGGGGTGGGAGCCACTCTCCTCCGGAATGACGGTGCTGCATACCTCCCACGGCGACTTCCGCGTCAACCGTTACGTCCTGGCAAAAGGCAGCCACACCGCCCTGGTGTACTACTGGTACCAGGGGCGCGGACGCATCCAGGCGAGCGAATACGGTGTCAAGTGGGACCTGCTGCGCGACAAGGCGGTCCGGGGGCGGAGCGAGGAAGCCCTGGTTCGTATCGTGGTGCCTTACCTCAAGGACGAGCTGGCGAGGGCAGATAGCCTGGCCTCGCGGATCGGGGACCGTCTCGTCGGCGAAGTCCAGCGGCGCCTGCCGGAGTACCCGGGTCGCTCCCTTTCGGGCGGTTGATCCGTTATCCGCCCTCCCCCCCTACCGCCATAGACTTGGCCAGACTCCGCCAGGAGCGGAAGACCAGCAGAATATCGGCCCGGGCGTAGCGCCAGCAGAGGGCAGCGTACAAGAGCACCCCGGTGGCGACGGAAAGGCCAAGCTCGAGGGAGCGGTCGACCCGCCCTGCAACGGCATGCCGCAGCAGCAGCACGCTACCCACCATCGCGACCACCATCAGCGCCGCCCGCCTCAGGCCGGCGAGGTAATTCCAGATCGAGAGGCCCAGCGTCCGAAGCACGGTGGCGAGGGGCCAGGCAACGACCAGCGGGAACATGAGCGTCCAGGCCCATGCGATGCCCTCCACTCCGGCCCAGCGGCCCCCCAGATAGAAAGCGGGAGGGAGGATCAGGAGGGCCAGGATGGAGACCTGCATCCCCGTCCTGCTGTGACCGGTCAGGAACAGGATGGGAGAATTGAGCGCGCTGACCGACTGGACGCCGGCGTAAAACACCAGCGCCCGCGCGAGCGGCACCGCGGGCACCCATTGGGGGCCCAGGACCAGCGGGATCATCAAGTCGGCGACCGCCATGAAGCCGAAC
This sequence comes from uncultured Gemmatimonas sp., assembly GCA_964649225.1. GTDB lineage: Bacteria > Gemmatimonadota > Gemmatimonadetes > Gemmatimonadales > GWC2-71-9 > JABFSM01. The sequence continues at coordinate 16,827 of CAZYPO010000027.1, read as the reverse complement.
AGGGCGGGCCAGAGCAGCAGGCTGAGGAACGACGCGAGCCGCAAATAGTATGACCCGAGCTGCCGGAGGTCATGCTGGATAGCGGAAAAGAATGGAGTGGAGGCGGCGGTCACAATGTTGGTGAGCTTCTCGCCCGGAAGCGAGGCGATGGTCCACGCCAGATTGTACTGACCCAGCACCACGCTGCCGAACAGGCGCCCGGCGATCATGAAATCGGCGTTCTGGTACCCCGAGAACGCCAGGCGGCTCACGATCAGGTGGCGGCAATAGCGGATCGGAGCCGCCAAGTCCGCGGCGCGGGGCCGCTCCCAGGAGACCCAACGCAACCAGAGCGCCCACCCGCTGGCCGCGGCCGATCCGGTGACCGCCCCGCCGACCAGGGCCCAATACCCCGCCCCGCGTTCCGCCAGGATCAGCACCACGAGGGCGGAAGCGACCGCGCGGACCAGATCGACGCTCGAGGCCTTGCGATACTCCAGCTCCCGGCTGAGCAGCGCGACGGGCACCACGCGCAGGCCATCGAGCAGAAAGGCCGAACCCAGCACGGCGAGCACCCCGACCAACGCCGGTTCGTGGAACAGCCGACTCAGGGGCCAGGCCGCCAGGGCGGAGAGTCCAGCCGCGAACAGGCCGGCGCCAATCGCCACCGCGTGGAGCTGGTGTTCGGCCCTGCGCGACAGATCGCGCAGCGCCACGATGGCTCCGCCAATCCCGAACTCGGCGAGCACGCCCGCAAGCGCGAGGAAGAAGGTCGTCATGCCGACGATCCCGTAGTCGCGCGGTGAAAGAATCCGGAGGACAATGAGGGTGATGGCCCAGGTCAACGCCTGGGAGGACCAGCGGAAGATTCCGATCCAGGCGATCCCGCGGACCAGGATTCGCCCTTCAGCTTCAGCGGGGAGGCCTGGCCCGGTCATCTCGGCCTACAGTCCAAAGGTCCTGCGATTGAGCACCCCACGCAGCCCGGAAGTCCAAGCCTTGAATTCGCTGTCCGGAGTGGACTCGGTGTCGATGAAGCGGGGGAGCAGGAGCGGTTCGGCGGCGGCGCTGGCCAAGCCGGGCTCACAGGTCGTGGCGCTCTGGACTCCGGCGTCTTTGAGCCAGGCCAGGAACGCGGGCCGGTGCATTCCACTCGGGTAGCAGAAGTGCACCAGCCCGTTCGCGGAGCGGCCGGCGCGAACCAGCGCAGCCCGATTGTCCGAGATTTCCCGCAGAAACAGCTCGCGATCTTCCGGTACCCGATGCCGGTGGGTGTGCAGCTGGAGGTCGATCAGACCGGCGTCGAGCCCCCGGAGCTCGGCGGGTCGCATCAAGGTCAGCAGGCGCGACTCGAGCACCGCCGAATAATCGATCCCGAGAATCCCGGCGATCTCGCCGAGCAGCCGGTTCTTCGCCGCGCCGTCGAGGCCGCGGCGCTCCGCCTCGACCTTCAGGCGCTCCCAGGTCGCATGGCGGGCTCCGGACTTCTGGATAGGCTGCGGCTCGGAGCCGAGAAGACCCAGACGCAGCGAGGTGACCCCCTGCGTGGCGCCGAGCCACAACAGGTAGCTCGACATGACGTTGAACACCGGCCAGGGATGTTCGACGTAGTAGGTCGCGACATAGACGGTGGCCGGAACCCCGAATTCACGCAGCAGCGGCAAACCGACCGCGGCAAAGTCGTAGAGCCCGTCGTCGATGGTGAGGGATACCGCCCGATCCGGGAGGGATCCCGAGTGAAGCCGGTTCAGCGCCTCCCCCAGAGGCAGCACGTTAAAGCGGTTGTCCCGCAGGAAGCGGAGCCGACGGCGGAAGGTCTGGCGCGAGACGAACAACTGCGGGTCCCAGTGGTGCTCATCCCGCAGGGCAAAGCCGTGATAGCACAGGATCAGCAGCCGCTTGCTGCGCCACCCGCTGCGCGCCAGGCCACGGTTGACACCGAGCGCGTCAGCGGCTCCCAGCACGCTCCGGCGCAACAGAGCCGTCACGCTCATCCGGCCGGCGGATGGCGATGCGGGGTCCAGACATCCCAGTTGCCCCGCACGGCGTTGAGCGTCGCGGCGAGCGGGGCGACGAGCAGGTATCCGGCCCAGATGAGGTGCCTGCCCAGCCGGCGGAGCCGGCTCGCCTTCGGTGCGACCAGGATGACCAGCAGGAAGCCGAGCGAAAACACCGCCGCGGCGGTCCAGAGCCAGCGTGGGGTCGGGATGCAAATCGCGGCCCCGATCACGCTCAGCAGCAGCAGGTACGGCGTGGTAAGCCGCAGCAGCTTGTGGCAGACAAACTGGGCCCAGATGCGGTTCCGGCGCGGCGAGAGCGCCCAGGGACAGAGCAAGCAGAACTGAATCATGCCGGTCAGCGTCCGCACCTTGCGGCGAAATTCCTGGCCGTGGGTAAAGCGGCGCTCGTCCACCGCGAAGCTATCCGCGGCGGCCACGACTCGCCGCCCCTGCCGGACCACATGCATTGGCACGAAAAGATCATCACAGATCAAGCCGTTCGGCAGTGGGGTCCAGAATTCCTTCCGGAGGGCGTAGATCGCCCCGGTGACCGCCACCACGCTGTCCAGCCGCGATTCCATCTCGCGCAGCGTGAGCTCGTAGGACCAGAATTGGTGCAAGAGCGGCGAGGTCGGTGCGGCAGCTCCGAAAAGGAGGGTGCCGGTCACCGAGCCCACGGAGGAGTCCGCGAAGGGAACCATCAGGCGGGCAATCGAGTCGGGCCGGAAGGACTGGGCCGAATCGGTGAATACCAGCAGCGCCTGGGAGCTGTCCCGCACTGCGGCGTTCAGGTTGCAGGCTTTTCCCCCCGGCGGATCCCCGCGGACCACCCGCGCGCGCGAGCCACAGCGGTCCCGGTAGTCCTGCAGCGAATGAGGCGCGGCCGGGTCGACGCCCACGACGATCTCGAGTGGGGTACCGCCGAGCCCGGACTCTCGGAGGTTGCGCACGCGCTCAAGGATGACGTCGGGAGCCTCTCGCGTCGCGATGATGACGCTCACCCCGCTGGCCGGCTCCGCCGCCGCCGCCTGAACACCTCGCGCGGCGGCGCGCGTCGAAAGCAGCCTGAGCGCCAGCGGGTAGCCCAGCCACCCTAACAACAGGCTCGTGCCAGCCAGCGCTGCCAGCAGGCAGAGCAGCGCGATCACCTCGAAAGCTGCAGCGAGGGGGGTCGCTCGGGCGGAATGCGCTTGACGAGCGGGCGCCCGCGTCCCTCGGCTACGTACCAGGCAAGCGTGCGCCGCAACCCTTCCATCAGCGGAATACGAGGGAAACTGCATGCCGCCTGGACCCGCTCAGCGTCCACGACGGAATTCACTTCGGCGAGCTTATGGATCCGATTCCGGGAAATGCCGAGGTCCTTTCCCAGCACGTTCCCCAGGACCTCGAATGGCAGCGCTCCCAGCAGCGCAAGCCCGAGCGGCAAGCGGATGCCCGGCCCCTCCCGACCCAGCCCCTCCCGGATCTGGGCAATGATCTCTGAGCTCGAGAGGTCAGGCTTGTCCGCGTAATTGTAGACCTCGAGACCGGCAACACCCTCCCGGTTCCAGAGGGAGATGGTTGCTTCCACCAGGTTGTCGAGGTACGCGAGGGACTTATGATTGCGGCCCACGCCCACCGAGACGAAGAGCGGTCGATCCAGGTAGACGCAGAGCGCGAACAGGTTCGCGAAGTTGTTGGGGCCGATCACCGCGGTGGGCCGGAGGATGACCGCCCGGCGCAGCGGGCCGGCGGCGCACCAGGCGCCGAGCACCTCTTCCGCGGCCAGCTTCGAAGCACCGTATGGACTCGTCGGCGCGGGAGGGGTCTGCTCGCTCTTGGTATGGGACCCATCGCCGTAGACCGCCACGCTCGACAGGAAGCAGATTCGCTGGATGCCTCGCGCCTCCGCGGCGGCGACGACCGCCCGCGTGCCCTCCCGATTCACCCCGAAGTAGGTCTCGGTCGAGATGCCGCGATCGTGATGGGCCGCGGCCAGATGAAAAACTCCGTCGCATCCCTCGGCGGCTTGCGCTACCGCCGGTCCGTCGCGCACGTCGGCGCCGACATACCGCCAGCCCTCGGGCAGCGACTCGGGCGCCCAGAGATCGAGCACCACGCCGGACTCGCCGCTCCGGGCAAGTCGCTGGACCAGCGCTGTTCCGATGAAACCGGTGCCCCCAGTTACCAGAATCGTCACGCGCCGGCTCCCGCCATGGCGCGAGCGGTACTTCGGCCGGGCGAGGCGGCGCGCTGGAGCCACAGCTCCAATGCCAGCAGGCGCCACAACATCGGGCTGTGGTCCCGGCGGCCGCGCTGGTGTTCGGAGAGCAGTCGTTCAACCGCGGGTCGGTGAACGTACGGTGCGATTTCGGCGTCCGGCTTGCGGATTGCCTCGAGCCGTGAGCGGAGCGGTCCGCGAAACCATTCCGCCAGAGGCACCGCGAAGCCCTGTTTGGGCTGGGTCAATACCCCGGCGGGAACGATCCCCTCGATGGCCTGCTTGAAGAGCAGCTTGCCCTGGTCTCCCCGGATCTTGAGGTCCGCGCTGATGCCATTGGCAAAGTCGGCCAGCACGTGGTCGAGCAGAGGGACTCGGGCCTCGAGAGAGACCGCCATGCTGGCCCGGTCGACCTTGGTCAGGATATCGCCGGGGAGATAGGTCGATTGGTCCACCAGCATCAGACTGGCCAGCAACGGCTCGCCGTCCATCCCCTCGAACCAGGGTGCCAGGATCTGCTCGACGCTGCCCAGCGCGGCGCCCAGGGACTCCGCGCCAACGCCCCCTTCGCTCAGGAGCAATGGAGCCAGCACCGTATTGGCGTACTGGCCCCGCTGGGTGCGGCCCAGGTCGTAGAGCCGATTGCGTCCCAGGGCCCCGTGGGGAAGCAACAAGGCCAGCGAGCGCAACGCACGACGCACCGGCGCGGGCCATTGGGGCCGGGCGCCGATCTCGGCATACCGCGTATAGCCGCCGAACAGCTCGTCGCCGCCGTCTCCGCTCAGGGCCACCTTGACGTGCTCGCGCGCCAGCCGGGAGACCAGAAAGGTCGGGATCGCGGAAGAGTCGCCGAACGGCTCGTCGTAGATGCCGACGATCTGCTCGAAGAGACTTTCCGCATCGGGCCGCACCACCAGCTCGGTATGTTCGGTCCCCAGCGCCTGGGCGACGCGGGCGGCAGCGGGGGCTTCGTTGTATGCCTGCTCGGAAAACCCGATGGAAAAGGTCTTGACCCGACCGGGGGTGTGCCGGACCATGAGAGCAACGACGGTGGAGGAATCCACCCCGCCGCTCAGGAAGGCGCCCAGCGGCACGTCCGATTCGAGGTGGCAGGCAACTGCCTCGTCGAGCAGCCGGACCAGCTCGGCTTTCGCATCTGTCTGGGTGGAGACGGCGGTGCGATGCGAAGCCGGCGACCAGTAGCGCTTGAGCTCGTGCTTCCCATCCGCGGACCAGCGCAGCAGGTGTCCCGGCGGAAGCTTGCGGACGCCCACGTATGCCGACCAGGGATCCGGGACGTAGCCGAAAGCCAGGTAGCGCGCGATGGAGAGCGGATCGATTTTCAGCGGGCGGTCCGCGGCCGCGACGAGCGAGCCACACTCGGAGAAGAAGGAAATCCCTTCGTCTCCAAGAGCATAACTCAATGGCTTGATGCCGAAGCGGTCGCGCGCCAGCAGGAGCGTTTCGCGCCGCGCGTCCCAGATCGCGAAGGCGAACATGCCGCGCAGGCGCTCGACGAGCCGGTCACCGTACTCTTCGTACAGGTGGACCAGAACCTCGGTGTCGCTCCGGGTACGGAAGCTGTGGCCGCGCTGGATCAGCTCCTGGCGGAGCTGCCGGTGGTTGTAGATCTCTCCGTTGAACACCACCGTGACGCTGCCGTCCTCATTGGCAATCGGCTGGTGGCCTCCGGCCAGATCGATGATGCTGAGGCGGCGCATGCCGAGGGCGACGCCGGGGGCGAAATAGGCGCCCGAATCATCGGGCCCCCGATGCACGATTGCATCGAGCATGGTTTCCAGCCGCTGGCGGGCCGCCGGCTGCAATGCCGTCGGTCCGGCAAAGCCCGCGATGCCGCACATCAGGTCCCCCGGTCGGCTGCCGGCAGCACGCGCCGAACGGACGGACGGAACTTGAACGAAGTCCGATCAGCGACCGGGTGGGCTCGCGGGCTGGCCGTCGCCGTACTGGGAGCGCTCTGCCAGACCGTTGCCGCGGACCACATGATGGCCAGGAACAGGTGGAAAATGCTCAGCCACCCGTAAGAGCCGAAAATGCAGGCGACGAGAAAGCCGAGCAGGCCGTATTGCAGATTCGCGAGCCCCGTGGCGATTGTGGGAGCCGCTGTTCTGGCAGCCCGGCGAGCACGGCTGAGCGTCCGCCACACCGTGACCAGCATGATGATGTAGATGATCAGGCCGGGAAGTCCCAGCTCGGCGCCCATCTTGAGATAGGTATTATGGGGGTCTCGACCGCCGATACCACGGCGGTAGGGAACGAACGCGAAGGGCACGCTGCCGATCCCGACCCCGCTCAGGGGATGGGTGATGATCAGATCGATCGCGGTCTGCGCCAGCGTGTAGCGCTGTTCCGCTGACCCTTCGACATCGGCATCCTTGATCGTGTACGAGCTGGTCAACTTCTTCATCCCCGCCAGCCGTTCCCAAGCCGAGCTGGGCACGAATACCAGCGCGGCGACAGCCACGGCGGCCACCAATACTAACGGACGGAGTCCCCGCCGCCTCGAGGAAAAGGCGTAGGGAATCCCCATGATCACCAGGCCGAGGAATCCTCCCCGCGACTGGGTCAGGAACATCATCACTACCAGCGTGCCCGCGAACCCGTAGCCCAGCATGCGGAGCGGCTTCTGCATGGGCTCGACGGCCAGAATCCACAAAGTTGCCCCGAGCAGCAGGAGCGTGATTGAGGCCAAGTCATTCGCGTTGATGTAAATAAAGGGACCGGAGAGCCGGCCGGCGTCCGTAATGCCATGCAGGTACATCATCAATGCCGGCCATACTGGGACGAAGGCATAAAGCACCACGGCAGCGAGCACGGCGAAGCGGAACTGTTTGGGAGTGCGGATGGCATTGTACGCCACCAACGCGATCACCCAGGTCTTGAGGACCTCGGTAACCGCCTTCGACGAAGCAGGATGGTAAAAGCTTCCGGGTAGTCCAATCGCGGCAAGAGCGATCAGCGCGGTCAGCGCGATCATCGGCGGCGGGAATCTGACCTTTTGCCGGTGGAAGATGAGTGCCAGGACGCCGAGAATAATGCCCACCCGGCCGACCGGGAATTTATAAGTAACGACGGCCGTCTCGAACAGGAGGAATCCCAGATAGAGCAGGTTCCACTCGGGCAGCACCTCTCGGAGTGAGAACCTGTCTTTCCTCACGGGAGCCGCGCGCTCGGGCTGCGCGGCTGGGGCTGGCGCGAGACGCCGCGAGGACCGTTCGCCCCTCAACGACCGATTCAAATTCCCGCCCTTCCTCTCCGTTGCCGATCCAGGGCGACTCGTGCCCAAAGCGGCCTCATTCCTGCAGGATTGGTGCCACAAGTAGACAGGAAGCCGTTGAATTCATGTGCCATGACAAGCCATTTTGATGGGTTAGCGCAACATTTATGCTTGAGTGGCGCAACGAAACGGACATGAAAGACCAACTTGAATCCTAACACGAGCCGGTCGCCTGCCAAGGTCGGCAGAGCATGAGAGTGCTGGTCCTGGACGGCAACGAGAATCAGGCGGTAGCCGCCGTGCGTTCTCTTGCCGCCGCCGGGCACAGGGTGCTGGTGGGCGCCTCGACCGCCTGGTCGAAGGCGGGATGGTCGCGGCACTGCAGGGGGACCTTCAGGTATCCCGCCCCGCAACAGGACGCGGACGCCTTTGTCGAGCGAGTGACCGAAGTGGCGGGCCGCGAGCCCGGCACCCTCGTCTTGCCCATGACGGAGCGGACTACGCTTCCGCTCTCCGCCCAGCGCACCCGTGTGCTCGCTGCTGGCGGCTTGCTGGTCCTGCCATCGCACGCGACCATCCTGCGCGCGTTCGACAAACAAGCGACCACGGAACTCGCCCGGGGACTTGGACTCCGAGTCCCCGAGACCCGCGTGATCACCGCTGCTGAAGAGTTGGGGGCGCTCCGTGAGGCGATTCCCTTTCCCTTGGTGCTCAAACCCCGACAATCGGAAGAATGGAGCACGGCGGGAGCGCTCAAAGCCACCGGGGCGCCGCGCTACGCCCGGAACCAAGCCGAGCTCGTGTCCGCCTATGCAGAGCTCCGGCAGCGGTGCTCGGCGGTGCTGGTCCAGGAGTTTATTCCCGGGACGGGAGCGGGATACTTCTGCGTCATGGAGCAGGGACACCCGATCGCGGAGTTCGCTCACCGACGGATCCGCGACGTACGGCCCACCGGCTCCGGCAGCGCGCTCCGGGAAAGCGTCCCGCAGACGCCCGAGCTGCAATCAGCGGGCCGCGCACTGCTGGGAAGTCTCGGCTGGCATGGGCCAGCGATGGTTGAGTTTCGGCAGAGCGCCAACCAGTCACTCTGTTTTCTGGAAATCAATGGGCGCTTCTGGAATTCTCTGGCGCTCGCTGTCTACGCCGGGGCGGATTTCCCCGCCCTGCTCGCGGAAATCGCCGCGGGTCGTCCGACCGGGACCTCGGTCCCCTATCGCGAAGGCGTCCGCTGCCGCTGGCTGCTGGGAGACCTGCGGCATTTGATCGAAGTCTGGCGTGGCCCCCCCGCCGGATTCCCGGAAAAATACCCTTCACGCTGGGGCACACTGGCGCAGTTTTTGCGCCCCAGGCGAGGTACTTTCCACGACAACTTCGCCTGGGACGATCCCCTGCCCGAACTCGGTGATTGGCTCGACTTCGCGTTGCGGCGACTTCCGAAGGGACTGCGGCGAAGATGAGCGCGAGGGAAGCGCCGCACGAGCTCGCGGGAGTCCTGCACGTTCATACGGCCTATTCCGACGGTGAATTCGCTCCCAGTGAGCTGCGGCGAGCGCTGGAAAAGGACGGGTGCCGCTTCGCCTGCCTCAGCGACCATGCGGAGGCCTTCGATACGACGAAGGTCGCGGCGTTCCGCTCCGAGTGCGCCAGCCTCTCCGACAGCGATTTCCTCATGGTTCCCGGGCTCGAATTTGAATGCGAAGGCCGTTTTCACCTGTTGGGCTACGGGTGCACGGAGCTGACGACCAGTCGCGATCCCGAACGGGTGATGCAGCACATCCGGGCGAATGGAGGAGTCGTGGTGCTGGCCCATCCCATGGAGGAGCACTTGGCCCAGCTGGAGCGCTTGGCGCCGGGATTGAGCGGAATCGAGGTTTGGAATTCCAAGTACGACGGCCGCTATGCTCCTCGCCTCACCCCTTTCGATTCGGTCAGGCGGCTGCGCGCGGCGGGTCATGGGCTCCACGCCTATTTCGGGCTCGATCTCCATTGGCGCACGCAATTCCGCGGTCTCCAGGTCCGGGTCTCGACCGGCAGGCTTGAGCAAACGGCGCTCCTGGCCCGACTCCGAGCGGGCGATTTTGTGGGAACCTACCGGGATCTGGAGTTACCCTCCAACGGACTGCTGACCGCGTCGGCCAAGGTGCGCCTGGCGTTCCGTCATCATGTGTCGGATGGGCTCCGGGGATTCTTGCGGGGCGGGAGGCGGCTCGCCGTCCGGCTCGGCATCGAGGTCCCGGCGACGCTCAAGAGCCAGTTGCGGCGGATCATGTGATGGGCCGCCCAGGGACGACAGAAGGGATGAGCGTCACGACCGCCCCAGCGAACGTCCTGCGGGGCCGGGACATCGTTTGCTTTAGTCACGATTGGACCGGCGATCCCCTCTCGAAGACTCACCTGATGCGGCTTCTGTCGCGAGACAATCGCGTGCTCTGGATCAACTCGATTGGCTACCGGACGCCCAACGTCTCGCGAGCGGACCTGAGCCGGGCCCTTCAGAAGCTGAGGGCGGCTACGCGGCGGATGAGCAATCCGGAGCCCAACATTCATGTGCTGAGCCCTCTGGCGATTCCCGCCTACGGACGCCCGACCGTGCGATGGCTGAATCGCGTCCTGCTTCGTTACCAAGTCCGGCGCGCGATGCACACGTTGGGATTTCGGCGCGCGATCAACTGGGTCTTCAACCCACCCGCCGCGGTGGTAGCCCGTCAACTCGGCGAAGAGAACCTGATTTACCACTGTGTGGACGAGCACGCGGCGTTCACCGGGGTGTCGGCCTCGGCGATGGAGTCGTTCGAGCACGCGCTCCTCCGGAGTGCCGATCTGTCCATCGTCAGTTCCGAGCGTCTGCTCGAATCGCGGCGGCGAGCCAACGCCGAGACCGTGCTGGTCCGCCACGGCGTGGACTTCGAGCATTTCCGGCGAGCCGTGGATCCGGCGACCATTGTCCCTGCCGACATCGCCGTCCTGCCCCACCCCACCCTGGGCTTTTTCGGGCTGATCGCGGACTGGATCGACTTGGAGCTGCTGGGGCGATTGGCGCAACACTTCTCGAACGGCTCGCTCATTCTGATTGGCAAGACCGTCACCGATGTCTCGGCGCTCGCCGCGCTGCCTAACGTACATTTCCTCGGGCGCAGGCCTTACGCGGACTTGCCGGCCTACAGCCGTGGGTTTGACGTCGCGTTGAATCCCTTTCGCATCAACGAGCTGACCTTGAACGCCAACCCGCTCAAAGTCCGGGAATATCTGGCTGCCGGCCTGCCCGTCGTTTCCTCGCCGATCCCCGAGGTAGCGGCACTGGGATTATGCCGAATCGCGGACGGCCCGGAGGAGACCATCCGCGCCGTGGAGCAGGCTCTGATCGATCCCGGGCCGAGTGCGGCACGGAGCGAGAGAGTCCGGTCCGAATCCTGGGCGGCCCGATTGGAGGAAATCCGCACGCACTTTGCCGCGGCACTGGACCGCAAGACCTCGGGATGAGGTCACCCGTGCCGAGCACGCCCCAGGGGGCTCACGCCCGCGAGATTGCGCGGGGCGAACGGTTCGAGTTTGGTGCCAATTGGCGCTCTTTTCTCCAAACCCTCGACGAGGACCGTATCGCCCAAGCGGAGCGCTCCCTTGTCGCGCTTGTTGGCGTGGCCGACCTGTCTGGGCGCTCGTTCCTTGACATCGGATCGGGAAGCGGGCTCGCGAGTCTGGTGGCCCGCCGGCTGGGAGCGACTGTGGTGTCCTTCGACTACGACCCCCAGTCGGTGGGCTGCACGCTGGAGCTCAAACGCCGCTTCTTCCCAGACGATCCACAGTGGCGGATTGAGGCGGGCTCGGCGCTCGACCCCGAGTATCTCGCCACGCTCGGCAGCTTCGACATCGTCTACTCCTGGGGGGTGCTGCATCACACGGGGGCCATGTGGCGCGCCATCGAGCTCGCCGCAGCGCGGGTAGAACTCGGAGGACGGCTCGCACTGGCGATCTACAACGATCAGGGCGCCTGGTCGAACCGCTGGCGGAGAATCAAGCGATTCTATTGCAGCGGGCCGCTCGCTCGCGCGCTCCTATTCGGGACGATCGTGCCCTATTGGGTCCTGCGCGGACTGGCCGCCGACCTCGTGTGGGGACGGAATCCGCTCAAGCGCTACCAGGAGTACCGAACCTCGCGCGGGATGTCCGTGGTCCACGACTGGCGGGATTGGCTGGGAGGCTATCCCTTCGAGGTTGCGAAGCCGGAAGCGATTCTGAGTTTTCTGATCCCGCGGGGCTTCGAACTTCGGAACCTCACAACGTGTGGCGGAAGCGTCGGGTGCAATGAGTATCTGTTCGCGCGGGAGGGAGCTTGAGCCGATATACGATGCGGCTGCGGCGCCACGTCGCCCTGCTGATCCGGTTCCGCCAGGAAGCGCAGAAGCAACTGGAAGCAGCCCGCGCGCCCCGCCGGGACCCCTCCGGCGCGGAGTATTCGCGTCTCTTCCGCGATCGAACAACCCCCCTCAATTTCGCGGACACTCCTCTGGCGATGCACCTCGGTTCGCTCGATCGCAACCAGCTCCCCGGGGCGGACAGGATCGGACGCGAAGCGGCGAGCGCGCAGCTAGGCGCTTGGACACTGTTCGGACATCCCATTCAGCTCAAACGCGATGGCTTGCAATGGCGGGCACACCCTCTGACGGGGATGGTCGCTGCCCTCAAGCCGTGGCATCGCCTGCGTTTTCTACAGGGCGAGCTGGGAGGCGACATCAAGCTCATCTGGGAGTTGAATCGCCAGAAGCCTTTGCTCCGCCTGGCACAGGACTGGTTTCTCAACCGGGACGCCGGCAGCGCAGCGCTGCTGGCGAAGTGGCTGGATGGCTGGATGGAACAGAATCCACCGGGCTGGGGCATCAACTGGGCGAGCAGCCTGGAGGTGGCCTTTCGGGCGATCGCCTGGTGCTGGATCGCCGCGCTCACTCACGATGCCCCCATCTGGAGCGAGGAGCGCCGCCGCCGGTTCCTGTGGTTTCTCTGGAAGCATGCCCGGCACGTCGAGCGGTACGATTCGGTTCATCACAGCCCCAACACTCACCTGACGGGGGAAGCCCTCGCCTTGCTCTATGTCGGCGGCTGCTTCCCGCAGTTCCGGCGGGCTCCCAGGTGGAGGCACTTCGGCTTGGCAGTTCTGCAGGAGGAGATGCGGCACCAGCTTCTGGCAGACGGGATGCACTTCGAGCGGGCCACGGGGTATCACCGCTATACCGTGGAGATCCTCCTGCACGCGATGGCGCAGTTGCGGCTGACCGGGCACGCGCCGGAGGCGAGCACCCTCGAGCCGATTGCCGCGCGAGTGACCGAGGTGTTGGCAGCGCTGCGGCGCCCCGACGGCAGCGTCCCGGTGATCGGCGACGAGGACGGCGGCAATGCGGTGCCGTTATCGGGAGCGCCACCCCGAGATGTCGCCCCTCTTCTGCTGCTCGCCGCGGGTCTCCTCGGCCGGCCGGAGTGGACTCGAAACCTGCCGGAGCACGCCCGGGACTTGGCCTGGTGGCTGCTGGATCCTCAAACCTTCTCCGGCCTCCCGCACGAGTCCCCCGGGCCCCTGATCGCAGGCTCGCTCAGCCTGCCTGCGGCCGGGTATTTCGGGGCCTGGGAGCGGACCGGAGGGCAATCGTGGTTTTGTCTTGTAGACGGGGGACCGCACGGTGGCAACCTCACCGGCCACGCCCATGACGATTGTGCGCACGTGGAGATCGCGAGGGGGAGTCTCCCAGTGTCCGTGGACCCCGGTTCGGCGAATTACACCGGAGGCGGTGAACGCCGCGAGTGGGATCGCTCGGCCGCCGCGCACGCGACCCTTCTGCTCGAGGCACGCAGCCTGTCCGCGACACGGGGACCCTTCGGCTGGGAATCGCTGCCGCCTGAACCCATCACGCAGGTTGCGGAGCGGGGCGCGCACTGGGCGTGCCGGGTGACCCGACCGCTCGGCCTGGGGAAAACCGCACCGCTCCACGAGCGGCAAACGGTTCTCCTGCGCGGTTACGGCATTATCGTGTGCGACTGGCTGAGCCGGGCCTCCGGCCAGCCGATCCGTGTTACCTGGCCCATGCTTGAGCGGTTGGAAGATCTGCAGTTCGCGGAGGGATCGGTGCGCATAGCGGAGCAAGTGTGCCTCTCCTGGCGGTGGACGGGCCTCTCGA
>CAZYPO010000027.1:0-3146 GCA_964649225.1 uncultured Gemmatimonas sp. | reverse complement strand
ATGTGCGGGATCTGCGGCATCGCTCTGGCAGGCGGCGGCGCTACGCCCTCCCGGGCGGTCATCGAGCGCATGTGCGCCTCGCTGGTACACCGCGGCCCGGATGACCAGGGCATCTACCTCGCCGACGCGGTCGCGCTCGGTCACCGCCGACTCAGTATCGTTGACCTAGCCGGCGGACATCAGCCGATGCCCAACGAAGACCAACGCGTCTGGATCGTTCTTAACGGGGAGATCTACAATCACGCCGAGCTCAGGCGCGGCCTGCTGAGCAAGGGGCACCAATACCGCACCGCATCCGACACCGAGTCGATCCTGCATCTCTATGAGGAAGGCGGGCCGGCGGCATTCACCGATCTCCGCGGCATGTTCGCGTTCGCGATTTGGGACGAAGCACAACAAACCCTGACGCTGGCGCGGGATCACAGCGGCATCAAGCCACTGTATTACGCGACCACACCCGAAGGGCATCTGCTCTTCGCGTCCGAGGTCAAGGCGCTGTTCGCGAGTGGTTGCCTAACCCCGCATCTGGATCAAGGCGTGGTGCCGGAATACTTCGCCACCGGTCACGTGAGCGAGGAGCATACCCTGTTGTCCGGGGTGAAGAAGCTGCTTCCGGGGCATTGGCTCACCTGGAACCGGGGGATGTTGCGAACCGGCTGTTTTTGGTCGTTGACCGAGGCGGTGCAGGACGGGCACAACGGGGGAATCCGCCCGGACATGACCCAGGTTGCCGCGGAATTCTGGCGCCGGTTCGTCGAGTCGGTTGAGCTGCAACTGATGAGCGATGTGCCGCTCGGCGCGTTCCTGAGCGGCGGGTTGGACTCCAGCCTGATGGTGGCGGCCATGGTGGAGCTCGGCGTCAAAGACATCGAAACGTTTTCGGTGGGGTATGCCGACCGAGACGCGAACGAACTGCCATTTGCCCAGGCCGTGGCCACCACCTTTCAGACCCGCCATCACGAGGTGTTGCTGACGGCGGAACAATTCCTCGAGAGTATTCCCCGGCTGACCTGGCAGCGGGATTTCCCACTGACCTTTGAGGCGAGTGTCCCGCTGGCCGCAGTCGCGGAGCTCGCGCGAGAGCATGTGAAGGTGGTGCTGACCGGGGAGGGTAGCGATGAGCTCTTCGCGGGCTATGGGAGGTACCCCCGGGCCTTGGTCAATCTGCGGTGGGGCCGGCTGCTCGACAGTTGGCTGCCCGGGCCGGCCCGCCGTTTCCTGCGCACGGGGGCCAAGAATCTAGGTAACGGATTCGTGGGCTCGCGGATCCGGCGCTCCTTCCTCGGCCAAGAGGGGAGCGCCGTGGGGGCGTTCCTCGAGCCCTTTTCCGAGTTTGGCGCGCCTGAGCGATCGAGGTTACTGGAGACCGACTCCGATCCCTTCGCGCGTCTCACGAGTCTGCTCGATTCGGAGCTGCTGGAGCGGGACCCGCTGGAGGCGTTTCTCCGGCTCGATCAAACAACCTATCTGGAAGAATTGCTCATGAAGCAGGATACGATGAGCATGGCGTCGTCGATCGAGAGCAGGGTTCCCTTCCTCGATCACACCTTGCGGGCCTGGGCGGCACAAGTCCCCTCGAGCCTGAAGCTGCAGGGCTGGACCGGAAAGGCCCTGGTCCGCGAGGCCGCCGCCGCGCACCTGCCCACGGACATCGTGGAGGCGAAGAAACGCGGCTTCCCGGTCCCGACAGGCCGATGGTTCCGCTTAGCGCTGGGCCGGGAGATGATCGGTGCGTACGTTTTGCAGGATCTGCGCGATGCGGGGCTGCGACGAGGCTACCCCGAACAAGTCTTCTCGGAGCACCTGAAGGGGCGGGATCATTCCAGAAAGCTCTGGCGCCTCCTGGCGTTCGCGGTCTGGTTGCGCGAGACACTCCCCCGGCTCGCGTCCCTGAGGGGACCTTCGACGTTAGAATCCGTTGCTTGAGAATGCGGGGCGGAGCGCTCCGCAAAGCCATCCGCTTCATTCTCGCCTCGCGGATCGGGCGGCGTCGTGGTAGGCCGCGAGCCAGCCTGCACGCGCGACCTCCCAGGTGTATCTGGCTGTCTCCCGGCGGCCTGCCTCGGCGAGCCGGAGCGCCAGTTCGGGCTCCAGCAAGAGCTGGCGTACGGCCGCGGCCAACGCGGCGGGATCGTCGGGCGGCACGAGCAACCCGGTGCGGCCGCTCTCAATCATGAATGGAATTCCACCCGCCGCAGTACTCACAATCGGCAGGCCCGCGGCATACGCCTCGAGCACAAAGAGGGGCATGTTGTCGATGCGCGAGCTGTTCACCATGATCCCCCCCGCCGCGAGGATCGCGGGCATCCGCTCATGCGCGACCCCACCATGGAACCTCACGCCCCGCAGGCCGCGCGACTCGGCGGCGTGACGCAGTGAGGGAGCGGAAACCCCATCGCCATAAATGTCGAGCGTGAGCGCCGGAAACTCCCGGGACAGCGCCTCGAAGGCGGTGAGGGTGTTCTCGATCGCGTAGAGAGGCTCGAGCAGCCGGACCGAAACGAGAGCCTGGCGGAGCGGAACCGGCGGGCGGTACTCGAAGGCATCGAGGTCCACGACGTTCGGGATCACCCTGGCGGCGAAGCCCTCCTCCGCGAATACCTGTTGCAAGTAAGCCGAGGGGACCACGAGACAATCCGCGCGCCTCAAGGTCCAGCGGAGCAGCGGGCCCCAATAGCGGAAGTGCTGGCGAGCCCGCCCGTCGTGGTAGTTGAGCACGATGCCACGCCGGAACAGCCGACCGACTACAACGGCGGGAAAAGCCCCGAAAAGGAAGGCGGTGTGCGCCGCGCAGAAGATGTGCAGCACGTCCGCGTGGCGGGTCTTGCGAATGAGGCCGCCGAGGTAGAGCAGCGGCCGTACTAGAGAGCGAAGCAACTTGGTTTCAGTGAGAAATCGGAAGGGAGGCGGGAGCGTCGGATTGATCGGTTGGAGGCAAACCGAAATCCCCGCCTGCCCCGCGAAACCTTGCTGGACAGCGCGAGCCGCGTGCGCTTGTCCGCCGATCAGGTCCACCGGCGCCGAGAGCAACACTCGGAGAACTGGGCGGTCAGCCGCCTTCGAGAAGTGACTCATACCAGTCGGAGAGGCAGCCGAGGACGATATCCGCATGATACTCATCCCGAGCTCGCCGCCGGCCGGCCTCA
>CAZYPO010000026.1:0-40133 GCA_964649225.1 uncultured Gemmatimonas sp. | reverse complement strand
ACCGCGCCCGGCGAACGCCAGGACTGGGGGAGTGCGCGGCGACTCGCGTTCCTCGATCCCGGCCTGCCGCTGGCGCTCAAGCTGGCCCGCCTGTTCGGCCAGCCCGTCGAGGCGATCTTTTTTCTGGAGGAAGCTGGTCCGGTCAGTCCGGCGGAAGCAGCGGCCGCTCGGTAACCTGACGCACGATCTCCTTGATCCCGTCGGAGAGATGATCGCCGTAGTGCAGCAGGTAGACGCCGCGGCTGCGCCGGGCGAGCAGGAACGCCAGAAACGGCATGTCGGCCTTGGCGGCGTTGCAGGTCGAACACGCCAGGACCAGGTTGTCCGGGCGATCGTACGCGGTCTGACCCTTCCGGGGCCGCACGTGATCGAGGGTGATCGTGTCCGGGCTGGTGGTCACGCCGCAGTAGGCGCACACGGATCCATGCAGAGCCAGCAGCCAATCGCGGTGCGCTTGATAGGACCGGCCGCCGGACCGGCGAAGGGTCTTCGAGGTGGTGATGGACGGAGAAACAGAGCGTTTGCGCGGCTTGCGGGGCACGGCCGGGAAATATAATCCCGACAGGTTCGGCCTGAGACGCGGCGATCAGCTCGCTTGCGCCGGAAGGTGGCGGTCCCCGAATCCCCTCCCCCGGGTCCCTGGAGCCGTTGGCCATCGCACTGAAATCACCCTGATCAGGCCTCAGCGCGAATCGCGAAGCCGACGCTCGCTGAGGTCCCTTCCGGCTGCTCGCCGTACTGCCGCAGGGCACCGCCGCCCGCTTATTATCCGGCTCTCGCACACCCCGCGGTTTTCGGAGGATCGCCCCAAAGGAGCCCGCCCTGACGGTCGAAGCCAAGCGCCCCCCAACTCCCGACTCCTGGCTCCCGACTCCCGATTCGGCGCTTACTTGGCGTTGCATCAACACCATCCGCGTGTTGTCCATGGACGCGGTGCAGAAAGCCGAAAACGGTCATCCCGGCACGCCGATGGCGCTCGCGCCGGCGGCCTGGCTGCTGTGGACCCGGCATCTCAAGCACGATCCCCGCCATCCGGACTGGCCCGACCGCGACCGTTTCGTGTTGTCCTGCGGCCACGCTTCGATGCTGCTCTACAGCCTGCTGCTTCTGACCGGCTACGACCTGTCGCTCGAGGAGATCAAGAACTTCCGCCAGTGGGGCTCCAAGACGCCGGGCCATCCCGAGCACGGCCCTACCGTCGGCGTGGAAACCACCACCGGGCCACTGGGTCAGGGCGTCGGCAACGCGGTCGGCATGGCTATCGCCGAGCGCCTGCTGGCCCAGCGCTTCAACCGCCCCGGGCAAGAGCTGGTGGATCACCGCATCTGGGCCTTCGTGAGCGACGGCGACCTGATGGAAGGCGTCTCCCACGAGGTCTGTTCGCTTGCGGGCCATCTCCGCCTTGGTAACCTCACCCTGCTCTACGACGACAACGATATCACTATCGACGGGCATACCGAGCTGACCTTCACCGAGGACGTCGGCGCGCGCTTCGAGGCGTATGGCTGGCGCGTCATGCACGTCGACGACGGCAACGATCTCCCGGCCATTGATCGCGCCTTTACCCAGGCCGCCGCCGAGTCGGAGCGTCCCACCTTGATCGTGCTGCGCACCATCATCGGCTACCCCGCGCCGACCCGGCAGAACACCACCAAGGCGCACGGCGAGGCGCTCGGCAAGGACGAGGTCCGCAAGACAAAGGAGATCCTCGGCTGGCCCCCCGACAAAGATTTCTACGTCCCGGAAGAAGTGTCTGACGCCACCGCTGAGTGGCTCGGGCGCGGGGCCAGGCTGCACCAGGCGTGGGAGTCGTTGCTCGAGCGCTATCGGACCGCGGAGCCGGCGCTCGCCACCCAGTTTGCTGACGCGCTCGCGGGGCGGCTGCACCTCGACTGGGACACGGTGCTCCCCAAATTCCCGCCGGGGCAGTCACTGGCCACTCGCCAAGCCTCGGCGGCGGCGCTCGAGGCGCTGGTCGCCGCGGTGCCCGAGCTGGCCGGCGGCTCCGGCGACTTGGCCGGGAGCACCGGCACCAACCTCAAGAATTCGGTGCCCTTTGCGCCGGGCCAGCCGGGCCGTACGCTCGCGTGGGGAGTGCGCGAGCACTGCATGGGGACCGCGCTCAACGGAATGGCGCTCCACGGTGGCATCCGGCCCTACGGCAGCACCTTCCTCATCTTCTCGGACTACATGCGGCCGGCCATCCGGCTCGCCGCGCTCACCGGGCTGCCGGTGACCTACATCTTCACCCACGACTCGATCGGATTGGGCGAGGACGGTCCCACCCACCAGCCCATCGAGCACCTCGCCTCACTCCGCGCGATGCCGAACCTGACCGTGATCCGCCCCGGCGACGCAGCGGAAACGGCCGAGGCCTGGCGCGCCGCGCTCGAGCATCGCACCGGGCCGACCGCCCTGGTGCTCACCCGCCAGAGGCTTCCCGTCCTCGATCGCGCGGGGCTCGGCGCGGCGAGTGGACTGCACCGCGGCGGCTATGTGCTCTACGATCCACCCGGCGGAGCTCCCCAGGCCATCCTCATCGCCACGGGCTCGGAGCTGCATCTGGCGCTCGAGGCCGCCCAGCGGATCGAAGCCATCCGAGTCCGGGTGGTCTCCTTGCCCTGTTGGGAGCTGTTCCGCGAACAGCCGCAGAGCTATCGCGACGAGGTGCTCCCCCCGACGGTACGGGCACGGGTTTCCATCGAGGCGGCCGCGCGCATGGGCTGGCGCGAGTGGGTCACTGAGGCCGGCGAAATAATCGGCATCGACCACTTCGGCGCCTCCGCGCCAGGCGAGCGCCTTTTCCAGGAATTCGGTATCACGACCGACGCCGCGATCGCGGCGGTCAGGCGGGTTTTCGCGGGAGCACGCGCATGAAGGACAATCCATTGCTCCTGCTGGGACGGCTGGGCCAGAGTCCATGGTACGATTTCATCACCCGCGACCTGCTTGCCTCTGGGAAGCTCGCCAGGCTCGTCGCCGAAGACGGCCTGCGCGGGATGACCTCCAATCCCACCATCTTCGAAAAGGCCATTTCGGGCAGCGAAGACTACGATGAAGACATCCGGCGCCTGGCCGCGGAGGGCCGCTCCGCAGCTGAAATCTTCGACGCGCTCGCGCTGGCCGACGTCAGCGCCGCCTGCGATGCCTTCCGGCCGCTCTACGACGCGCTCGAGGGCAAGGACGGGCTGGTGTCCATCGAGGTCAGCCCCGACGTGGCCTCCGACACCCAGCGGTCCATTGCCGAAGCGGCCCGGCTGTGGCAGGCGGTGGATCGGCCGAACGTGATGGTCAAGATCCCGGGCACCGCCGCGGGCGTGCATGCCATCGAGGAATCGCTCGCGGCCGGAATCAACCTCAACGTCACCCTGCTCTTCTCGGTGGAGCGCTACCTGGAGGTCATTGAGGCGTTCCTGCGCGGGCTGGAGCGGCGGCGCGCGGCGGGACATCCGATCCACCGGCTCACTTCGGTGGCCTCCTTTTTCGTGAGCCGCGTCGACGCCAAGGTCGACCCGCTGCTCGACCAGGCGGGTGACCCCGGCAAGCTGCGCGGCAGCATCGCGATCGCCAACGCGGCAATGGCCTATGCCGCGTTCGAGCGCTCGCAGGCCACCCCGCGCTGGCAGGCGCTGGCCGCCGCCGGCGCCCGCCCGCAACGGCCGCTGTGGGCCTCGACCAGCACCAAGGATCCGCGCTATTCCGACACCCACTACATCGAGCCGCTGGTCGCCCCGGATACAGTCACCACGATGCCGCCGGAAACCCTGGACGCCTACCGCGATCATGGCAAGCCGGAAGTGCGGATCGAGACCACCATTGCCCAGGCCCCGGACCGCTTGCGGGCCCTGGCGGCGTAGGGCATCGATCTCGCCCAAGTAACCCGCGTCCTCGAGGAGGAAGGTGTGACGAAGTTCGCGGCATCGTACCGGCAGCTGCTGGCCGGCATCGAGGCGAAGCTCGGCGCGCTGGCGAGCCGGTGAGCGCGCTCTGGCGGTTGCTGCGCGGGATCTCGCTCACCAAGTGGATCCTGATCACCATGGTGGTCGGCGCGTTTGTCGGCTGGCAGTGGCCGGAGACGGCCCAGTCGCTCAGGCCGCTCTCAACGATCTTCCTCCGGATGATCAAGGCGATCGTGGTGCCGCTCATCTTCGGCACCCTGGTGATCGGCATTGCGGGGCACGGCGATGACATGAAGCGGGTCGGCCGGCTCGCTCTGAAATCGATCATCTATTTCGAGATCGTCACCACCATCGCGCTCTTCATCGGGTTGGGCGCGGTGCACCTGACCAAGCCGGGAGTGGGGGTGAACCTCGCCGCCCCGGTGCAGTCGGCGGAGCAGCTCGCGGCCGCGAAGCCCACCCTCAGCAGCGTGCTGGAGCACACCGTCCCCCAGAATTTCTTCGAGGCCGCCTCGAAGAACGAGGTGCTCCAGGTCGTTTTCTTCGCGATCCTCTTCGCGGTGGGGCTGTCGCAAGTTAAGAAAGCGAAGCCGAAGGAGGCGATGCTGGGGTTCTGCGAGGGGCTCGCCGAGACGATGTTCAAGTTCACCGGGATTGTGATGAAGTACGCCCCGATCGGCATCGGGGCGGCGATCGCGGTGACGGTGGGGCACAGCGGGATCGCCGTACTACTCAACCTGGGCAAGCTGGTGCTCACCCTCTACGGGGCGCTGGTCGTCTTCGCCCTGGTCGCCCTCCTTCCGGTGGCGCTGCTCGCGCGGGTGCCGATCCGCCGCTTTCTGCAGCAGGTGAAGGAGCCCGCGCTCATCGCCTTCGCGACCACCTCGTCCGAGGCGGCGCTGCCCAAGGCGATGGAGAACATGGAGAAGCTGGGGGTTTCCCGCCGCATCGTCTCGTTCGTGCTTCCCACCGGCTACTCCTTCAACCTCGACGGCTCGACCCTCTACCTCTCCCTGGCGGCGATCTTCGTCGCCCAGGCGGCCGGAGTGCACCTCACGTTCGGCCAGCAGATGATCATGATGCTCACCCTCATGCTCACCAGTAAAGGGGTGGCGGCGGTACCGCGCGCCTCGCTGGTGATCCTCTCCGGTACCCTGGTGGGCTTCGGCCTGCCGCTCGAGGGCGTGGCAGTCATCCTGGGTGTGGACGAGCTCATGGATATGGCGCGCACCACCGTGAACCTAGTGGGGAATTGCCTTGCGACCGTGGTGATGGGACGCTGGGAAGGGGAGTTCAAACTGACGCCGGAGGGAGCGGCGGAAACGAGCCGGGCAGCCTAGGGTCAGGACGCTGGCTTCGACTTCTTGTCTTTCTTGATCGCCCTGGGCGGTGTGCGGGTCCAGACCGCCAGCGCCCCGCAGGTGTTGACCTGGTAGAGCTCGGGTGGCGTCTCGGCCAGCCCCGAATAAACCTCCACCCCATCCAGATCCCGCGGCGGCTGTAGCAGCACGCTCCCGGCATCCGTCGGCGTGCCATCCAGCCAGTAGGCCATCGGACAGTTGCGGGACGCCCGCACCAGCTGGATGCGACAGGGGAAGCTCGAGCAGGACACCCGTAGCCCCGGCACGGTCCGGAGCAGATCTCCCAGGCTCGCGGCATTGCGGCGCTCGATGTCCACCCGGCTCATGTAGCGCCCTCCACCCGATTCGCTCCGGCGCACGAACTCGGGCGGCAGGTTCGGTTTCTCCGCCACCATCAGGTCGGGCAACCGAACACCCTCCGGGTCGGTTTCGAATTGGACCTCGAGGGTTTCTTTGGCCTTGACCTCGATCTCGGAGCTGAGGGTGCTGTAGCCGATGGCGCTGGCCTGGATGACGTACTTGCCCGGTGTGAGCCCGTTGAAGACGAACTCGCCCCGCTTGCTGGTCGAGACGGAGAGGGTAGTGCCCAGGAGGGTGACCCGCGCCCCTTCGAGGACCGGGCCGCCCGAGGCCGCCCGAACGACCCCCGTGATCGAGCCCGTGTGCTGCACTTGCAAACCCAGGCAGGGGACCGGCAGCGCCAGGAAGAGCGGAAGGGCAAGCCAGACGCGGATCCGGAGAGTCATCTCCGTTACCTCAAAAGGGCAGAGGCGCCGGTCGGAATCGAACCGACGAATGGAGGTTTTGCAGACCTCTGCCTTACCACTTGGCTACGGCGCCGCACGAGCCAGCCACTCCAGGCGCCGTCGATCGGCGCCGTGGGAAAGTTACTGTACGATCTTCACGCTGTCCACGAAGTAGCTCGTCTCGCCGAAACAGCGCGAGGG
Source organism: uncultured Gemmatimonas sp. (assembly GCA_964649225.1). GTDB lineage: Bacteria > Gemmatimonadota > Gemmatimonadetes > Gemmatimonadales > GWC2-71-9 > JABFSM01. Next base: position 33,926 of record CAZYPO010000026.1, on the reverse strand, counting down.
AACCCCCTTGTGCTCGCGGTAGAACAGAAGGACCCGGCGCCCCAGCGCCACGTTGAGCTGCCGCGCCGTAGCGTCCTTCCGCACCGTGAACGTCCAGATTGTCGGGGCGACTCCAGGCACCGTGGTGAGGGCCAGCTCGCCCTCCCAGGTTTTGCAAACCCAGCCCTTTTTCGAAAACTTCTGCAGATAGCCGGCCCGGGTCCCCTCAGAATACGACCAGCTGAGCGCACTCACCGTGTAGAGCACAAAGAGCAGGATCGGTGTGAGCAGCACCACCGTCAGCCACAGCTTCCAGCGCCGCCACCGCCGCTTGGGCTGGGGAGCCGGCGGCGGGGCCTCGGCGAGCGGCGGCTCGGGGGGCAGGGGATCAGTCATGGGGACTAAGGTAGAGCGTTGACCCGGGCCCGCCAGATCGGGCCCGAATCCCTACTCACGGCGGATCCAGCCGCCCGTTCAAGGGAAACGCGAACCCGCTCCCGAAGATCACCACCCAGCCGCCTTTCTGGGCGTCGTTCCCGACTCGGTAGGCAAAGTCCAAGCGGGTGTTGCGCACGCTGGTGGTACGGGTCGGGCCGAAGCGCAGTCCGGCGCCGAAGTCCCAGCCCGTGCGCCGCTTGGTGCCGTGGTACCAGGCCCCACCGTAGTCCAGGAATCCGGCCAGTCCCAGCGCGCTCAGCTTGAGGAATTCATCGGTCACCGTGAAGCGGTACTCGGCGGACGTGAAGAACGCGCGATCCCCGGTAAAGGCGTGCTGCCGGAAGGCGCGCGGCCCCAGTCCGAGTCCAAGGTCGAACTCGCCGCCGGGCGGCGGTCGCCGCTGCCAGCCGCGCGCCGCGTGAAAGACCGCCAGCTGCCTGGCCCCGGGCCGCACGAAGGCCGTGGCCGCGAGGTGCACCGAGGCGGAATCGATCCCGTCCCTCGTGAAGCGTCCGATCGAGCTCGCGACCAGCTGGGCGAAGCGGTCAACCCGCCCGAATCCGGCCCGGAACGAAAGGGCCGACACGATGCCGTCCTCCCGGTACCCGAACGCGCGGGGTGTCGCGTTGACGAAGAACCCCACCACGGTGCTGACGTCGATGTCTTCTTCCCGCGCGAATCCCTGCAGCCCGGTCGAGACCAGGAAATGCGCCCGGCGCCACTGCAGGAAGCCGCCCACCGCGCCGGTGACGGTGCGCCGCAGCGTATCCACCTGCAGCATGTCGGCATAATCGTCGCGCCGGACTTGCCCGCTCACTCCCACCCGGAAATACCCCTCGGGTCCCGCGCGGAGCGCCCGGGCCGCGCTGGCAAACCCGAAGGCGTAGCGCCGCTGTAGCTGCACGCGCGCCGTGTCCTCGCCATCGTAGAAACGGAGCACCCGTACCTTGCGCGCATCGCCCAAAACGACCCAGCTGGTTCGCGCGGAAAGCGCATAGAACGGTTTGCTGAGTGAGGCGAAGCTCAGCCTCCCGTCGCTCCGGTCTTCGTACTGGAGCGAAAGCCCGATTCGCCCGGGCAGGAACCGGAGCGCCTGGAACGTGGCGGTAACGTTGGAGCGGTCCGGATTCCGGCGGTAACGCAGCCCGACGTAGGTGCCGGTCCCGAGAAAGTTGTTGTCGGCGATCCCGATCACCGGCACGAGGCTATTGCCCGTGCTGCTGAGGTTCGCGATCAGCTTGGTGCTCCAGCCGTCGGCGGTCGTGATGCGGACCACCAATCCGCTGTCCGTCCGCGCCGAATCGACCGCCACCCGCCGGAAAATCCCCAGCCCCCGGAGATTCCGCCCGGTTTCCTGCACCAGCGCGGAGTCGTAGGGCGATCCCGCTCCGATGAGCAGCTCCCGCCGCACCACCGTCAGCCGGGTCGTGCGGTGCAGGCTGTTGGTCAGCCGGGTAAAGAAGCTCGAGGTTTCGGTCGGGGCGAAGATGTTCAGCCGGCGGATTTCGACCCCGCGGATGATCAGCGCGCTGTCGGGAGGGGCCTGCTGGGCGCGGGCAAGCTGCGGAAGGAGCGCGGCCAGCGCCGCCGCCGCGTAGCGGTATGCGTGCATGCTTCGAAGCAAAATGGGTTAGCCGAGACTTTCGAGCAGCTTCCAGAGCTCGACGGCGCTGAAATCGTGGAAGCGCCGCAGCAGCTCCTGATCCGACGGCTCGACGAAGATCCATCCGGTCGAGCGGGTGCCCTCGTCCGACACGAAGTGGATCCGCCCCCGGGCGGTTTGCTCACCGGGACGCGATTCCAGGTAGACCCGCCACGCGGTGCCGCCGCGAGCCAGATCTCCGAGGTGACGGGCGCCGGGATGGTCCGGCAGGTCGAGGGGCGAGGAGGTCATCCCGTTGAATGAGTAAGGCCCGGCAAGGCCCCGCGAAAGGGGGCGAAAGACCGGACGGCCCGCTAACTTTGGGGCCCGATGACCCAACCCTCCGTGGGGCCGGTACCTCCCGTGGCCCCAATCTGCGCCGCGTGCGGAGCCACCGTCACCGGTCGCTTTTGCGCCCATTGCGGAGCCGCTGCGGAGGCCGGTACCTGCCCGGCCTGCCGCTCAACGCTCTCGCCAGGTGCGCGCTTCTGTCACCACTGCGGCACGCCGGTGCGTGGTACCTCGGTCCACGGCGGCCGGGAACGGCTGGCCTGGATCTTCGCGGGTGTCGCCGTCCTGGCCGCCATCCTCCTGGTCCTCTGGCGCTCCGGCAGCTTTCGCCAGGCGGCGCCGCCCGAAATGGCCAACGCCGGTAACGCGGGCGCCGCCCCGGGCCTGAGCACCCGCGCACCCGACATCAGTAACCTGTCCCCGGAGCAGCGCTTCGACGCGCTGTTCGAGCGCGTGGTCCGCGCCAGCGAGAACGGCGACACGCTCACCGTGCAGCAATTCTCACCCATGGCGCTCGGCGCCTACGCCCTGCTCAACAGCCCCCCCAACGACCTGCGCTTTCACGCCGCGCTGATCGATCTGGCCATTGGAGACTTTCCCGCGGCGCTGGCCCTCGCCGATACCATCCTGGCCGCGGCCCCCGGTCATCTCTTCGGCTATCTCATCCGCGGCGAGGCCGCCGACCGCCAGAACCGTACCGACGCGCTGGCGCAGAGCTATCGCGATTTCCTGGCGCACAACGACGCCGAGGTGCGCGCGGGCCGCCCCGAATACGCCGAGCACAAGCCCGTCCTCGACGATTTCCGCGTCCGCGCGCAAGCCAGCCAGGGCAAACAGTAAGCCCCCCGACTCCCGAGAGCATGCGCAACACCATCCGCATAGGTCACAGTCCCGACTCCGACGACGCGTTCATGTTCTACGCGCTCGCCGAAAGCAAGCTCGATACCGGCGAGCTCCGCTATGTGCACGAGCTCGCCGACATCGAGACCCTCAACCGCCGTGCCCTTGCCGGCGAGCTCGAGGTCTCAGCGGTGTCTATCCACGCCTATGCGTATCTCGCCGACCGCTATGCGCTGCTGGCCAGCGGCTCCTCGATGGGCGACGGCTACGGCCCGCGCCTCGTGGCCCGGCATCCTGCCCCCGGAGCTCCCCGTACCGCGCTGTGCGGTCGCCGGGTTGCCGTGCCCGGCCTCCGCACCACCGCCTTCCTCGCGCTCAAGCTGTATCAGCCGGACATCGAGCCCGTGGTGGTCCCCTTCGACCAGGTGGGTGACGCGGTCAAGCGCGGCGTCGCCGACGTGGCCTTGGTGATTCACGAGGACCAGCTCACCTTCGCCGCCGACGGGTTCGAGCTCTGGCAGGATCTGGGCGCCTGGTGGCTGGCCGAGACCGGGCTGCCGCTGCCGCTCGGCGGCAACGTTGTGCGACGGAACCTCGGCCCCGCGGTGATGGCACAAGTCGCTCGCGACTTGCGCGCCAGCATCGAATACGCCCTGACCCACCGCGCGCCCGCCCTGGCCCACGCCAGCCGCTACAACCGGGGCATCTCCGCCGCGGCCACCGATGAGTTTGTCGGGATGTACGTCAACCAGTGGACCGTGGACTACGGACCGCGCGGCCGCGAAGCGGTCCGCTTGCTGCTCCGGCGGGGGCATGAGGCGGGAATCATTCCGCATCGGGTCCACGTAGAATTCATCGGATGAGCTCCCTATCTTCGTCTCATGCCCACCCCGAACCCCCTCGCCCCTGCCATCCTCATCGTCGACGACGAGGAACCCATCCGAAGCGCGCTGAAGCGCTTCCTGGGCGGGAAGGGCTACGAGGTGATTGTGGCCGCGACCGCGGCCGAGGCACTCCAGGCCTTGGGGCGCTACAAGATTGCCGGCCTCTTGCTCGATGTCCGGCTGCCCGACGTCAACGGGGTCGACCTGGTGCCCAAGCTGCTCGAGCTCGAGCCTAACGTGGCAATCGTGATGCTGACCGCCGTGAACGACGCGGCCAGCGCCACCCTCTGCCTCCAGCGCGGCGCGATGGAATACCTCACCAAGCCGGTCGATCTGAGCGACTTGGGCAGCGCGCTCGACCGCGCGCTCAGCCGCCGCAAAGTCGAGCTGGAAAGGGCCAAGTTTGACCATTGGCTCAAGGAAGAGGTGGGAGTGCGCACCGCCGAGCTCCGAATGGAGCGCGCCAACCTGGAGCGGATCACCATCGCCACTCTGGAAACCCTCGTCAACGCGCTGGAGGCCAAGGATCCCTATCTGCGGGGCCACAGCGCGCGGGTCGCCGATTCCGCCGCGATGGTGGCCTCCCAGCTGGGGCTGCCCGACGAGCAAGTGGAATCGATTCGCACCGCGGGCCGTCTGCACGACATCGGAAAGATCGGTGTGCGCGAGGAAATCCTGTCCAAGCAGGGCCCGCTCACCGACGAGGAGTTCGAGCACGTCAAGCGCCACCCGCTCATCGGCTCCGATATCCTCGCCCCGCTGGTCCACCTGGGTCCCGTCATCCAGTTCGTGCGCAGCCATCATGAGCGCTGGGATGGCAAAGGCTATCCCGACGGCCTCGCCGGCGGAGCCATCCCCATCGGCGCCAGGATCCTCGGCGCCGTGGAGATCTACGACGCGCTCACGACCTCCCGCCCCTACCAGGAAAAGATGTCGCCCGAGCTCGCGGTCGAGCGGCTGCGCGATCTCGTGGGCACCATGCTGGACCCTGCCGTGCATCGCGCGCTGCAAGCCGTCGTCGCGCGCCGCGAAGCCCTGGTTTTCCTCGACGACGGACGTACTTAGCGCGGCTTGTAGGGGCCCTCGACCGCGGCCGCCGTCCTCAGCGGCCGTCCTTGGTATACCCCATCCCGTGCAGCCGCGCCACCCGCAGCCGGATCGGCGGGTGCGACTCGAACAGCCCGCCCAGAAACCCCGCTCGGTCCGCCAGCCGTCGTTCGCCCGGGTCCACGATGCAGAGGTGCCCCGCCCCCCGGATGATCGAGCGGGTCGCCTCGGGAGCCGCGTCCACTTTTTCCAGCGCCTGGGCCAGCGCCATGGGATTCCGATTGAGTTGGGCGCCCGACGCATCCGCCAGATATTCGCGCTTGCGGCTCACCGCCATGGAGAGGAGCGCCGACGCGATGGGCGCCAGAATCAAGGTGAGGATCCAGACCAGCAGCACCACCAGCGCGAGCGGCGCGCCCGCTTTGCGGAGCCGGATGCCGCGCAGCGAGCGCAGCATCAGGTGCGAGATCAGCCCGACCGCCCCGACCATCGCCGCGAGCAGCGTCATCAGCCGGATGTCGTAATTCCGGATGTGCGACATTTCGTGCGCCACCACCGCCTGCAGCTCCTCGCGATTCAGAATCTTGAGCAGCCCCTCCGTGACCGCGATGCTGGCATGCGTGGGGTCCCGCCCCGTCGCGAAGGCATTGGGATCGTTGTCCTGGATGATCCAAACCCGGGGCTTGGGAATCCCCGCCGCGATCGCCATCTCCGCCACAACGTTGTCGAGCTGCTGCTGCTCCGGCGTCGCGGGCGTGATGAGCTCCCAGGCGCCCGAGGCCCCCAGCACCTTCTCGTCGCCCTTGCGCCAGGCGGTCCATGCCATCGCGCTCGCCCCCGCGCAGGCGACGATCCCGATGAACGGCACGACGTGATGGTATGATCCCGGCGGCAGGCTCCTGGTATAGAGGAACAGGCCGTAATCTCCCCCGAAGCCGATCCACGCGAAGAAGACCAGGAAGCCGCCGATCAGCCACGCCGACTTCCGTTTGTTCGCCGCCTGCTGCGCGAAGAGGTTCTGGTCGCTCACGCCTTCGGCTTATCGAGCGAGAGATCCACGCTGGGCACGGCGCGCTCCGCCGCATCCTCGATCTCCCACAGCTCGGCGGGGGACGCTTTCGCGAGGCCGGCCACCAGACTGGTGGGGAACTGCGCCTGCTTGATGTTGTACTGCGTCGAGACGTCGTTGTAGAGCTGCCGCGCAAACCCGATCTTGTTCTCGGTGCTGGTCAGCTCCTCCTGTAGTTGCAGCACGTTCTGCGAGCTCTTGAGTTCCGGATAGTTCTCCGACAGCGCAAACAGCCGTCCTAGCGCCTGCGAGAGCTCCCCTTCCGCCTTGGCGGTCTCCGCCACCCCCTGCGCCGACACCGCCTTGTTCCGCGCCGAGATCACCGCTTCGAGCGTCGAGCGCTCGAAGGTCATGTAGCCCTTCACGGTGTTCACCAGGTTGGGAATCAGGTCGTGCCGCCGCTTGAGTTGCACGTCGATCTGCTTCCAGGCATTCACCACCTGATTCTTGAGCGAAATCAACGCGTTGTACGCCCCGACCATCCAGAGCACCACGATCGCGATCAGGATCAGCAGAATCAGGAATTGCATGGGGGACCTCCCGGGGTACGAAGGAGAGCTTCGGCGCTGCCGGCCCGTCGGCACCGCGAGAGAAAAAAGCCGCTCTCGCGTCCCGCGCGCAACAGCGACTACGCCGCGTCAAAAAGATGACGCCACGGGGCGCTCCCTGCCCTAGGCTATCCGCATGCCACGCGGCGTCACCCTCCTCGAGCTCGTCATCGTCCTGGCCGTCATCGGCGTGCTGGCCGGCATGGTCGTCCCCAGTTCGGCCTCCCTGGCCGACCGGCTCGCCGTCGAACACCAGGCCGCGCGGCTGCTCACCGCCCATCGCTCCGCCTGGGTCACCGCGCGCATGCAACAGCGCCTCGCCATTCTGCGGATCAGCGCCGACACGCTCGCCATTCGGACCGTGCGCGGCGCCAACGATCCCGACACGCTGCTCGCCTGGATCGCGCCGGGACCCAGCGTGGCGGGGGTAACGCTCGCCAGTCCGGCGCACACCAGCGTGTTCGGACCCGACGGGCTCGCCATGGGGTTGGCCAATACGAGCCACGTGCTGGTCAAAGGAAATGCTACGAGGAAGGTGGTGGTGTCGCGGCTGGGGCGGGTGAGGATTGTGCCTTGATCTCGCTACCTCCTACTCGCTCTCTCCTAGAATGTGATATCCACGTACACCACAATATCCGGCTTCATTTTGAACACCAGAAACCGCGTCAGCTTGTCCACCTTGTAATCATGCAGGTTCATCGGCAGGCTGCCTGTCACCCGCACTCCGTCGGGAGTTCGTACCACGGCGGCTGTGATGCGTACTCGCCGCTGCACCCCGTGAATGAAAAAATCGCCCTCGAGGATCACGCCCGCGCTGTCGCCCCGCTCCCACTCGGGCCTTACCCCCTCGAGCTGAAAGCGGATCGTCGGGTAGATCGACGACTCCATGGTCTTGTTGAGGTCGCGGTCGCGCCGGTCGCTGCCAGTCTTGAGCGTGTTGACCGGCGCCTCGACCCAGCCCCGGACGTCGGCCAGGGTGGCGCCCCCTCGCATCTGCCCGCGCACCGTAGTGGTCGTGCCCGTGAAGTCGCCCAGGGTGGACTTCCCGTCAAAGCTGAGCGTCCCGTGGCGAAGTTCCGCGTCGGGCCACGATTGCTGATTCCACGCCGGCGCCGAACCGAGCATCAGCGCCAGCACGGGTATGGTCATGTTGCTTGGGAGCAGCCTCTATACCTCTGCCTCGGAGCCGGGCTCGAGCCCGTAGCGCCGAATCTTGGCCAGCAGCGTCGAGCGGGCAAGCCCAAGCAGCTGGGCCGCCTTCCGGCGGTTCCCACCGGTATGCCGGAGCATGGCCGCGATCTGGCGCCGCTCGACCGCATCCAATGATTCGGGGGGCGGCGCGCTTTCGCCCAAGGCCTCCCGCAGCCGTTGCAAGTCCAGTTCGGGCAAGGACAGGTCGAGCACCAGCAAACCTGGCGATTCGCCCTGAGCACCAGCGACCAGCGCGGCCGCGGCGGGGCCATGGGTCTCGGTGGTGACGGTGCCTCCGTCTGCTCGCAGCGCTTGGGCAAGTTGTTCAGCCCGAGACCGATCACCGCTCACCACCAGTACCGGCCGAGTGTCAAGCATCGTCCCCGCCTCCGTCATCGTCGTTATCATGGCTGTCCCCCCGTCGAAATAGGTCTGTGATTGCCCGAGGGTCAACTCGGATGTGCGGCCGACACTTCGGAAGTAACTAAGGTTCATTCCTAGTACTAAAGGTGGAGACGCGCAGCGGAGACAATCCGCACACGGTCCTGATTCTGGGCAACCGCAGCGGAACCATCCCGACAGCACCCTTCCGGGTGCTGCCCGGCCAATTTCGCGGGCAAAGCCCTGGTCAGCACGCCCAGGTGGACGGTGGATTGGCGGCGGGTGTATCGGGGTCGCGGCGATTGGGGGTCTGAGGATTGGGGACTTCCTAACCCCCAAAAAAGAGGAACGGCCGCACAGCTTTCGCTGTCACGGCCGTCCCAGCGTGAACCGGCTGAAGTCGGGGCTTTCGCCGCCGTTCTTCTCTCCTCCGCCACCGTCGGCTGATAGGCCTAGCGGGAGGGCGGAACGAGGCTTCAGTGTTGATTCCCAGGCCGGATCGCCATCCCACCTGGTTCGTTCACGCAAGCGCTGCGAGTCGGATCGGGTCGCGGACCGACCCTTCGCACTGCGCTCCGAGACGCCACGTCGGAGCGGGTGGAACACGCGACTGGCTCCACCTATCCGGGCCGTGTGATCACCAGGATCAGCGATCCTCGGGACGAGCGAGCGCCCCAAACATCTCCCCTGATATTTCGCCCGGACTGTCGCCGCCTTCAAGAACTCCTGTGAGAAGCCCTACGGAAGCGACGCACCGCTAAGATAGGGCCCCTGCAAAATCCCGCAAGTGCCTGATTTTATTCGGTTTACGAGATTTGAACGTGGGTAGATTGTGGAAGCCCAACTCCTGTATTTCCAGCGCCCAACAGCGCTCCAACACATCAAGTGGAAATGTGAATCAACATGCGCACATGGGTGTGCAGGACTAGGGCTCAACCCCCACCTCGATATACCGATAGGTCGGATCCGCATCCGTTCCCCCGAACAGCGCGCCCGCGGAGCTCGCCGCAAACCACCCGCCGATCAGCAGGGTCTCTTCGCCCAGCGCCTGCACGATCGGCCGGAACCACCGCCGCAGGTGACGGATCTCCGGCGCGCGCCGGGTGAGCAATGCCATCAGGGCGCCGGTGCCGGACGTGGCGCGGAGGAAATGGGCCAGCGCATGGGCCCGCTGCGAAAACTCCACCGCCTTGACGCCGGGCTCATCCAGCAGCACGCGCCCCTCGAACACGTCCATCGGCGGGGCGTCGAGCCGGGGCCCGAGATACACGAACTGCCGTTCGCCTTCCGGCGTCTTTCGCTCGATCACCGCCGCCGCCGTCTCACTGGTGAGCCGTGCCGCGTGCAGCAGGTCATCATCCGGCAACAGTCCCACGGCAGCGGTCCACTCAAGCGCCGCGAGCGCCGTTTCCACCGGGCAGCCGGCCGCATCGTCGAAGGCCAGCAGTCGGGGCGCCTGATCGGCCCGCAGGAGCAAATGAGCCAGCCCCTCCGTCCGATCGAGGAAGGTGCGAACCGTCAGCGTCCCGGGGGTGGCCATGAAAGGAAGCTTACCGCGAGGCCTGGATATTGACAAATGCCGAACCGCGCGGAACCTTCTCCAAATCATGGTGAGCGGAAGACGGGGTGCTCGCCCTCCGCCACCGGGTTCCCCCGAGCCGCGAGGCTCCCAGCACATGAGGTCGTAGCAATGGCACAAGGCACGGTGAAGTGGTTCAACGACGCGAAGGGGTTCGGCTTTATCGCGCAGGACGGTGGCAAGGACGTCTTCGTCCATCATACCGCGATCGTCGCGGATGGCTTCCGTTCGTTGGCCGAAGGTGATGCGGTGGAATTCGAGGTGGTGGACGGGCCCAAGGGCCTGCAAGCCTCGAACGTCAAGAAGGTCTGAGCGGTAGTTCAACGCAGTCCGCAACCGCCGGCGCACCCTTCCACGCCGGCGGCTTTGCTTTGTAGGTTCCGCGGACCATGGTCCCCCTTGCTCCTCCGCCAGCCATCGCCCCGGCCCGCCAGAATCCGCCGCTCAGCTTCAACGGCTTTCGCGCGGGGATGCCGGTGGCCGAAGCCGTTGCACGCATCAAGGCGTCGGGCGGCACCCTCACCTGCAAAGCCACTCTCGACTGGCGCATGCGCGATTGCACCGGCTCGCTCAAGCTCCCCGCTCTGCCACTGCTCGAGGTCCTCGTCTCCTCGGTACACGATTCCGCTGCGGTAATCGTGCTCTCACTGCACGGCACGGCCGAGCTGGCCTCACACTGGGTTGCAGCGCTCACCCGGAGCTTCGGCAACCCCAATCATCACGGCAGGCCCGGCGGACGAGCGGGCTGGCAGTGGATTCGGGCGGGAACGATGCTTCGGGTGGCGGAACGGAAACTGGCGGGAGCTTGGGAGACCTCGGTGACCCTCACGCACGGCCCCTTGCTGGACGGCCTCGGGCCGACCCAGCGCAAACCTCCGGGCTAGCGCCTTTTCTTTGGGGCGCGGCCGTTGCGCCGGGCCGCCGCGGGTTTCGCGCTCGAACGCGGCTTCGCGGCCGCCTTCTGCTTGACTCGCGCTTTCGGCTTGGGCCTCGGGGCCGGCTTCTTCGGGTGTACGCGCTCCGCCGCCCGCTCCGCCCGCTTCTGCACGATCGCCTTGGCCTCGGCGAGCACCCGTTCGCTCTCCTCGGCCCCCATCAGATTCCGCCGAACCGCATACCGTAGCATCTCTTCGGCGTCGGCCAGATCGAATTCACGCGTCCGGCAAGCCGCCCGGATGAGATTCACGATGGCGTCCGCGACGGGACTCCGCAGGACCTGAGCGATCCCCGGTAGCACCTCCATCAACGAACTGATCTGAGTCCCGCCCAACTCCGTCACCGCGCACTCCAGTTTTTCGCGTGGGGTTTTGGTCGCCGCAACGTATCGAAAGGGGGGGCATCGCGTCAAGAAACCAGACTGCCAGGGCCAACTGCAACTATGGCAGCCGGATCCTGGGTCAAAACCCAGCGCGAACGAAGACCGAAGCGTACCATCCGTGAACGCCGTTCCTTGAGCCCTGCGCGTCTTCGACCCAGCCACTGTCGTATCGCGCGGTGGGAGCCAGCGTGAGGACCTCGCTGAGCCGGATCCTGAGCCCTCCGCCCAGCCCGACCATGCGGGCGCGCCCCGCCTGGGGCTTTGACATTCGCCCGGAGACTCCAGGCTCGATTACCACGGCCCTGCCGAGCGGGATGGAGAGCGACAGGTCGGCGGAGCTCAGATTCTCCTGGTTGCGAGCGGAAGCCCCCGTCGTGTCCCCGGCGGTGCGGCGGAAGTTCCACACCGAGAAATTGAGGCTGCTCGACCCGAGGGGAGCGAACAGTGTCGCTTCGGCCAGCCAGCGCGGTCCCGGGTGATACTGCCCGCTCCGGGTTCCGTTACCGCCGAACTGATCATCCCCGAACGTGCTGTAGGTAATCCCCAATGACACCCGCGAAGCCCCCACCAGGCCGTCCGCGCCACCTCGAATTCTCCCCTCGAGTCCCGGTTTGTAGGTGATCGGCCCGTTGGCGTCTTCATAGGGCGTGAATCGGCTGCTCACCCGCAGGCTCCCGGCCATTCCGAGGCTCCAGTCGCCCACTGGAATCGCCGTCGCAATCCCTCCCGTCGTCGAGAATCCGGCGGAGTACGCCGCAACAGGAAATCCCAGGAAGCTCGGTGAGACGGCGCCGACCACCGCATAGTCGCGCGGAGAGGCGTTGCGGGGACCGGTGGGCAGATTGAATGCGATGGTCGCGACCACCGCATCGTGGCCGAACACATAGGAGCCGCGCAGCTGCGTATCGGTGAAATGGGAGACGCGGTGATGCGAGCTGTCCACCCTCAGGAGTTCGGTGGAGACGAACGCCGAGCTCAGGTCGATCCTGATTCGGCGCAGCGGCACGATCAGCGCGAGCGGAATCGCGGTCTGTTGCAGTCGTCTGACACTCTGCAGGCTCTCGAACGAGAGGCTCCGGAACTCCACACCGGCGTGCATCTCGGTTGCCTCGCCCGCCCCCTGTGCCGCCAAGGTCCTCCCTCCCAAGCAGGCGGGGAGGATCAGGAATGCGGTCCGAAGCTTCACGGTCGCGGAATCGTGCTCTGGATCTTGTCGATGGTGCCCAGCCGGGAGGGATCGTCTTGCCGCAATGCTTCGGCCAGGCGTGCCCGGAGCGCCGCAAGCCTTCCGGGCTTCTGGCTCAGCCGGCCCGCCATCGTGGGGGCAATGCCTTGAATGGCCGCGGCGAGCTGCGCGCTTCGCATCCCTGAGGCGGTGGGGAGTCGCCCCATCGGCGCCTGGCCGATGCGAACATTCTGCGCCGAGTGCTCCCGCGCTGCCCGGAAGGAGGGATCGCGCAGGGCCGCTTGCTGAAAGAGCCGTGCCGCATCCCCGAAGTTGCCGCGGTCTTCTGCCTCCAATCCCCGGCTGAAAGCCAGGAAGGCCTGCAAATCCGCGGTGGGCCGTTCAGCGATGGCACGTTGCTCCGCCGGACTCAGCGCAATGCCGAGCCGGGCCAGCAGATCGAGCACCAGGGATTTTTCCATGCTGAAGAGCTGACGGATCTGGTCGGAGGCACTGCCGCTGGCCCTGATCTCCGCGCTGGTGGCACTCACCACGTTGGCATCGAGCCGAATGCTCTCGCCGCTGGTCTCACGGATGGAGCCTTGCACGACCTCCGCCGCGCGGAGGAGGCGACCCGAGCGCGCCGCGGTGGCCGGCTCGATTCTGGCCGCGGTGCTGAGCGCCAGCTCATCGGTCAGCGCCTGCACCCGCTCGCGTTCGAGCAGCGTCAGGCGGGAGACCTTGGCCAGATCGCTCACCACCAGGTGGGCCATGCCGCGTTCCAGCGGCTTAAGCTCGGGGTTGGAGCCTAGATAGGTCCAGGGCAGCACTGCGATGGTGTTCGGTATGGGAGGCGTCGCGGCGAGCGACTGCTCCGCTGCCACAGCCTGGCGCGCTTCCGCCGCCAGCCGGAGCCGTGTCAGCGCAACCACTCGCGCTTCAACCGTCCGTCGCTCGCCCTTGGAAACTTTCATTGCCCCGGCGCGCCGATAGGTGGCAAGCGCATCGTCGTAATTGCCCAGGGCTTCGTACGCGAGTCCGAGTTGCACCGCCGCGCGGAAGGCTTGCGGATTGAGGGCCAGCACGGCGAGCAGCACGTCGCGTGACCGCTCGTACGCCCGCGCCTCATAGAAGGAGATCCCGATAGCCGTGAGCGCATCGGGTTCGTTGCTGTGCTGCGCGCGTTGCGCCTCCAGCGTGGGCAGGTCAGCGGGCGTCGCCTCGGTGGGACGGACGCCAGGGGCGCACGCGGCGACCGCGGTCAGCAGGAAGAGTGCCGCTCGGACTGGGCGCATGGGTCTCAAGATAGGACGACCCACTGCGACCGTAAATATGGCAGTTGTAATTTGTGATCTGGATCACGGAATCGGGAACCGGGAATCCCGACTAGTGCGGCATCGTGAAAATCCGCTTCCACCGGATGTTCGTAAAGAACGGCAGCGGCTTGTAGGTATTGCCGTCGAAGCTGTAGTAGACCAGGAGCGGGCGGCCACGCACGTTCCCGCGCGGCAGGAATCCCCAGTAGCGCCCGTCGTAGGAGCCGTCCCGGTTGTCGCCCATCATGAAAAATGAATCAGTCGGGACTACGATCGGCCCCCAGTTGTTGAGATCCGGATGGTAGCTGTCGGCTTTGACCCCGGCCACCAGATGCGATACCTGCCAGTGCCGCATCTGCTCGCGCTGCAGCGGATCGGCATTGGCGTTGGGGTCGGTGCGGATGACCCACGGCTCCTCGACCAGCTTGCTGTTACGGTAGAGTTGGCCGTTCTCCATGGAGAGCGTGTCGCCCGGTACGCCGACCAGCCGCTTGACGACCTTGAGGCCCTCCTCTTCCACCGAGTCGAAGACCAGGATGTCGCCCCGCCGGGGCTCCCGGATCGCGGGAAGCCGCTTGTGAATCAGCGGAACCTCGGCGCCGTAGAGCAGTTTGTTGACGAACAGGAAATCCCCGATCAGCAGCGTGTTCTCCATGCTTCCAGACGGAATCCGGAACGCTTCGACCAGAAAGGTGCGCAGGAAAAACCAGACGATCAGCGCGACGGCGATCGACTTGGTCCAGTCCCAGATCCAGCGACCAAAAGATTTCATGCTCTCCTCAGGGTTCCTCTGACCTCTCACCTCTGACCTTTCACTCCACCCAATCCGCGATAAAGATATCCGTTTCCCCCGCTTCCCGGCCATGACGGTTGGACGCCCAGAGAAGTTTCCCGCCATCCGGGCTGAACATGGGGAAACTATCGAAGTCCGGATGGGTCGTGACTTTCTCCAGCCCGCTTCCGTCGGCATTGATCAGGAACAGGTCGAAGTGGCCGCTGCGCGGATCCAGATAATTGGACGAAAAGATGATCCGCCGGCCGTCAGGATGAAAATAGGGAGCGAAGTTGGCGCCCCCCAGGCGGGTGATTTGATGCGCGCCGCTCCCATCGGTGTTGGCAATCCAGAGTTCCACCCGGGCGGGCCGCACCAGCCGGTTATGCAGCAGGCGCAGGTAGTCGGCACTATCGGCCGCGGCGGCGGGATAGCCCGCCCGCCAGACGATCTTCGAGCCATCCGGCGAAAAAAAAGCGCCCCCGTCGTAGCCGAGGCGATGGGTCAGCCGGCGGATGCTCTTTCCTTCCAGGTCCATCGTGTACAGCTCGAGATCGCCGTCCCGCGTGCTGGTAAAGATGATCGTCTTGCCGTCGGGCGAGACCGTCGCCTCGGCGTTGTAGGCGCCGTTATCGGTGAGCTGCCGGAGGTCGCTGCCGTCCGTCTTCGCGGTGTAGATCTCGAGGTGCCCCAGCGGCCAGACGTAGCCGAAGCTCTGGTCGGGACGGGCCGGGCAGGCCTGATCGTGCTTGAAGGTCGAGGAGTAGAGCACCCGCCGGTCGCCGTCGTAGAAGAAGCCGCAAGTGGTCCGGCCCCACCCGTTCGAGATCCGCCGCATCCCGGAGCCATCACTGTTCATGATGTACTCCTGGTCGCACCCCTGACCCACGTGCTCCTGGCGCTGGAAGATGATCTGCTTTCCGGAGCTCGAGAAATACGACTCGGCGTTGTTGCCAGTGAAGGTGAGCTGGCGAATGTTGCGCAGATGCCGCTCGCCCGGTTCGGGGGCAACGTAGACCTTGCTGGTGCCGTGGGAGGCGGCGCACCCCGCCGCCAGCAGCGTCGCGAGCAGTACGCGCGCGTTCACCGCAGGGCCTCCAGCACCTCTCCGGCGTGGCCTTTCGGTTTCACCTTCTCGAACACCTTTGCGATGCGCCCCTCTTCGTCGATCAGGAAGGAGGTGCGCAGAATGCCGAAGTACTTCCGGCCATACATCGATTTCTCTCCCCACACGCCGAACTTCTCCGCCACCGTGTGGTCCGGATCGGCCAGCAGCGGGAACGGGAGCTTGTACTTCCGTTTGAACTTCTGGTGGGACTCTACCCCATCCGGCGAAACGCCGAGCACCACCGCCCCAGTCTCTTTCACCTGCGCCCAGTGGTCCCGGAACTCGCAGGCCTCGACCGTGCAGCCGCTGGTATCGTCTTTGGGATAGAAGTACAGCACGACCTTTCGTCCCTTGAGCTGCGAGAGCGTGATGGTCTCCCCCGCGTCGGATTGCAGGCTGAACGCGGGAGCCTTGGCGCCTGGCTGTAGCATTGTGAGAAGCTGGAGGTGAGAGGTGAGAGGTGAGCGGTGAGAGCTGCTACTGACCTCTGATACCTGATCTCTGATCTCTAAGGTAACCCAAACACCTGCAGCACGCCGTCCTCGCCATCCCCGCCCGTCGCGATCGCAACGAACTGCTTTCCATCCCGAGTGCGATACGTCATCGGGACCGCGTACCCCGCCGCGCCGAGTGGCATGCTCCACAGCGCCGTCCCGGTCGCCGCATCGAAGGCATAGAGGCTGCTGCCGCCGCCGCTCACGAAGACCAGCCCGGCCGCGGTCACCATCGGCCCCGGCGATCCCACCACGCCGAGCGGCGGCAGGTTGAGTCCCCTGAACAGGGGATGGTTCCGGATCCGCGGCCAGTCACCCAGCGTCACCTGCCAGCGCTGCTCCCCGCTCCCGAGATCAATCGCGGTCAGCGTTCCATACGGCGGCTTGATGATGGGGACCGTGCCGCCCACCTCGGGCTCGGCGCGGTCGCCCGGCGAGCTCGAGAGACCAAGCGTCGCGGCGGATGCGATGGAATAGGCGGCATCGTTGTTCGCGGAGCGAGTGGGAGGCGCCAGCTTGATGAGCGCGGGCGAGTTGTTTGCCTTGACGTAGAAGAGGCCGGTCATCGGGTCGTAGGCCCCGCCGCCCCAGCCCGAGCCGCCGATGACCCCCGGAAGCGCCACGGTTCCCTGCAATGAGGGGGGAGTAAACAGCGCCCCCATCCGGTAGGGCCGTACCGCCTCGAGCGCCATTGCTTTGAGCTCGGGGGTGTAGTCGACCAGGTCGGCCTCGGAGACTCCCTGCCGGCTGAACGGCTTGGGCCAGCTGGGCATCGGCTGGGTGCGCGCGGCGCGCTCCCCCGGCACCTCGCTCGCGGGCACGGCGCGCTCTTCGATGGGCCACACCGGCTTCCCGGTGATCCGATCGAAGACGTAGAGGAAGCCAGTCTTGCCCGGCACCACGACCAGCTCGCGCGCCCGTCCGCCCTGCTGCACCGTCGCGAGCAGCGGAGGCGCGGGAAGATCGTAATCCCAGAGCCCGTGATGCACGGTCTGGAAGTGCCAAAGGCGCTTGCCCGTGCGCGCATCCAGGCACACCAGCGACTCGGCGAAGAGGTTGTCACCCTTTCGCGCGCCGCCGTAGTAGTCGTTGCTTGGCGTGCTGACCGGCAGAAAGACCAGCCCACGCGCGGTATCCACCGTGAACGGTGCCCACACGTTGGTGTGGCCGACCCGCGTCGCTGCGCTGTCTTCCCAAGTCTCGCTGCCGAACGCTCCTGGCTCGGGGATGGGACTCCAGCGCCACACCCGCTTGCCGTTGCGGGCATCGAAGGCCTGCACATCCCCGCGCGGATCCCCACGATAGGTCAGCCGGTCGGCGACCCCGTTGCCGAGGATCACCAGGTCGCGCCAGACTACCGGCGGCGAGGTATTGGTGTAGTGCAGCCGATTGACCGAGTGCGGGAGGCTTGCGGTGAGATCCACTTCCCCCGCGCTGCCGAAGGACGCCACCGGCTTGCCGGTCGCCGCATCGAGTGCGATCAGCCGCCAGCGCGAGTTGAGGAAAATCCGTCGCTCCCGCCCGTCACTCCACTGCGCGATGCCGCGATGCACGAACCCCATACCGTTGGGCGGCTGCCCCGCGTCGTAGGCTTTGGGATCGTAGCGCCATAACTCCTTCCCCGACGCCGCGTCCAGCGCGACGACCTGATTGTAGGGCGTGGAGAGATACAGCGTATCGCCGAGCATGAGCGGGGTCGCTTCGAACAGGCCGGGCCGGGTACGGTTGGCCGAGTCGGCCCGTTCCCCGGTGCGCCAGCTCCACGCCGGCCGGAGCAGCGCCACGTTGTCGCGGGTGATCTGAGTGAGACTCGAGTACTTCATCGCGCCGGGGTCGCTGCCGTAGCTCCGCCACTCTCCCTCTCCGCCCCCCGACCGGGTGCCCGCGTCGTAGCGGTGGAGCGTCCCGCTCTTCATCACGAAGCGGACCCGGCGCAGCGCCGTGATGTCGGTCGCGGGATTGCCCTCGACCGCGATCAGATCCGCTTCGAGCCCGCGCGCCACGGCGCCGATCCGCTCGCCGAGTCCCAGCGCCTGCGCGTTGAGCGAGGTGGCCGAGACGATGGCGTCCATCGCCCGCTGGCCGCCCTGCTGCACCCGGCAGATCAGGTCTTCGGCGTTGCGCCCGTGCGAACCCGCCACGGCATCGGTGCCGAAGACCACCTTGAGACCGGGCGTCGCGATCGCCTGCTGGAACACGGCGCGGGCCAGCGGAATGGCCTTCTCCATCGCCGCGAAGCCTTCGGCGTTGTAATTCCCGATCCCCTCGAACTTCGTCCGGTTGTCGTAGAGGTAGTTCCGGAACACCAGTGAGCATTGCGGATCGAAATAAACCCCCCGCTCGGCAAGTAGCTGCAACACCTCGGGGGTCGCCAAGACGCCGTGCTCGATCTGGCTGCATCCCGCCAGCGCCACCGCGCGCATACTCTCCGCGCTGTGGGCGTGGACCACGGTGCGCAGCCCCACCGCCTTGGCCTCGCCGCACAACGCGGCCAGCTGCTCATCCGAAAGCGTCTGGGCGCCGCCCTCGCGGATGCTGCGCGAGGCGAAAATCTTGATCACATCGGCTCCCGCCGCCTTGCGGTCGCGCACCGCTTGCCGCAGCTGCTCCGCCGTGAGTCGGGTGTCGGTAATCGGGTCCAGCGAGGTCAGCATCCGCGGCCCGGCGAACTTCCCGAGCGCGAGCGCGTCCCGGAGCTCCTTGTCTTCCGAATTGCCCAGCTCTTGCACCGTGGTGAACCCCGCCTGCAGCGTGGCACGGGCGTTGGCTACCATCGCGAGCGCTCCCTGCGCCGGCGTTTCGCCGTCGTTGCCGGTATGCAGCCTCCCGCTCGCATTGAAGTGCCACGCCATGTGGTCATGCGCTTCGATCAGTCCCGGCAGCAGCGTCCAGCTCCCGAGGTCGTAGCTCACCCGCCGGGGCGGTGCCGCCCGCTCCACCCGGATGATCCGCCCGCCCTGCACGGTGATCACCGCGTTGAGGATGGACCCGCCCTTCCCATCGAGCACCCGGGCGGCGCGGATCGTGACGGGCTGATCCTGCGCGCGAGCCACCACGGGCAGGAAAGCAGCAAAAGCCAGAATCAATCGACGCATGCAATCCCCCTGATTTCTGACCTCTGATCTCTGACCTCTGATCTCTAACCCGCCCGTACCGGAAACGCGTTCCCGACCTCCCCCGCCGACCTGAGCGAGAGCGCGCAGAACGTCAGCGTCCCGTTGGCACAGCCGCCCGACACGCAGGTCGGCGCGCCGACCACGAACAGATTCTCGTGGTCGTGGGTGCGGCCCCACGAATCGGTCACGCTGGTCGCAGGATCTTCCCCCATGCGGCAGCCGCCGGCCGGATGGTCCTGGAAGCTGTCGCTGCGGGTGGAGAGCACTTCGCCACCGCCCGCCCGCGCCATGTCGGCGAACAGCGTCCGGATCTGCTCCTCGCTCCAGGCCCGCAGCGCGGCGGACTCCGGCGCGTCGCGGAAGGCGAGCTGGGGCAGCGGATCGCCCCAGACCGTGCGCTTCGTCCCTTCGAGGCTCAGCGCACTCTCCCGGTCGGGGATCACATCGTAGTACGCGCGTACCCGCGCCGTGCCGGTGGCGCTGCGGCGGCGCCAGTCGGACAGGAGCTCGTCGCCCAGCAGCAGCTTTCCCTGGGAATCGGCCAGCCGCGGCTCGCGGCCAACCGAGGATTCCCAGACCCGGAGATCGTGGCGAAGATAGCGCTCGCCGCGCGGCACCCGCATGAACTTCTTGCTGACCAGGCTGTGTTGCCCGTTCATGCCGGGGTAGAGCCGGAGCGGCAGGCTCACGTAGCCGCTCACGTTGCGGTGGCCGGTGAGGTACTTGCCCACCAGGCCCGAGCGATTGGCCAGTCCCGACAACAGCAGCAAGTGACTGCTCCATAGGTAGCCGCCGGCTACCACGAAAGTCTTGGCCCGGAATTCCAGCTCGGCGCCGCCGTCCCGCGCCACGGCCACGGCGTGGGAGATCCGTTCGCTCGCGCCCTCCCGCATCAGGCGCCGGACCACGGTGCGGGGCAGCAGCCGTACCCGGTTGGCCTGGCGGAGCGCATCCCAGGTAAAGTCGGGGGAATACTTGGCCCCGATCGGACAAACCGGAGTGCAGGTGTCATTCCGGCAACAGGCCGGCCGCCCGCGGTACGGCACCGAGTTCTTCGCCGAGGGCTGGCTCCACATCGGAATGCCCGCCTTGGTAGTCCACTCGCGCAGCCGCAGCAGGTTGTAGGTGAGCGGGATGGGCTCGAGCGGAAAGGGTCGCCCCCGTGGGTCCAGCTCCTGGGGGCCCTGTTCCCCGGCGACGCCGAGCCGGGTTTCCGCCTCCTGATACCAGGGGTCCAAATCCTCGTAGGAGATGGGCCAGTCGTGGCCCACCCCGTAGAGCGAGCGCACCTTGAAGTCCTCTGGGCTGAAGCGCGGGGTGACGCCGCCCCAGTGCATCGCCAGTCCCCCGACCTGCATTGAGCGCGACTGAATGCCGGCGACCTCGTAGCCGTCCAGGTGATCGTTGCGCCACGGGCTCTCGGCGTAGTCCAGGAAACGGCGCCGCAGCTCGGGACGCTGATTGAGCCGGTCGCTCTCATCCCCAGCCTCCACCACCACAATCGTCGCGGCGCGCTCTTCGGCCAGCCTCTCGGCCACCATCGCGGCTGAGATTCCCGAGCCGATGATGCATACGTCGCTCTCGATCACCCGGCGCGTCATCTCAGCTCCTGCCCGCCAGGGGCAGTGGTCGACGCTCCGACTCCGCCAGCGGCCGGCAGCTGTTGTTGCCGATCCGCGCCTGGTAGCAGAGATCACCGGCTTCGGGCGAGTTGTAGAAGAACGCCAGCAGGCCCAGGCTCAGGTGCGGGGCGCGGTCGATCGGCGGCATCCCGCCCAGCCGTTGCCCCTCAAGCGCCGACCGCACCAGCCCCTGCCGCTCCGCGACCGCCACATGACCGAAGGATGCGCGGTGCGTTTTTTGCGCGGCCGCGTCGAGCTCGCGGAGCTGATTGGACCAGCGGAGGGCGGGACTCGGACCGGTGCGGCGGATCTCGCCGGTTCCGTAACCGTGCACCAGCTCGGCGTCCTCGCGGTATCCCGCGAGCCAGCGCTCGAACCGGGTAACAGTGCGCTCCATGCCTGAAGCGCCGAGCTCTCCGGGGAAGACGGCGGCCGCCAGCGCCCGCAACAAGCGCGGATCGAGATCCGCGACCGCGCGCGCGTGGAGCCGCCGCGCCACGAAGGGCAGTGGCAGCAACCCAGCCAGTTGGAGCACGAAGCGGCGGCGCGGGAGGAAAGCCATGGACCCGGAAAACCTATGGCGCGGCGGCGGGCGTGCAAGCCACCCGAGGTGCCGGCGTCATTCTAGCGATCTCCTTTCCCGGTTCTCCAGATGCGATTCCGGCCCGCGGTCCTGGGATTCGTCCCTGCGCTCGTCCTGTTGTCCCTCCCCTTGGCCCCGGCTGCGCCGCGGGCGGCTCCCAAGCCGCCTCCGCGCCTGGACGGCGCCTGGATCATCAATCCCGAAAGGAGTCGCGACCCGAGCCAGGGAATCCGTCGCGGGCCGGGAGGAGGCGGCCGGCCTCCGGGAGGCGATGGCGGAGATATCGGCGACGAGTTTCCCCGCCCCGTTCTGGGCGGTGGAAATCGCGGGCTGGGCGAACTGTTGCGGGCCAAGCAACACCTTGTCATCACCCAATCCGACACCCTCCTGACCGTCGCCGATGATGCGGGGTGGATCCGCGAGCTGATACCGACCGGGCAATGGATGCGTGAAGAGCTGGGACAGGGCGGACCGGCGGATGTCGTGACCCGCTGGAGCGGAAGCAAGCTCGTGGCCGAACGCCAGCTCGATCGCGGGGGAACCTATCGGGAAACCTACGAACTCGACCAGAAGCGCAGCCGGCTCACAGTCAAGATCAGTTACAAGACCGAGCGAATGCCGCGGGGGTTCGAGAGCACCAGAGTTTATGAGAAGGTGGAGTAGGAGGTAGGAGATAGCGAGGAGGGCAGTACTACTCCCTGATCGAG
The DNA here is from genome assembly GCA_964649225.1 of uncultured Gemmatimonas sp. GTDB lineage: Bacteria > Gemmatimonadota > Gemmatimonadetes > Gemmatimonadales > GWC2-71-9 > JABFSM01. The sequence goes on along the minus strand of CAZYPO010000026.1, from coordinate 11,836 downwards.
AGTATCCCCACCGGACTCCTGACTCTGATAATCGGCGCATCCTGTCCCCGCCGCAGATCGCGATCCAGAAAGTTCCAGGTCGCCAATCCGTCCTCCGAGGCCGGCTCCAGCAGATAGGCGGCGAAAACGCCCAGGCGCTGATCGGTGCTCACCAGAACCCATCCGGGCGTGAGCACCACCTCACGCGCGTGCCAGGCGCCTTCGACGCGAATCGTGCGGTGGCCTTCGAAGAGCGGCTCCACGACGACGCTGTCCACCCGGAAGCCCTCCGCCGTTCCCTGCCAAGGACTCGTGATTCTGCGAACCTCTACGCCCTGAGTGCGCAACAATTCCGCCAGCCGGGCATGCTGCGGCGGCAGCAGGTAGGCCGCAGGCATTGCCTCCCTGCGGGCCGCCATGAAACGGTCGTACACCGGCATCCGGACGGTTTTGAACACCCCGGTGGGCCGCCGCCGGGCAAACGGCCCGCTGCCCTCCCCCGCCCGCTCGGTCAGCTCCGCGATGACGTCCAGCTGGATCGGCGGAGCGAACACCGAGCGGAGCGTCACCGAATCAGGCCGCTGCCGCGTGGCGGCGAGCGCGAGTGACTTCAGGGTCGGTCGCTCGACCGCGGCCAGCCGCAGAATCTCCAGCACGAAGTTGTAGGTCGCCTCGACCCGGACTCGGAACTCGGCGTGCGAGTAGGCCTCGCTGAGGATGGCCATGCGGCCGCGCAATCCGGCCCAGTTGGTGCCGAAGCGGGGGCGCGGATCGTAGGTCTCCCAGCCCAGAGCCAGTGAATCGGGATCGGCGTTTTTGAAATTGCCGTAGGAGAACACTTCCTGCTTGTGCCGCGCGCGCATCCGCGCGCGCACTTCCGGCAGAAACTTGTCGCGGACGTAGTCGTTGGCGGCGCTGGAATTGGGATTGAGACCGGCGTCATAGGTCAGGACATAGCCGTGATAGCTGCCGTCGGTCGTATGCAGGTCGATGAACAGGTCCGGGTCCCACTCGTTGACGAGCCGCGTGGTCGCGTTGGTCTCCGGCGCTTCCTGCTTTACGTAGTCACGATTGAGGTCGAGTCCCTGCCCGTTGGCGCGCACTCCGACCACCGCCGGTCCGTTCTGGCCGGGTCGATTCCGCTCCTGGCGTCCGAAGGCGTCGTTCCCGTCGGCATTGTAGATCGGCACCACGATGAGCACCACGCTGTCGAGCAGCGGACGGAGCGAGCCAAGGGTGAGGTCACGCAGCAGCATCAGCGCCGCCTCTTTGCCCTCGACTTCGCCGGCGTGAATGTTCCCCTGGAGGTAGATGATCGGTTTCCCGCTACGCTGGGCTTCCGCCGGCCCGTCCACCAGCGGCCGGGACGCAATCACATAGGGGAGCGAGCGGCCCTGCGGGCTCACTCCCAGCCGGCCCACCCAGATTCCGGCTCCGAGTCGTTGCAGGGAATCCACGAACCCCAGCACATCCGCGTGCGCGGACGTCTGCGTGTAGTTGCTGTGCTCGGGAACGGTTTGCTGGCTCGCGAGCGGAGTTGGGGCGAGGAGCAGGAGATAGGAGAGCCGGCGCATGCTCGAATAATAGGAGGTAGCGAGGAGGACGCCCTCTCTCAGAACCGCGACCACAAGTACTGATTCGTCACCTCATGATGGAACTGGATCTCCGGCGTCTTGATCAGCGCCCCCAGCGCCTTGGGACAACGCTCCGCCGACGCCAGCTTGAGATCCGCGTACCTCTTGTGCACCGTCTCGCCCAGCAGATCGACTGCGAACTTGCTCCCCTTGAACAGCCGCAGCGCATCGTAAATGTTGTCCGGGAGGAACTTGGTCCGGTCCCGCCGCTTCTCGCTGTTGTCGGGCTCGATCGGACCCTCGAAGCCGGTACGGAAGAGAGTGTAGAGCGCGAGGTAGGGATTCGCGTCCGGCGCGATCGAGCGCATCTCGATCCGCATGGACTTCTCATTGCCAAGCGGGATCCGGACCATCGAGCCCCGGTCCACCGCCGAGGCCTTGATCTGATTGGGCGCCTCGAAGTGGGGATCCAACCGGCGGAACGCGTTGACGCTGGGATTGAAGAGCACGCAGGTGTCCTGTCCGCTCGTCAGGATCCGGTCGATGAATTTGTAGCCCAGTTTGGCGAGCTTGTTGGGCCCCCGCGCGTCGTAGAAGAGGTTCTTCCCCTTCTGGCTCACCGACAGGTTGGTGTGCATACCGCTGCCGTTGACTCCAGTCACCGGCTTGGGCAGGAAGCTTGCCGTCATGTCGAACCGCGCGGCCACCTGACGGCAGATCAGTTTGTAGAGCAGGACCTGGTCGGCCGCGATGCTAGCTTCCGTGTAACCGTAGTTCATCTCGAACTGTGACGGGGCCACCTCCGGGTGGTCCTTTTCATTGGCGAAGCCCATCGCACGCTGCACTTCCGCCGCGGTGTCGATGAACAGCCGGAGCGCGTCGCCAGGGAGCGAATGGTAGTAGCCGCCCGTGCTGGGAAACTCGAAGCTCCCGGTCTCGTAGTAACGCCGTTCCGCGTCCCGCCCCTTGAACAGGAAGCCCTCGATCTCATTGGCGGCGTTGCAGGTGTACCCGCCCTTCTTGTAGAGTCCGGCCAGGTAGTTCTTCAGCTTGGCGCGGATATCCGCGACGTAGGGCGTGCCGTCCTTCTCCAGCACGTCCGCGAAGACCAGTACCTTCCCTGACCCGAAGATGTCGGCGGGCATCCAGTAGAAGGCCGGCCAGTCGATGGCCAGCCGCAAGTCGGATTCGGCCTGCTGGGAAAAGCCCCGGATACTGGAGCCGTCAAAGGTCAGATTGTCGGCCGACTTCAGCAGGAATTTTTTGTCGTAATCCAGCATGTGCAGCCGCCCCTCGAGGTCGGCAAAGCAGACGGTCACCGCCTTGAGGCGCTTCTCCTCGCCCAGGTAACGCATGCGCTTCTCGCCTACCTTGTCGACCGAAGTCCGCGTCATCCGTTCGGACTTGGCCTCCAAGTTCATCTCTTCCAGCTGATCGTAGGGGATTTGCAGGAAGTCGCGCAGTTCGCTCGGCATCAGGCTGGCTCCACGGGGACACGGGTGAGGAGGGTCCGCAACGGGGAGCAAGTGTACAGTATTTACGTTAAAATATCAACCAATAGATTTATCTGTTAAGAGAACTATAATAAAATCTCCAAGTTTTAGCCTATTTTATACGTCCTTTGGTGGCTGAATCCGGCCGCGGCGCGCGGTCTCCCCGGCCGCCCTGGGGCCTCCGCTCCTGCAGCGTGGCGCGCACCTCGGCGCCGGGGGTGAGCCGCTCGCTGCCGCCGACCACGACCTGATCCCCGGCATCAATGCCCTCGCGGATCTCCACGTAGCCCGGGGTGCGGACCCCCAGCGTCACCTGGCGACGCTCGGCCTTCCCCTCCCGCACCACCCAGACCCACATCGAGCCTTGCATGGGACTCACCGCGTCTTCCGGGATCACCACCGCGGCCGGTCGCACCGCCGTCTCCAGCCGGGCCTCGATGAACATCCCGGCCTGCAGCGCGCGCTTCGGATTGGGCACCAGCGCTTTCACGGTAATGGTTCGGCCCGGCAAGGCCACCAGCGGATCCACGAAGTCCACCGTGCCCGAGAAATCACGCCCCGCGAGCGCGGCCACCCGGAACATCACCCGCTGCCCCACCTTGAGCAGGTCGGCGTACCGTTCGGGGACCTGGAAGGCCACCCGCTGGGGATTCACGGTTTGCAGCGTAATCAGCCGGGTGCTGTTGTTCACGTAGTCGCCCAGGCTCGCGAGCCGCTGCCCCACCACGCCGGCGAAGGGCGCCCGGACCAAAGTTCGGTCCAGCCGGAGCTGCAGCAAATCCAGCCCCGCCTGGGTGCTGCGCATCTGCGCCTCGGCGCGCTCGACGTCGGCCGGAGCCGCTGCCTTCTCCTGCAGCAGCTGCTTGGTCCGAGTGAGCGCCTGTTGCGCCAGGTCCCGATCGGCTTGCGCGCGTGCGACCTGCGCCTTGAGCTCGCCGTCGTCCACCTTGAACAGCGGGGTCCCCTGCGCCACCTCCACCCCTTCGCGCACCAGGATGCCGACCAGCCGCCCGTCCACTTCGGGCCGCAGCTGGATCGATTGCAGCGGCTCGACCTGTCCCGTCGCGGTGATGGCATCCACGACCGTATCGGTGCGCGCCGCCACCACTTCGACCGGCACGGGTCCGGCGGGGCCGCGGCCGCGTCCGGCGGCGGGAGGTGCGGCATTCGAGCCGCCACAGGCCGCGGCTGCCAGCGCGAGGAGGGTGCAGATCTTGCCTCTCACGAGGGTTCCTTGTCACTGAAGAGTCGGCGCCCCAGCATGGCCTCGAGACCCGCGAGTGCCAGCCGCGCCGCATAGCGCGCCTGCACCAGGTCCGCTTGCGCCACCGTGAGGCCGGATTGGGCGTCGAGCAGATCGAGGATCGTGCTGGCGCCGGCGCGGTAGCGCGCCTCCTGCACCCGATAATTCTCCCGCGCCACGATCAGGCCCTGGGCCGAGAAATCGGTCGTGGCGCGCGCGGTCTGATAGGCTTCGTAGGCCTCGGTCACGTCGGCCTCGGCCGAGCGCTCCAAGTCCTCCCGCGCTGCGCGCGCCACGTCCCGCGCGGTGCGGGCCCGGCTGTAGGCCAGCTCGCGCTGGGCGTTGTCCCAGAGCGGAAAGCTCAGCGTGAAGGTGACCGAGCTGCGCGACAAACCCCGCGTGAGATACTTGTCGCCAAACCCGCTGGTATTGGCGCTCAGCACCGCCTGCGGAAAATACGAGGCGCGCCGGGAATGCAGCGCGGCTTCGGCCGAGCGCTCGCTGGCCCGCGCCACCCGGAACTCCGGCCCCTGGTCCAGCGCCTGGTTGATGGCTTCGTTCAGGGTGAGGGGGAGATCGGGCGCCCGGGCGGTGTCGAGCGGAGCCGCGTCGACACCGCGCGGAGCTCCCACCCTCCGGCCCAGCTGCAGCCGCGCCACACGCAGCCGCGACTCCTCTTGCAGCAACCCGACCCGCGCCCGGTCGAGCTCGAGCAGGAGCTGCAGCGAGTCGGTCTGCACCGCCGCGCCGCTCACCACCCGGGCCCGTGCGACGACGAGGCCCTCGTCCGCGCGGCGTACCCGATCGCGCGCCACGTCGAGTAGCTCCCGCCCGCTCAGCACGGCGTAGTAGGCCGCCTCGGTGCTCAGCGCCGTCAGGTAACGCTGCTGCACCTCGCCGGCGTGGGCGCCCTCAAGATCGGCGCCGGTGCGGCTCAGCTCGGACAGCTTCCGGAAGCCGGTAAACAGCTCGAAGCGGGCATCGATCCGCGCGGTGGCGCTGGTCTTGACCCGTTCGCCAGTGCCGACGTTGAACTGGTCGATGGTGTAATGGGTGTAGTCGGTGCTCACCGTGATGGAGGGCAGCACCATGGCGCTGAGCGCGGCGCGGCGCGCCCAGGCGGCATTGTCCACCGCCCCCAGGGCCTGGACGTAGTCCGGATCCAGCCTCGCCGCCCGTTGCAACGCCTCGGCGAGGGTCACGGAGGGAACCGAATCAGTCGAAGCAGGGGGACCCGCCAGGACCGCCAGCAGGAAGCGGATCACTTCGCCTCCGCCGGCCGCACCGGTTGCACCGCACCGCGGCGCTGCCTGGCACGCACCCGCATCCGCGCGCCCTCCATCAGCGAGTAGACCACCGGGACCAGGAAGAGCGTCAGCGCCGTCGAGAACACCACGCCGCCCACGATGGCGTAGCCGAGCGGCCGCCGGCTGATGGAGCCCGCGCCGAGCGCGAGCGCGATCGGGACCGCGCCCATGACCACCGCGACCGAGGTCATCAGAATGGGGCGCAACCGCACCCGCCCCGCCTCGAGCAGTGCTGCGGCGGTGTCCAGGCCCCGGGCCCGCAGCTTGTTGGTGTAGTCCACCAGCAGGATGGAGTTCTTCGCCACCAGGCCGATCAGCAGGATCATGCCGATCTGGCTGTAGAGATTGATGCTCGACTTCGCCACGAACAGCGTGAAGACCGCACCGGTGATGGCGAGCGGCACCGCCATCAGCACCGTGAACGGATGCACCAGCGACTCGAACTGCGAGGCCAGCACCATGAACACCACGATCAGGGCGAGCAGGAACGCGAAGTAGAGCGCGGTTCCGCTCTCCCGCAGCTCGCGCGATTCGCCGGCCAGGGCGGTGGTGGATCCGGACGGCAGCACTTCCGTCGCGATGCGCTCGAGGGAATCGAGCGCCTCGCCCAGCGTGAACCCGGGGGCCAGGCCCGCCGAGAGCTGGGCCGAGCGGACCCGCATGAAATGGCTCAGCGAGCGCGGTCCCACCCCTTCGGTGACCTTGGCGAGCTGGTCGAGCTTGATCAGCTCGTTGTTGTTGCCGCGCACGGCCAGCCCGCTCATGTCGGTGGGCGTGGCCCGCTCCTCCGGAGAGAGCTGCACCATGACGTAGTACAGCTTGTTGTTTCGGGTGAAGGTGCTGACCCGCTGCCCGCCCAGCAGGGCCTGCATGGTGCCCGCCACCGCGCGGACCGGAACGCCGAGGTCCTCGGCGCGGTCCCGCTCGTAGGACACCGCCAGCTCCGGCTTGTTGATGCGGAGATCGGTGTCGACGTTGGTCAATCCCTTGACTTGGCGGGCGCGGCTGAGCATGGACTGCATGCCGACGAACAGGCTGTCGAAGTTCGGATTGCGGATCACGAACTGCACCGCCGAGCCGTAGCCGCCGAACGCCGGCGGGTTGTTGGCGAAGGCCTGTACGCCGGGGATCTTCGCGAGCTGGGGCCGGAGGACCTCGATGATGTCCTGCGCGCTCCGCTTGCGCTGCGACCAGTCTACGAAACGGACGAAGATCTGTCCTCGATTGACCCCGCCGCCCCCACCGCCGCCACCACCGCCACCACCCCCGCCTACCGTACTGGTGTAATTGTCGATCTCGGGCACGCCGGCGAGGATCTGCTCGACTTGACGCTGGTACTGGTCGGTGAAGGCGAGCGTCGCGCCTTCCGGGCCGGTGAGCGCGATCTGGATCTGGCCTCGGTCCTCGGGCGGCACGAACTCCACCTTCAGCTTGGTGAAGACCACGACCGCGGCCGTCACCAGGGCGGCGACTCCGCCGAGCACGGCCACCCGGTGCCGCAGCACCCAGTCGAGGGCGCGCTCGTATCCGGTCGTCACCCCCTGCACGGCATGTTCCAGCGTGTTGGCGAGCTGGCTGTGACGGGTCGGGACCCGCAGGATCTTGGCGCACAGCATCGGCGTGAGCGTGAGCGCGACGAACCCCGAGATGCCGACGGCGGCGGCGACCGCGATGCCGAATTCCTTGAAGAGCCGGCCGGTGCTGCCGGTCAGGAACGCCAGCGGTGTGAAGACCGCGATCAGCGAGATGGTCGTGGCGATGACCGCGAAGGCGATCTCGCGGGTCCCGTTGACCGCGGCCACTTCCGGCGGATCGCCCAGGTCTTCCTGGTGGCGATAGGCGTTCTCCAGCACGATGATCGCGTCATCCACCACGATGCCGATCGCAAGCGTGAGGGCCAGCAGGGTCAGGTTGTTGATCGAGAAGTTGAGCGCGTACATCACCGCGAAAGTGGCCACGATCGAGGCGGGAATGGCGAGCCCCGGGATGATCGTGGCGCGAATGTTCCGCAGGAACAGAAAGATGATCAGCACCACCAGCCCGCCGGCCAGGAAGAGGGCCTCTTCCGCCTCCTTGATCGAGCGCTTCACATAGATGGATTGATCGTACCCCAGGGAGGCCGTGACGCCGGGAGGCAGCGCCGCCTGCAGCTCGGGCAGCGCGGCGCGTACTGCCTCGGCCACGTCCACCAGGTTTGATTTGGACTGCCGCACCAGCGACAGCCCCACCGCGGGCCGGCCGTTGAAGCGGAAGAAGCTGCGTTCGTCCTCGGGGCCGAGCTCGACCCGCGCGATGTCGCCCAGCTTGACGACCTGCCCGCCGGTGCTCGCGACCACCATGGCGGCGAATTCGCCCGGGGAGCGCAGCTCGCCGAGCGAGCGGACCGAGAATTCGCGCCGCTCCGATTCGATGCGGCCCGCGGGAATCTCGACGTTGCGGCTCTGGATCGCGCTCACCACGTCCTGCACCGTGAGGCCGTGGGCCTGCAGCGCGCTCACTGAGAGCCAGACCCGCATCGCGTAGCGCCGCTCGCCGCGGATTTCGGCGCGCGCCAGGCCCGGTACCGTCTGCAGCCTCGGCTTGAGGATCCGGTCCGCGATGTCCGAGAGCTGCAGCAGGTCGCGGGTGGCCGACTCCAGCCCGATGAACATCATCGGACGCGCGTCGGCATCTTGCTTGTTGACGACCGGATCCTCGATTTCCTGCGGCAGCCGCCCCCGCACCCGCGACACGATGTCGCGCACGTCCTGCGCGGCGTCTTCGATCGGACGGTCCAGATTAAATTCGAGGTTGATGTTGGAGCTCTGCTCCGAGCTGTTGCTGGTCATGGTGCGCAGGCCCTCGAGCGAGGCCAGCTGCTCCTCCAGCACGTCGGTGACCGCGGACTCCATCACCTGAGGATTGGCGCCCCGCAGGGTGACCGAAACCGAGACGATGGGGGGATCCACGTCCGGAAACTCGCGCACGGCCAGCTGCTTGTAGCCGATCACGCCAAACAGCACGAGTGCCGCGCTCGTCATGCTGGCGAAGACCGGCCGCTTGATCGCAATGTCGGAGAGATTCATGCGCCTCTTCGGACGGACGGATGGAACGACGGACAGACGGGCCGAAATGGCCGTACAACCGGCCACCCTGCGGGGGGTCCGGGGGACATCTATCTGTTACGACCGCACCACCCAACCCGTTGAGACTTACCGCTCTGGACCATGGCCGACAAGCTGACGCCCCAGCAGCAGACCCAGCTTGACGTGCTGGCCACCCTTCCGCCGCGCTTCGAGACGGCGCACCGGCTCATCGAGGAGCTCGCGGCGTTGCGGGCGGACGATGCCATGATCCGCCGGCTTTGCCGCTTGCTCGACGAGGGGAAGGCGGCCGCCAATTCAATCAATCAGACGGCCCTGGCGGACACCATGGGCATGATGGGCATGCTGGCCCGGCGCGGCGGGGACCGGCAGATGAAGGTGCGGGGTCTGCGAGAGGGGCTGGGGAGCCTGAAGGTCAACTACGAGGGGGCCGTGCGGGCCATCAGACAGCCCGGCCCTGGCCCTTCTTCTTCGCGAGGAGCCGGTCCACCAGCGGGCCCGCCATCAACACCACCATCCCGTTAACCAGCCCGCCCACCACGAGGGTGACGTAGGTCAGGGCGAACAGGATCATGCCCGCGCCCAGGGTGGCGAAAACGATCCCAAAGATCCGCATGGCCCCCTCTTTCGTGAGGCAGTATTTTACCCGTCCCCCTGCCGGAGTCGCAACCGGAGGGGTTGGATCTTGAGTAGCCTTCGCCTGAGGTGAATCGTATGCGCATGCTTTCTCTGTTGGGTCTCACCGCTGTGCTGACCACCCCGCTGCTTGCTCAGGGCAACCCTGCCGATCCCGACAAGAAGGTGACGGGCGGCGGCGCGGTCCCCCCAGGATGGGCGTATCGGCTTGACGACACCACCGCCACTATCCAGAACGTGAAATTCGCCCCGATGGGGGCCGGCGTGCACTTCACGACGGGGCCCGCCGGGATCTACTGGCGCGACACCGACGCGGTCACCGGGGGGTTCCACACCATCGCGACCTTCACGCAAACGAAGGCGCCGACGCACCCCGAGGCCTATGGGCTGTTCCTTATGGGGACCGATCTCAAGGGCCCCAATCAGTCCTACGTCTACTTCCTGGTTCGGGGCGACGGGATGTTCTCGATCCGGCAACGCACCGGCGGCAACGTCACCAACGTCACCACCCAGGGCAATCGGAACGGCTGGGTGGCGAATCCCGCCGTCGTGAAGCAGGACTCGACGACCGGGAAGGCGATCAACCTCCTCGAGATCGCGGGCGACGCGACCGCCAAGAAGATCACCTTCAAGGTGAACGGGAAGCCGGTCCATGAGATGAACGCAACCGGCGGAACCGTCGGGGTAATCGGGATCCGGATGAATCACAACCTCGACGTGCACATCGACGGGTTCGCGGTGCACAAGATGTAGGCGCAGCCAGGGCGCTCAGCCGCTCTTGATCCGCGTCCAGACCTCGTCCCACAGTTCGCTCGCCCGGCCCAGATCCTCCTGGATCTCGAGCCGGGCGAGCTCGTTTGCGGACGGGTACGGCACCGGCTTCGCGAGCAGCGGCATGGCGGCCTGATTCGGGGTGCCGTAGCCCGTGGCTTGGGAGATCGCCGCTCCCACCTCCGGCCGCAGGATGAAATTGATGAACTCGTGCGCGGCGCGCGGGTGCGGCGCCGCGGCGGGCACCACCAGGGAATCGATCCACAGCGTGCTGCCTTCCTTGGGCAGCGTCCAGGCCAGGGCCGGCTGCTCCCGCGCCGCCTGCGCCGCGTCGCCGTTCCAGAGCTGCGCCAGCCACACGTCCCCCGCGATCAGCTGCGCCTTCACGGGCGCGGAGAGATACGCCTTGAGGTTCCCCTTGGCCGCCACCGCGTCCCGGCGCGCCGCCTCGAGCTCGGCCGGATCGATGGAGTTGATCGAGTGCCCGCGCAGCCGGAGAAATGCGCCGATCACGTCGCGCGGGTCGTCCAGCATGGTCATCTTGCCGCGATAGCGTGGCTCCAGGAATACGCCCCAGCCTTCCGGCGCCGCGGGCACCAGATCGGTCCGCCAGGCGATCCCGGTCATGCCCCATTGCCACGGCACCGTGTACCGGTCGCCGGGATCGTGGGCCAGCCCCCGGAACACCGGCGCGAGATTGGCGCGGTTGGGCAGATAGCGGGAAGAGAGTGGGGCGATCAAGCCGGCGGCGATGAGGACCGTCACCGCATACGTGGGCGGGACCACCAGATCGTACCCGCGCGCGCCCGCCTGCAGCTTGGCCACCATCTCCTCGCTGCTCTCGAAGGTGTCGTAGGTAACCCGCACCCCGAATTCGCGTTCGAAGGCTGGGATGAGCTCGGGCGCGATGTAGTCGGACCAGTTGTAGATGTTGAGCTCGGGCTCCAGCGGGCCCAGCTCCTCGCTGCCAGCACGAGGCGTGGCGGATCGCCGCCTACACCCCCCGAGCAGCGCGGCGCTTGGAAGTGCGGCCACCAGGCCCAGCAGGCGTTCTAGGAGGGCACGGCGCGTGAGTGGTTTTTGGATCAATAGCTCCAATCCGCATGTCCCAGGGGGGCCTCGTTGAGCAGACTCCGAAAGGAGCGCCAGCGCGGTATGTAGCGGTCCAGCAATGTCTTGAACCTGTTATTGTGATGCCGTTCGAGCAGATGGATCAGCTCGTGTGCGATCAGGTAGTCGAGGCACTGGATCGGCTTTTTGGCGAGCTCGAGGTTGAGCCAGATCCGCCGTGAGCCGGTGATGCAGGACCCCCATTTGGTCTTCATCTTCCGGATTCCGAGCGCGGAGGCGCGAACGCCGAGCCTTTTCTCCCACTTTTCCAGGAGGGGCAAGGCCAGCTCCCGGAGCCGCTCCCGGTACCAGCGCCGGAGCACCTCCGAGCGCTGCGCCGCCGCGTACCTTTCCGGAACCTGCAGTTCCATCGTGGTGGCGTTGCGGAGCGTCACCCGGCTTGGTCCCTCGTGGAGCACCACCCGGAGCCGGTAACGCCTCCCCATGTAGTAATGGCTTTCCCCGCTCACCATCTCCCGCCGGGACTCCCGCGGCTGCTCCGCGAAATTCTTTTTCTGCCGGCGGATCCAGCGCAGCTTTCCAATCACCGCCACCCGCACCGCCGCATCCGATACCAAGAGAGGCGCCGCGACCCGGACCCGGCCATCCGGCGGATAGACGCCCAGATGAAGATTCTTGA